>CAZOZW010000005.1:23602-53186 GCA_964584385.1 uncultured Candidatus Peribacteria bacterium
GTCACCGAGCAGCATCTTACCGAGGACGATGCGCAAGTCGTAATCAATATGGAGATTGCCGAGCTCGCCGAAGAACTCGACAAGAATCCCGCCAAGATCTACGCCTACTTGCGCGATAACATCCACTACGAGCCTTATTACGGAGCTAAGAAAGGTTCTGTCGGCTGCTTAGCCCAAAAGGTCTGTAACGATGTCGATACCGCTTCATTGCAAATCGCTCTCTTGCGTGCTTCGGGAATCCCTGCTCGCTATCGCATGGCCAAAATCATTGTTCGTGTCGAGACCTTGCAACAACTGCTCGGAGTCGAGGAGACACGTACCGTTTTTTACACCTTCGGGATTAATAAAGTTCCAGTTTTTTCTTCATATGGAGTTCCGGTGCAAAACATCGACACTCATGACTTTTCCAATGATGAGCATCTCTCCCTCGACTGGGTGTATGCTGAAGCGTATTACGATTACGACGACAGAGCGGGTAACTACCGCAACATGCTCGATTTCTCCGAGGACATCGATGCGGTGATCACCGAGCACCCCGAGCTCGCCTGGTTGCCCGTTGACCCTCTTATCTCTGAATACACCCACATCCAAAACGAGATCGTCCACAATACGGCGAACTTCGACACCATCGCCTTTTTGAACAGCTATTTGCAATACCAGGGCGACCTCACCCCTTTGGAGAAATACGCCGAAGATCTGCAGAGCCAGACCGGCAAGGACATCACCGACCCGGCATACCAATCGATACATCAGCTCAGCTCTCAAACCAAACCGATTATCCCTGCCACAACTCCTTACTTCTTATTGTCAGAAGATGCCGTTTTTGCCGAGCTGCCAGATTCATTAAAGGTCAAAATCCGCTTTTCTGTATTGCGAGAGGCTGATGGCAGTGTGGTATTCGAAGAGACGCTGCCCGGAGTTGCGGTCGACAACACTTCATTGGACCTGTTCTATCTTGGTGCAACGGAAACAGATACCAATACGATCCAATCCTATGGTGGTATTTACGCAACACCTCCAGCGCTTGTCGATCTTGTTCCTGCACTGAATGATGGCACCGAGGTTTATACGACAACAAATACTGTAAATATTGGTGAGTTGCTTATCCTTCAGACAGATTATTTCCTTCCGGGGCAAACAACGGCTGATACTAGCAATCAAACTTTTGTACATGGAGGGAATGTCGCTGGCATTCACGTCTCACTTTCAACGATAGAACCTAATGAAGACCTCGACATAACCCCTGATGAAGATCCTGATGTGTATTCCCACATTCTCCTTGAAGGCAATGCAGAAATAGCCCGTCAATATCTCCGACGAAATTTACAAAATCTCGATTTACTCTCAAACATACTCGACCGCAGAGTAAATGTGCATTTCTCACAGGCGGTTGTAAAACAGGTGAGAGACTTGAACCCTGTTGATGGCGATGCAACAACTTTCGAGACAAGTGGATTAAGTATTGATGCAGGAATGTACTTTATAAGTTCATCACGACGAGGGAATTATAACAATCATGATACAGACCTTCTTTTCCTTTGGGGCTTACAAGCCTCCTATGATGAAGCAAAAATCCTTACAGATATAACGAGCATGGATGCGATTTCCACTGTTCCCGGAATGCAGCTCGCCTACGCAAACCCCACTGAATACACAATCCATACTATCACCAGTGCTAACGAATCGGTGATCGATACTCTTAGCCTTTCGGCGAACACCAAGGCGAACATGCATGCCGATGTGCAGAACGGCAATACGATTATCACACCCGATAAGCCGGTAACCGATGGTGAATTCAGCGGAATCCTATATGTTTCGTATGAACTGAATGAGGCGAGTGCCCGTTTTGCGATTGGAGAACAGGTGCAGAATGGAGGCTGGATCACGGACGATATGATTGCCATGGACACGACCAATCCTTTATGGCTTGGCTTATACGCATACCAGAGGTCACAAGACCCTGATGGAAACTATTTTTCCATCCAAAACCCAAGTGGGGATTTACGCGATTATGGGGACATAAAATGCAACATCACGAATGAAGATCGGGATAGCATTATGCAAGAGCCAAGCTGGGATGATGCTTATGGAGTACCTTGCTTCAAGCCAAGGTATCAACCAAGCATCGCCGGTTTTGACCATGTTGTTGCAATCGCCACGAATGGAGCCAAGTTCTATAGTCCACAACAAGATGGTTATTATGACTACTGGGTTGGCAGAGAGCAGATCAAAACAGCGATCAAAGATGCATTCGATGATTATACTCCTAGTGGTGAACCACATACCTTTGAAATAGAAGGTCTGCAATGGGATCATGGCGGCTTTAAGTTCAATAAAGCACTGAGAACCTATTCTTGGGATGGGAAGTCGAGTAATTGCGATGAGCATCTCTTTGCTGGATTATGTTCTGACGCTGATAAATGGGTAAAGGCATACTACTCACCTTCCGAAACCAATCAGAGTCAAGCATACCTTGTGTATGGTCATATCTTGACGAAGCTGAATGATAGTGAGGTATATAAAAATATCGGCTTCCCAACCGGAAATCGTGACCAAGCGGCACCATCAAACATGGTGTTGGATGCAGACCGCTATTACCAGAACTTCGCTAATGGACAAATATATAGTTATGACTGGTATCAAAAAAGATGGACGTACTTTACCTATGCTAACTTCACCGATTTTCATCAGTCAAATAGTGGGACTGGAGGTAGTCTAGGGTTCCCCCAAGGTGACCCCAGCACTGACTATCTACAAGGTCAACATCATCAATTCTTTGAGGAGGGAAGCTGGGGTAAAGACCAAGAACTTGTTTGGAACGGCAGTGAGTCATCAGCGGCTGAAGTACATAATTATCGCAATTTTGATTGTGAAAACAACTTATGGGGTTTATTGGATCAACTTCCCGGTAATGTAGATAATGGTTCTACGATAAAAGGTGCGGTTGCGAGAGTAATTCTATTTGTCGGAGTGTTTGATTCTGTAGAGTCTACGTTTTCAGGAATTGGGGAATTAGGGGCAGCCATATATCATGAAATATATGAAAACTGGAGTCCGAACGATTGGATAGCCTTATATAACCTTGGGCTAAGACCTGAAGCTTTTTTAATAGAGCTTGCAGCAAAAAGCACAGTAGAACACTTTGATGATGCAGTATTATTTTTCAGAGAATTTGACATACGCTTATTCTTTGAGATTACACAATATGTAACGAATGATGCGATTGCGCAATTACGGCAAGAATATAACAGTGCGACATGTGCTGCACGACGCTCTTATCTCATGGGTCGAATAGTAGGCGAGACTGTTCAAGTTATTGTGCCCGCGAAAGGGGGCATCAATTTTTTTAGGGCAGCACTCAAAGCCAGTAAGGCGAAAAAACTAGTATATGACCCTAGTGGTAAGCTGGGTGTATCAATAATGGCAATCTACGGCACTAATTCGAAAAAACTTCAGAAAACATTTGATATATGGGAGTCTCGGGGTGAGGACTGGAAGCCAAACGCACATCACATAGTGCCACATTATTTTAGGAATGGTATAAGCGCAACACCGGAGCAAAAGCAATTGATAAGTGATTTGGATGATTTATTCGGAGGACCTGGAAAATTTGATTTAGATTACGGTAGGAATGGAGTAGTTTTACCGAAAGGTTTACATCCAGGTGGTCATCGCCCTGATTATTATGATGAAATATACAACAGACTGGAAGGTCTAAAGGCAAAAAATCGTTTTACAAGACAAGGCGTTGAAAATGAACTAAATGCGATTAGGAAACAATTGCTTCGTAATGAGTTTGAACCCCCGAATAACAGCTGGTTCGATGCAAGCAATAAGGATTTATTAGATGCAATTCGAAACACCCAACATTTATACGATTAAGCTATGAAAAACCCAGATTCTAATGCCGACCAATCGATGGTATACGAATTACGACTGTGCATAATAAAGGGTAATTACCCTCGGGTATATACCCCACCCCCTGAAATGTATGATATGTATAAAGAGATTATTCCATCGCAAATACGACGAGAACTTCTGTTCAGTATGTATCTTCAGTCAAATCCTGAAAAATATAAGAATACTGAATTAGAGCTGTTTAGTCTTTACTCTGAAAAGCGATATGATGCAGAAAGAGTTGGGGGGAAGCACCTCTGGTGCACTTCACAAAAATTTAAGGATTTTATGGAATCCGAGGGTGTTCCTTTTGATTTTTACCCAATCAAGGTTGAAGGAGAGAGGCGTTATTTAACAATGAGATTACGGTTACCAGTACTAAGTGATTATGAATGTGATTTAGAAAATAGTCGATATACGGATGGTCATATACATGGCAAACGAGTTTTTAGGTCAGACTTTTTAGAATATTATGATCATAAAGTATTCCGAGATTTTACTGCTTCTTATGTTTATTGCAGTAAATCTTTCAAAGATAGGCTAGAAAGCTCAGGTTTAATGTTAAGGTATGTGCCGATAGCGACTACGGAAGTATTGTATGACGAAAGTAATCTTCAAGCAGACTCTTTGCGTGCAACACGGATGGAAAGAGAATTATTTCTGACCGAATGGCGGTATAAAATGTTCGAGGGTATTGATGACACCCTCGAAAAAATCCTTATACAAGATGATAATCAACAAGCTCTCAATAAATTCCGTTCTGAGATAAAAGGCAGGTGGAAAGACCAGTTCGAGCGCTATCGTGCTGGCACCATGCCCCCTGAGGAGAGAGTGATTTACTGGTAAGCCATTATTATTTCAAATATTGATCCATGGGTATCATGCAAAAACTACAGTCGGCATTTTCTTCTGCTAAAGCTCTTAATGCTGAGCAGATTGCTGAGTTTATCAAGAATGATCTACATCTAGAGAAATCATATTCGGTCGCCGTACCCGAAGTATTACGTGAATATGAAGAAGCGATCAGTTCTACTGCCAAACCTGCTCTTAAAATAATACCTGTGCCTGAGAAAAATTTGCTTCTTTGGCAAAGTAAGTTTTATGGTCATCCCTATCTGCCAGACGGCGTCGAGTATCCCACCGCAAATGATTCTGGAAAACCACTCATGCTGTTCGCTCAGCTTAACTTTGAAGAAATACCAGAATTACCATACTTTCCCACGAAAGGCATCCTTCAGTTCTATGGTGAGCCCGATGCAGAAATGTATGGCATGAAGTTCGACCGGAAGTCAGAAGACCAGTTCTGCCAAGATAATTTCCGTGTGATGTACTTTCCGGAAGTCATCAAAGATAAATCACAGCTCCACACTGAATTTCCATATTATCGACCACTCGAGAACACTGATAAACATATCGATTATGGGTTCCCACTGTTAAAACCATGTGAATTATCATTTGAGAAAATCAATGAACCAATCTCACTTGACGATTATCGTATCGAAATGGTGCGGCGAGAACAAATGCCATACTTACAATACTATCGAACATTGAATAAGCTACGCGAAGATCATTCTCTTTGTGAGACTTACTATAAAGAGTTTTCACATAACTTTCATAAAATCGGCGGTTATCCATCTTTCTACCAAGGTCATGATCCACGATCGAGTATTTCGAATAGGGATGACTACATACTACTTTTTCAGATGAGTTCCGACCGTGAAGCTGGTATATGCTGGGGCGATTGTGGAACTGGTAATTTTTTCATTGATATAAACAGGCTAAAGCAAGCGGATTTTTCCGAAGTTTTGTTTGATTGGCAGTGTGGATAAGTACTCATTTATTTGCTAATTTCTTATTTTTTTCCTCTCTCCTCCCTCCCCATGAACCTCCTCAAACCTCTCGCAGCCGGTACCTGCGCGGTCGCTCTGCTCTTCACCCAAGTGCAGATACCGCTCTCTGCGCTTGCCGCCACACCACAGGCGGCTATTACCAAAGAAAAGCCAATCCGTGCAGAAAAGCCCGGTAAGCCGATCACCAAACCGGAGAAACCGGTGCAACGCACTAAAAAATGGAGCGAATACGACTGGGATGAAGAACGAGTGTTCCCCCGGGATATCGAAGCGTACCTCCATGAACTCGATAAACTCGAAGAAGCTGGTGATCGCGAGGGTATTGCCAACCTCACCCCAAAAAAATCACGCCTCAGCGATGACGACGTGATGGATTACTATCGGGTTCCGGCAGAGATCAAGAAGGCGGTGAAAGACATCAAGCAGAGGAGCGTGAAGGATAAGCCCGGCAAAGAACCGAAGAAGAATATTGAATTGAGCGATCAGCTGGAAATGGAACTGAAAGACAAGCTCTCCCGCTTACCATCCGATAGAGCAAGGGGCATCGATAAGAAACCATCGAAACACCTCGCCGATGAAGACCTCCCCCGCATCAAAGCCGATAAGGTCAAGAAGATCCCGAAGGGGAAGCTCAAAAAGCTGAGTGAGGATGAGGAACAAGCGACGGACGGCTTTGAGGAAGATCCGCAAGCAGCTGAGAGCGAGGCGAAGCTCGAACGCTATAAAAAAGGGATCCTGGAGAAATCCACCCGCGCTAACCCCGAAGGCGGCTTTACGGCGATGAGCGTACCGACGACACCGTTGATCGATTACTACGACGGTATCGAGTCCCATCCGGTTGAGCACGCCCTGTTCTACCTCTCAAGCCAGGTCAATGAAGACGGGAGTATCGGTGACACCCGTATCATCGAGACGACCTATGAGTTCGCCCTTACCCTCTCGAAATTCGGGATGGACGATACCGACTACTACGCGAATGCGATCAGTTTCTTAACGAATACCACTCCGCAGAACACCCGTGAACTCGCCATCAAGGCGCTCGTACTCCACTCGCAAGGCACCGATGCCCAACCATTGCTCGACGAGCTGATGGAAGCCCGAAGCCCGTTTGATGGCGGTTTCGGGCTCCACTCCGGTTATGATAGTGATATCGAATCGTCTTTGCTGGCAGCCAAAGCATTCGCGGTGATCACTACTCAAGAAGATATCACGATTGCTGGCGCTTTGCGCTACGTCGTCTCCCGTATTCAAGCAGATGGTCGCATCACCACTGGCAACGACACAAGCCCCAATTACTACCTGATGAATCTCGCGATTGAGCATTTCCGATATTACGAAGGCACAAGCTTTACTCTTAATGGTACCGAATATTTTGTTCTCGATGAAGCCAACCGGATGCTCGATTTCCTCGTCGAACGCTACAGCCCTTTGAGCCTCTCCCTCCTCGATTCATCAGGAGTCAGTGACGACCTGCTCTTCTTGGCGAATCTCCGTGAATACCAGCGCGATGCCGAATTGCAAGACGAGCTTTTCGATGGTTTGCGCTATCGTAAAGACGCCTTCGGGAGTTACGATGGTTCGATCTTCGGGACGATCGCCGGTTTGAAAGGGATGGCGAGACCGGATATCGTTTTCACTTCAATAGAAGCTACCACACCCTTAAAACAAGGGGATTCGTTTACATTGAAATCATACATCACGAATCGGGGGTATGCTCCGCAGATGGGAAGAACCTATCATTTGTTTTTTGATGATATAAGTCGCTTCAACCCGTCAGTCTTTACGACGGTAATGGCTCCCGGCGCGACACGCTCGTTCACTAAAACCTATTCTGATACGTTTTCGAAGCGGCTGGTGGGCGATGTCAAGGTTACCTATTTCGTGGAAACGCCGGATGAATATAATGGCGATGACAACTGGATTACCGAGCAGTTTACTTTTGCAGAAGATGACAACCAAGTGCCAGCCGTCCCTCTCTACTTCACTTTTTATGAACTGAACAGTGCAGGTGAGATGGGTGTTAACGTTCGAACCCATAATAAAGCCGATCCTGATCGCAAAGAATATGTGCTGATGATTCGAGAGAAGGGTTCAACCGGGAATTGGAGCGGTACAGAGTTTGATACGACGTGGGATGGCGCCTTTATCACCGATATCACCACCGAAGAAGGAGAGCCGGTGCTCGTTCATGGGCAAGAATATGATATGACGCTTGGAGTGCGTGACAATAACGATGATACTGTTTGGTTTATTGATTCGATTACCTCTGATATTGTGATCAGCCCTGAAGGCGGAGATCCTGTTACTGGTACGATTCAGGGCACTGTAACACTTGATCATCTCTCGATGCCTTATCAGACCAGCCTAAGAGGTCATGGTTTTGTAAACGTTTCCACAGATCAAGATGGTGCGTATATCATTGAAGGCCATCCGAACGGATCTACTGCTATGTGGATCGATCATGATGCTTACCAGAAACTCATTCGCCAAGCTTGGGTACCCGATGGTGGTACAACAACCCGCAGGGTATTCACCCACCTCAAAGAAGATGATACTCCTCCTACCGTTAATTCGATTTCGGTCATCGGTCATCAGCCGGGTGCGGTGATTCCAAATGACCGGGAGATCGAGATCCTCGTCGAAGCCAGCGATGAGACGGCCATCCGCGAGGTCGATATCCACTACTACGATCCCGTCGAAGGGGTTTGGCTCTATCTCGGCTCTAATGAGATGGAAGGCAATGTTGCTACTATCCCGTGGTATATCCCCAGCTCACTAAGCGGACAAGGCTTTGACCTGCGAGCGATCGCCGTTGATTACCGCGGCAACCGTTCTACAGAATTAGAGTGGGGCTCGTTCGAGCTCGTTGAAGGGGGCGGTGCCGAAGGGCAAGTCACGATACCGAGCCTGACAGGTGGTGAATGGGCTCTTGATGAGAGTCATGCCATTACTTGGCAACTGACCTCGCAGAACCCTATCACCAACATCAAAGAGGTCGTCCTCCACTATGAGGGAGAAGAGAAGACGATCGCGCGTGACCTGAATCCCGCCGATGGACAATATAGCTACCAGATGCCGGCGAACACCCTTTATGTCACAACCGGCGCTTATGTAAGCCTTGAGGCGTGTGATCAATACAATGTCTGCACCGTAGTGTCTTCAGATACCTTTGAGATCGTCGATAACACAGGTGTCAGTGAGCGCTGGGGAGAACCAACAGCGGCAAACTTTCTTGCTCGTCAGACAGATTTTGACCAGTACTTATATGGTGTATTCGGTTCTATGGATACAACCCTACATATTATCTACAAGCAATACGATTGGACGAATGAGAACTACTATACCGATGGCATCTATTACAAGAGATACACTGGTGGTTCATGGTCTACTCCGGTGATGATCAAGAGTGATAGCTATGTGCCGGGCAATCGGATTGAATATCGTAGCTTCAATGTGCGGCAACCGGAGAATGATGATATTCTAATAACCTTCGCTCGTCAGTATGGCAGTGGACATGCCGGATTAGATAACGCAGAGATCTTTTATGCCCGTGTCTCTAACGGAGTATTAGCAGAACAACAACAGATCTCCAATGACAATACCTCTTCCAAAACCCAGGATGTAGTAATGACCGCCAATGGAGATATCCATGTCGTTTGGCGTGAAGGATATAGTTATGTTAGTCAATCGGGCGATAGCCTGCTGCGTTATCGCATGCGACCGAACGGCGGTACTTGGACACCTCGCCAAACCCTTACCCAGCACCCAGTATCAAAGATTCAAATGTTGACAGAGGATAATGAGCCATTGATTTGGTATGATGCCGGCAGTCAGCCAGAATCATACCTCCTCAAGAAATCTGCCGGTACTTGGGGTAATCCGATTCCGATCGTCACCCCCTGGATCCCCAAAACCATACTCGATGCCTACACTGAGGATGCTGCCAAACTCCCTTTGATCGTCGAGGATGACCCGACAGATCCAACCCGCTATCGCTGGCTGTCGAGTATCACCTCGCAAGCCGATTTGGCAACGATTCTTGCGACGAATACCTTTGTTAACGAAGCAGCCATCCTAGATGACTGGGAAGACCATCAATTTGCCCGATTAGGTTATCCATACGCCCAAAAGATGTTCGCGGGCAATGCACCTGATGAATATCACATCATCCACCGAAAATACCATTCCTCACGGTATGATATTGATTACGTGGCATTCGTCGTTGATGACACCACTGCAACCGCCATGGTCACAGATATCGTCCCGATCACCGACAAGGTGTCCAGCGGCAACGATGTCCGTGCCTCAAAGGTCGTTCAGAATAATGCCGGTGACTACCATCTTTTCTATGTTGTCACAGAACAAGGTGAATCTAATGAGCATGGTTATCATGCAATCTTCAATGGCGTCTTCACGATGCATGAGGACATGGTCGCCTCGTCATTACTTGATTTTAGTCAAACAGATCAAGAGATCTATATCGCCGAAGAGGATGACATCGCCACCGTCTTTTTCATGGAGGCTTCTGATGGGGAAAGCCCATTCTGGAATTCGGCTGAATTCACTGGCTACAGCGACAGCTTCGAGCTGGAGGTAAGACTCAACCTGCCACTTCCGGGCTCGACGGTGACCTCTGGTGATGTCACTCTGCAGTGGTCGTTCATCGGCACAGGTGCAACCGGGTATGACCTGTATATGGGTACCGACGCCGGTAATCTCACCCTAGAAGCAACGGGCATCACCAACACCTCATATGCCACATCTGGCTTAACCGCTGATACCTACTACTGGCAAGTCGCCGCTGACACTGCCGAAGGCACTATCTTCAGTGATATCGCGAGCTTTACCGTGAACCTGGCTGGAGCTGTGACGATCTCACCATCTTCGACGAACTATGACTTTCCGGGAACACCGGTCGGCTCTTCTTCACTCCATAACTTCACCATCATGAACATCGGTGGAGACGATCTCAGCGTTACGTCGGTGACCTCGAGTGATAATACCGTTTTCCCGATGCAGAACGAAGATTGTACGACCGGCGATATCGCACCACAGGCGACATGTGGTATCGAGATCGCTTTTGCGCCCGAAGCCGAGGGCAACTTCACCGCTGATCTCACCATCAACAGTAATGATACGAATACCCCCACACTCACCATCCCGTTGACTGGCTTCACCTCAACCGGGAGCGTATCACCCACCATCTCATTCATCGAGCCGGATGGCGTCGATGACAACGGAGCCGGTAACTTCACTATCCGTTGGGATGATGAAGACCCGGATGATGATGCTTCTATTGCCCTGTACTACGATACCGATAACACTGGTGAAGACGGCACTTTGATCATCGATGCACTTTCGGAAGACACCAGTGCCACCTCGAATACCGTCTTCAATGACACCTTGGAGCCGGCATGGGTGAACTGGTCGTGGGATACCACCCTTACCGAAGAGAACGACACGATGAAAGTCGAGCACACCGCCGCTTGGGGTGGTCTCTATTTCAATACGACAGCGTTCTCGGTGCAAGACCATACCGACTTCTCCTTCCGCATCAACGGTGGTCCTACCGCTGGACAGGATATCAACTTCGCGTTCTACGATGAGAACGGCATCGAATTCGCATGGCAGCAGCTCTCATCGTTTGTCCCGGGTGGCACCCTGCAACCCGATACCTGGTACGATATCTCGATCCCACTCCCAGGCATCGGCCAAACGATGGTCTCTGGCATCCTCTTCCAAGATGCGAACGGTGCCGTACAGCCGTACTATTTCCTCGATGATATCCGCTTCAACGGCGGTGAAATCGACTATTACAACTGGGATACGACAGCTGTTGCTGATGGCAGCTACTACCTCTACGCTGTGATCGATGATGGCACTAACCAACCGGTAACCGCTTACAGCACCCATCAGGTGACGATCAACAGTAATGTCGCACCGACATTCTCGTTCGTGGAACCGGATGGCACCGGCGACACTGCTGATGCTGAATTCGAGATTACTTGGACGGATGAAGACCCGGATGATAATGCTTCGATCGACCTCTACTACGATACGGATAACACCGGGGGAGATGGTACGCAAATCGTCGCCGACTTAGATGAGGATGACCTGAATATCTATGGCGTCTTCGCCGATACTCTTCAGCCGGGTTGGGCGAACTGGTCGTGGGGTACGAATACTGCGATTTCATCCACTTATGTTTCGGGTGGCACACACTCGCTCGAAGTCGAACACACCGGCCAGTGGGCAGGACTCTACCTCAATCATAATACGATAGATGTGGCGAGTTATGACGGTATCACCTTCGCTATCAACGGTGGCCCCACCGGTGGACAAGACCTTGAGATATCGTTCTACGATGAGACCGGTACTGAATTCGGTGCCACCAGTCTTGCGAGTTATCTGCCGGGAACCACACTCGATACAGATACTTGGCACGAGATCACGATCCCATTCGATATAGTAGGGGCAACCCTTGTTTCCGGAGTGCTCTTGATGACCGCAGATGGGAATGCCGCTTCGGCATATTATATCGATGAGATGACCTTTGACGGCCCCGAGATCGACAGTTATCTCTGGGATACCCTCGGCATCCCGGACGGGGTATACTACCTCTACGCCGAGATCGCCGACCTCACCAATACGATGAGCCGAATCTACAGCGACAACCCTGTTACCATCAGTCACTAAGACCCCGCTCCTTACATTTCTCTTACTTCTTCCCACCATGAAAAATTCCACCCTCCTCCTCAATCTCTCCGCCGGTCTGCTCCTGCTCTGCTTAACGCCGGTATTGGTTTTAAGCCAAGAAAGAGCCGCACCCAAGCCCGCTGTCGAAATCGAACCGGACACCAAGACCGAAGCTCGTGATGTCATTGATCTAGAGCTTCAAAAACGCGGCCAGTTCATCGACCGGATGAAGCAGCGACGTGAAGACTGCATGGAGAAGAACAGTAGGAACACCAATAAAATGAAAGATTGCCTCAAAACCGCTACCAAGAATACGATCAAGACACGGATCGATTCCAAGAAATCCGCCGAGACCGATTGTATCAGCGATAAGAACGATAAGCAGAGATACAAAAAATGCGTTCATCAAAAGACGATCGAAAAAGTCAGGAATGAAGAAGCCGGGGTAGCGATCCCCAAAAAGGATTCGGTGGAGAAGACAACCGGTAAAAAAATTCGATAGAAGAAGCCCGACATAAAAAAAGACCTCCAACAAGGAGGTCTTTTTTGTGAACGAGAATATCCAACATAACAGGAGAAAAAACCCTCTTCCCATTTCACTAAACAAAAGGTATCATTCGTTTGGTTAAATGTGTAATATCGGGGTGATATCGATTCTTTTCCCCCCTCAAAAATGAACCAAATCACCAAACAAAACAAAAACCAATAATCACGTATCATCCCCAAATAGCTTTGATCGGTTCGATTTTGGTTGCCCGGCGAATAGGGAACGCGGCAAACACTATTGAGCAGAAGAGAACTACGAGTATGAGTCCGATAGTGAATGATGCCGAAATCGGAAAGAGTGTGCCCGGTAAAAAGCTGAGCTCGGGGAGTTTTTGCAAGAGATACGGGTTTAGAATCCATGATGCACCAATCCCGATTGTTACACCGGTAAGTACACCGGCACCACTGATAATAAGGGCGATGAGAAAGAAGATGCTGGCGATATCACCTTTTTTGGCGCCAATGGCTTGTAGAATACCAATATTCTTTTGTTGTTCGAGGATGAACACCGAGATGAGCGAGAGTAGGGCGAAAAAGGCAACCACCATAATCGCTCCGGCGGCACTTAATAGAATAATCCGAATCGTCATCGCAAAGGCACGAATCTCGGCACCGAGTTCTTCGAAGTTTTCTACTATAAATCCCATGGCGCGAACCTGCTCTTGAATCTGCGGGATATCTTCGATACTCTCGGCTTCTAAGAAGAGTTGATGATACACTACATCTTCTGGTTTAGTGCCGCCGACTTCTTGGTTTACCTGAAGGGCATAATCGAGCGGAACCGCCAGCCCTATCGCCGGTACTTTGGTAGAAACATGTTTTACCGCCGCTTGTTGTTCTATTGGTTCGCGGCTACTAAGGTTGATGCGAAAGAATGATGATTTACCAAAAATAATCGTCGCTTCGCGGTTGAGTAAATCCTCCTCCTTTAGTCGCGGAATGCCCGAGAGTGCATCGGCGAATGAGCTGTTGAATAGATCCAGTAAGCGCGGTGAGATGGTGATCGGGAGAACTTCTTGATCGATTCCGTTAAACTCCGCTTCTTCAACACCGATCACCGTGTGCTCTACTCCGAATATCGGCGCATCGGTGTCGAATCCAAAACCCAAAAGGTTGATGCGAACCGAATTCGGAAAGCCGAGTAGTAGTTGGCGACCGATGGATTTTACACCCGGCAAAGATTTTATTCGGTTGATATCTTGTTGTTCGATTTTTGATTCGCCGGTTAAAAACCCGATCGATCGAAAATCGGCACGCACAATAAGTGTTGTTGGTGATGATCGCTCAAGAACAGGTGTGAGTACGGTGTTTTCGAGCCCAGCGCTAAAATTACGAAACACGAATAAAATCGCCACGCCGATGCAGATCGAAAGTGCGGTGAAAAAAAATCGCTGCTTTTTACTCAGCAGGATCCGCGACGCAAATCGGAGTTTTGCAGAGGCTTTCATGTAAAATTATTCAGCGGCAGAATCGGCTTTTAAGATCTGTAAACGTCGTCGGTCTCCCTCACCGGTGCTTTCGGTCGTAATATCATCAAACTGCGGCTGAGTAAGGTGAAGATGCACCATGCGGCGAATATAGGCGTCGGTCGGCGGCATGGTTTGGCTAATGCCGGTTTCACGTACGGCCTCTACTTTTTCTTCGGCAATACCAATAAATTTATCCTCGCGTGATTTTTTGTAATTATCGACATCAATGATCACAAAATATTGTTTGATCTCCTCGTTATTCCAGCTGATGTTTTTAAGGATGTGTTGCAGTGCATCGATCCGTTCGCCATGGGTGCCGATTAAAAACGGGACTTTTTCGGTTTCGATATTCGCGCGGATGATATTCGCGGTTTCGAGTTCGGCCTCAACCTTGCTAAACGGAAAGTGCAGCTTTTGTAAAAGGGTGGTTAATGTTTCTGAAATGTATTCAATCGCTTTCGTTTCACTCACGGGGCGTAAAAAAGTCAAACGTCATTGTGGCGAAAAAAAGTCGGTACGGCAAGGGTTTTCGTGGTTGCGACAAAAAAAGTTGCTTTTTCTCCAAAAATCAATAAAATGATGTCAAACCGTTTTCCTTTGGATAAAAATCCTGATCATTCATTAAGAGTGATCGCCCATCAAAGGAAAGCTGCGATTAAGGATTTTTTTTATCATCATCATGTCACAAATCACACCACTTGAGTTGGCGGAAAACGCCTGTCATTTTGGGCAGAAGGTTAGCCGCTGGAACCCAAAAATGGATCCGTACCTTTGGGGAAAGAAAGGCGGGGTTCATATTTTCGATCTTGAGAAAACCGCAAAATCGATGGAGCGAATGCTCAAAACCATTGAAGAAATGGTAAAAGAGAATAAAGTGATTCTCTTTGTTTCTACAAAACCGCAAACGAAAACAATTCTCAAAGAAATCCACAATAGTGCGGGGTTCCCTATTGTTTCACATAAATGGGTTGGTGGATTGCTCACGAATTTCGACACTGTTAAAACCCGTATCCGTCGCTTAAAAGATATCCGCGAGATGTTTGAGACCGGCGATATCGACAAGTTCCCAAAAAAAGAACAATCACAATTAAAAAAAGAAGCCGATAAGCTCGAAGTCGCTTTTGGTGGTATTGTAAATATGTATCGCATGCCCGATGCGGTGTTTATCATCGACGGGATGCGCGATCATATTGCGATCCGCGAGGCGAACCGCTTAAAAATCCCGGTCTACGGAATTGCCGATAGTAATGTCGACCCCGACGGATATACCGATTTTATCCCGGCGAATGATGATGCGATTACATCACTCAGCTTTATTATGGGAAAGATATTCGAAGTCTTAAAAGCCAATAAACAGGCAAAATAATGGACGAACGCGAGACGAATTTTCAGGCAGAGAACGGAATGACTTCCGCCCGGGCGTGGGAATGGGTCTTACAATGGAGCCAGGAAGGAAAGATCGATCAGGCGATCAAGGGGTGTGATGAGATCCTCCGGTTTTTTCCAGAGCGCGAGGAGGTACGGCATTTTTATGAAAAACTCCACGAAGCGAAGGCCGAAAAAGAAGAATCGGGTAAAGAGGTAAAAGTCGAGGCGCCGAAGAAAATCCCGCTTCAGGGCTTGCGCAATTTCCTTGTTTCGAAAAAACGCAAGTTCGACGAGATGAATCAACCCGATCCACAAAACCCGAATCAGCCGCAAACCCAGGTAAGCGAAGAAGATCGCATTGCCGGTGCATTTTGCTACGCGTACATTTTGGTACTGATTCCATTATTCTTAAAAAGGAATTCAGATTTTGTACAGTTTCATGCCTGGCAAGGATTGGTATTGAGTATTGGAACATGGGTTGTAAATGTGCTTTTCGGATCGGTGTTCTGGCAGATGGGAGTCCCGTTTGTAATGGTGATGATTAACATGGGAGTTGTATTTGTTTTTGTGCTCTCGGCCTTCTCGGCATACAGTGGAAAACGCACAAAGCTTCCGGTGGTGAACGACCTTTCGCAACGAATTCGTAAGATATTCGACGTTAATTGATATTTCTTTTTTAAAACTTATATGACCGATATATCAGCAAAAGCAGTAATGGAGCTCCGTAAAAAAACCGGTGTTTCGATGATGGCTTGTAAAAAAGCACTCGCCGAAGCAAACGGCGATATGGAGGCAGCAGTAGATATCTTGCGCAAAGCGGGAGCAGCGAAAGCCGATAAAAAATCCGATCGTGCAACCGGTGAAGGAGCGGTGGCAGTAAGTGGTCGTGCCGTGGTTTCGGTGCAATGCGAAACCGACTTTGTGGCGCGCAACGAAGCGTTTCTCGATTTTGTAACGAGCTTGGCAGCATTGGCCGATGGCGATGGTGAAGAAGCAGCAAAAGCAAAATTCGAAGAACAAAAAGCAGAAATGATCACCAAGCTCGGCGAAAACCTTTCGTTCGGCGAAGCAGTAGTGGTACCCGGCGGCGATACTTTTGGCGGCTATGTTCACTCGAACAATAAAATCGCCAGTGTGGTTTCACTCACCGGCGGTAGCGAAGATATCGCCCGCGATTTAGCAATGCATGTGGTGGCAAGCTCGCCACAAGTTATCTCTCCAGCCGATATTTCGGATGAACTCGTAGAGAAAGAAAAAGAGATTTGGGCCGAGCAACTCAAAAACGAAGGAAAACCCGAGCAGATCATCGAAAAGATCATGATCGGCAAAGAGAAGAAGTTTCGCGAAGAGAATGCTCTCGAAAAACAAGCATTCGTCAAAGATCCAGATGTGTTAGTAGAAAAACTAGTTGCCGATGCTGGTGGACAGATCGAATCATTCGTTCGCGTTGAAGTGTAATGGATTCGATTAAAATCGCGATTTTGGGCCATGGTACGATCGGTGGTGGGGTATCGCGTATTTTGTTGAATAACCAAAAGAGTCTTGAGCAAAAGGCCGGTAAAAAGCTGGATCTGGTGGCGATATGCACGAAAGACCCCGAACCCGATCCTGAGTTTGTCAAAGATTACGGGCACCTCTTTTGCGAGGCAGAGGAGGTGTTTCAAAACCCTGATATCGATATTGTGTGCGAGACAATCGGCGGCGATGGAATTGCTTTGCAGTTTGTAAAGCAAGCGCTTTCCGCCGGAAAAAACGTGGTCACGGCGAATAAAAAGATGATCGCCAAGCACTTTGAAGAGTTGCAACAAATCGCCAACGCGAAGAATGCCTCATTGTTTTTTGAGGCGGCGGTTGGCGGCGGTATTCCGGTATTATCTACTATTCGCAGTGGTCTTTCTGGCGATGAGATTACCTCGATCGAGGGCATTTTAAACGGCACAACGAACTACATACTAACCGAGATGGAAAAGAAAGGAGTCGACTTTAGCGATGCCTTAGCCGATGCGCAGCTAAAAGGTTTTGCCGAAGCCGACCCTACCGATGATATTGAAGGATTTGATGTTGCGTATAAACTGGCGATCTTGATCAATCTTGCGTTCGGTCAAAGTATTGAGCTCGAGCGAATACCGCGCGAAGGTGTCTCACGGCTTTCGAATGCAGATTTTCGGTATGCCGCCAGAATCAATAAGCGAGTAAAACTGCTTGGCCGCGCGCAGAGGAATAGCGATACCGAACTATCGGCTGAAGTCGGACCGGTACTACTTTCGCAAGATTCACGCATTGCTCAGGTCGATGGCGTGATCAATGCTGTTAATTTTATCGGTACGTATAATACGGTCGGTAATTTCGTCAGCGGAGAAGGAGCAGGGCGCTTTGCGACAGCAGCAGCGATTGTAAGTGATATGGTTGCCATTGCCCGCAATGAACAATCGCACTTGCCAACTCTTACTCCCGCACAATTACAATCGAACTCCGAACAAGCGTATTACCTGCGATTCTTGGTCAACGATCGTCCTGGTATTGTGGGTGATATCGGCCGGATATTCGGCGAGCATGGTGTTTCGATCGACGCGGTGGAGCAAGCTACCGGGCAGAGTGAACCGGTGCACTTTATGGTAACCACCTTTCCGGTAGAAAAGGCCAAGTTCGAGGCGGCTTTAGCCGAGCTGAATAAAGCCGATTACAATGCCGAAAAACCGGTGGTAATGCCGATTGTGGAGTAAGCATGTTTCCACAGTTTATTAATTATATTTCAAGCGTCGTAACTGAAGTGGTCTTTAAGCTTGGTGTTTTTTCTGGAGAAGCGAGTATATTAGTTCAACTGCAAATCACACTCATTCTGTTTTGCTTGTATTGCTATTGTCTTTATCGTCTAGGGCGTTTGATACTTAAGTTGACACCCTTTAAGGAACCTGATTTTATTTATCTTCTGACTCTCATAGTCGTAATAATTGCAGGATACTTTTTGATAAACATAATCACAGAATATTTTATGCTTCGGTTTAAAATAATTGATAGTATATTAGAAATAACACCTTAATTCTTGGTTTAGGGGTATGTGATACCATTCCATATTCAGATATAATTTTTGAGTTAATGAAAAAAAGCGGGGGTTTTTTAATCAATGATTCCCCAAGGGGTAGTTCGCCATCTTCTGATTCCTATACTGAGATAGTCCACGATCTCGGTAGAGCCCGTCTTTGAAGTGGGAGGAGTATTCCTTATAGACATTCGTCGTATTCGGAATATGAAGGTTAGGCATCACCCACCCGTTTACCCGCAGAGAGAAAACAGGGGAATCGGTTTGCGAGTTTGGTTGAGATTATACTTAAAGAACTAGTCCCTTATTGATTACAATACAATTACGCAAAAAAAACGGGATAACATACATGAATTACTACTTCACTTTCAATACCTCTATGATCTCAGGGGTGATTACTTTAAACAGCTTAAGACCGAGAAAGTAGGTAATCGTAAATATAATCCCTGCCAAAATACCGTCTAGTACACTGTTCAAAGTAGTGGCTTGTAGAACAGAATATGCTGCTAATCCACCAATAATCGAAGTGAAGACAACGCTGATGATCACGCGGAGTTGCGGCGTAAAGGTGATGGCTTTACGGGTAAAATGGATCATCAATGCGATCATCACGAATTCGGAAAACAGTGATGAATACGCCGCACCGACAATGCCGAATGCGGGAATGGTAAAAAAATCGAGAGCGACATTCGTCGCCACGGTGAGTAAGTTGATGATGATAAGTGTCGCTTGTTTACCCGAAGCAATGAGGATGTAGCCAAAAAACATCGAGCAGAAGGTTATCGGCACCAAAAAGGCGAGGATTTGAAGTACAGTATCAGACCCGGCAGAATCGGTCGTTGCCAAGAATTCGGCGCTCGAAATCACCACTACGATTTGTTTCGCGAGAACAAACAGCATTACTCCAATCGGTACGCCAACGGCGAATAAGAAGTGAAACGCATTGGTCAAAATTTTGCGCGATTGCTCAATCCCTTTTGTAAAACTTTGCGTTAAGGTTGGTAATACCGAGTTCATAAAATAGAGCGGAATCATGAATAAAATATCCATAATCCGCGCTGCCACTGCATAAAGCCCCGCTTCGGTGTCGCCGCAGAATTTTACGGCACAATTGCCGCCATCCGAAAGAGGCAATAAGAGCGAGAGCATCAAAATATCCATCCGCAAGTAAAAGGTGTTGAGCGCGAGCGCGATGGCGAACGGAAACGACTCCTTTAAGATATGAATGATCAACTCTTGGTTTAAGCGAAACGATACCGGAAAAATCCGTGCGGTTATTAGCCATGTGATCAATAGTGTTACCAAGGCACCAAAACTGCCCGCCCAAATCAGCCAAAAAAAGGCTTCGTCAGGGTTTTGCGGAAACACTTGTTGGGTGAGTACGACAATTATTGCGACGGTGATCACTTTGCCGATGATCAAACCCAAAGCGGCAAGCTCCATACGTAAACGCATTTGTAAACCGGCACTGAGTGTGCCCGATAGAATCACGAAAAATGTTGAAAACGCGGCAATCGCCACACCATACGGAATAACCGTGCCCTGATATTGCGGGATGAAAAAAGCGGCAACAGAAGCCACCAACATGAACGTGGCGGTGAACAGAGTGCGAAGAGTTAGTGTATTGCCAAAAATCTCTTTTTCTTTGGTGGGGCTTTTCGACATTTCACGCACGGCGATCGTAAAAATGCCGAAATCGGCAAAGGCGCCGAAAAATGCCAAAAACTCGTAAATCGTTACATACCGCCCATAACCGGCTTGCCCTAAATACACCGTTAAAATCTTAACGACAATTACCGCCAGTATAGCAGTGCCGAGTCGCCCGGCGACTTGGGCGATGGTGTTGCCGAGAATCTTGCGCGCCAAACTCATGTTCGTATCGTAGCGAAATCGGTTCACTCTGCGCGAGTTGAAATTAAAAAACTGTTTGGTTACGATATAGGTGCTTTTTTTAGATCCCATGGAAGAATTATTCGCGTTTTTGGTGCCAATCGTTATTATTGGCGTTTTGTTTTTTGTGTTTTTTATCCGTCAGGTCAACCAATACGAGCGTGGTGTAATGCTGACTTTCGGGCAATTTTCGGGCATTAAAGACCCAGGTTGGCGCTTGGTCATCCCTGTGATCCAGATGATGCGCAAGATCGACATTCGCACAAAAGTTGTCGATGTACCCGAGCAAGAAGCGATTACCAAAGATAATATTTCGTGCCAGATCAACGCAGTGGTGTATTACAAGGTGCATGATGCCGGAAAAGCGTTTTTAGAGGTTGAGAATTTTTGGTATGCCATCTCACAGCTCGCGCAAACAACAATGCGAAATATTGTCGGTGAAACCGATTTAGATGAGCTTTTGAGTAATCGCGATCAGGTATCGCAGATCATTAAAAAAGAAGTCGATACTGCCACCGATCCCTGGGGAATTACCGTGCAAGCGGTTGAGTTGAAAGACATCTTGCTTAACGATGAGATGAAACGCGTGATGGGAAAACAGGCTGAAGCCGAACGCGAAAAGCGGGCGGTAATCATTAAAGCCGAAGGAGAAGTGGCGGCAGCGGCAAACATGCAAAAAGCGGCGGCAATGCTGGCAAAAGCACCGGGGGCATTGCATTTGCGCACGTTGCAATCTATCAATGATCTCTCGAGTGATCAGTCGAACACCACGATTTGGATGGTACCGGTTGAAGGTTTAAGAGCGTTGGAGAAAATCGGTGAGAATATTATTAATAAATCACCGGCGAAGAAGGCGTAATCTTTTTGATTGATTCGAATTTGTAAAAAAAGACGCGTTCAAACGCGTCTTTTTTATATCAGTTTAGAAGGTGGGGGAGTCGCTCAACTTTGCCCTGGTCGAAAAAAAGGCTCTGCCACGCGTTCATGAACCAAGGTGTTTCTCAGCTTGCGCCCTTGGTTTTTTTGGCAGGATTTGGGGGGAGAAAAATACCGGGGAAGCGCTCTTATTCTGTTTTGGGTATTTGTTGTTCCCTTTTACCTTTGCACTTCTTCTTTTTGACCTACTTTTAATGCATTCGCTTTTTCGCTAGCGCCTTGGTTGTTGTAGTATTCGATTAATGCATTGCGTACAGCATTATTATTCGGGTTTAACGATAGTGCTTGTTGCAAACAATCTTCGGCCTCTGAACTAAGTGGGTCTTTTTGTAAGAGAATCAGTGCTTTTGTAAAAAACAAAAGATCAGAATCGGAATCGAGACTTACTGCTTGATTCGCATGCTGAAGGGCTGGTTCGATATTCGACTGTTGTAATAAGAGAAACGCCAGATTCTGGTGTGTCATGGCATCTTGTGGAAACAATTGCACCAACAGTTTGAACGTATTCTCGGCTGCTGACAGATTGCCGGTGGCGTATAAATTTGCCGCTTCTAAGCGAATTAGATCACAAATCTCGGCATCTTGATCGATTTGTTTGCTGCCGATGTTCGATGAACGATAGCCGCTGATGCGAAAATAACCGTGTTCGTCGGGAGTGTTGTTATAATTTGCAATAAACGATTTATCGCCGTAACGGTAGTAGGGGCTGGGGATCCGCATTTCGTTAACAGTGTGTTCTGCAACTTCGTGTGGGGCTCCAAAACATTCTGCCGCCAGATTAAAGGCGAGTGTTGGTTTAATCATCAATAGGCAATTGTGACTGTCGATCTTTAATATTTGCAGCGGGATGGTTTTATTCATCACAGTTTTTACTTGTTGGATCAAAACATCTTCATAGCGGAAGACTTTGATCTGCGGGTGCCTTTTTTCACTTTGTACCCAGTGGTTTTTCATCGCATCGGTAAATGCTTGAATCCGAAACAGAATCGCGAGGAGTTGCTTAAGAGCTTGCGGGTTTTGCTGAGCGAGTTGACGCATCGATGAATCGTATTGCGCACGGGTTTGCGGGAGACATTTTTCTAAAAACTTCTCGAACATTTCTTTTTCGCTGGTAACCCGTAATATTCCGTAATTATCGCCAGCACCAAGGCGAAACATCACTTTTTCGTGAATCCGGTTTTTGGTGAGCTCCCAATTGTTGATCTCGACCTCGATTCGAATCGGTGGAAAGTAGCTATGGAACAAACATTTTACCGCGAACAGATCGAGCTGGTTGTTTTGTTGCAGCTCGCGGATGAATGCCATGTTCTTTTCGATCTCTTCACCACTCCCTTTTTGTTGCAGCTCGGCAAAATCGATATCGGCAATGCGGCGATAGTGGGCGCGCCGTGCTTCTTCTTGTTTTTTTAGGTCGTGCTGCATGTCGATCTCTTTACCAACGCGTGGTAAAATAATCTGACTTTGAGCCGGAGGTTGGGTGTTGGTTTTGTTCATCTTTACAAAATTCCTAAACGAGATTCGATCTCTTGATCGACGAATTCTTTTTTACGCCCGTGTTTAAGGCGCGAATATTTTTTGATGATCTCAGCAATTTTATCACTTTTCTGGCTTTCATCCCAAATCGTTTCGAGCGAGAACGGTCGACTGGTCGAGTTATCGATATTCAATTTTACATAGGCTTTGTAGTTGGCAATCCCTAAAATATCTTGCTGGCTTAGGTCGGGCGCGTATTCTTTTTCGAGGTATTCGGCATCTTCGGCGCCAACCTTAAAGCTCATCATCGTTCCTACATTACCGAAGACGGCATCTTTCAGTTTGCTTTGTTTTTCGTAGTTTTGGGTTGTTTGCAGCTGGGCGATGTACTGATGCGCCATAATCAGAGCGAGTTTATATTTGCGTGCTTCCGATAAAATATCGGCAAAGGCGTCGGTGGCAAAATTTTGAAACTCGTCGACATATAAATAAAAATCGCGACGCTCTTTTTCAGGAATATCCGCCCGCGACATCGCCGCCATCGAAATCTTATTCACAAAGATCAAACCGAGCAGCTGGGCGTTTACGTCGCCGATGCGACCTTTCGAAAGATTAACGAGCAAGATTTTACCGTCATCCATCACTTGCCGAACGTTAAACGCCGATTTGTTCTGCCCGATGATGTTGCGCATCGTCGTATTGGTGATGAACGGCCCGAACTTACTCGAAAAGTACGGGATCATCTCTTCTTTTTCGCGGGCACCGGTTTTTGCCATCTCGTTTTCCCAGAACTGTTTTACCACCGTATTTTTACATTTGCTGACTTTATATTTCTGAAACGCATCATCAACGAATAGCCGCGGCAGATCGATCAGTGTGGCGCCTTCGTCTTCGTCATCCATCAACGTCAAACAACCGTTTCTGAAGTAATGCTGAATCCGTGGGCCGAAAATCTCATTGCCGAACAGTTTGATGAAAATATTCATCGCATCTAAACTGGCACGGTCTTTTTGTTCGGGGGAGCCAGCTTCGAGCAGGTTTAATCCCATTGGGCGATCGGTGTCGGCGGGGTTGAAGACAATCACATCTTTGGCGCGATGCTTAGGGATGTAGCACAAAATATCCTCGATCAAATCGCCATGCGGATCGACAACACAAATCCCCTTATTATTTTGAATATCTTGCCGAGCCATGTAGCTTAAAAGCGCCGATTTACCGGCACCGGATTTACCGATGATGTAATGGTGGCGCGAGCGATCTTGGTTTTTGATGTAGATCTCACGCTTTTCGCCGCGGTATTTATTAACACCGAGTAAAACGCCGGTTTCGGGCACGTTAACAGGCGGCGGTAATACTTTGTACTTAAGCCATTTGATGATCGGTACTTCGTTATACTTCGCGTCGGGAAAATGAAAGATCGTTGCGAGTTCTTCGGGCACTAGCAGTGAGGTTTTGCCGAGATAGAATTTGCACAAGCGACGTCGAAATCCATGCAAGATAAGCGGGCTGTTGATCTTATTGAGCGGAACAATACGACGGTTTTGGAACCAGTTGCTGAGCGCATCTTTATACACCGTCATTCCAACTATCAGATTGTTCAATATCTCTTCGGTGCGCTGTTCGGTTTTAGCGGCTGCCAGCACGCGAATCGCACAATCGAACCCGTTTTGCCCGGCCTTGGCGCCCATCCGCTTGGCGAGTTCTTCTTCGGTTTGCACCATGCGGATATATGAATCACCGCTGTTGGCGCCGGGTGCATTCGTCTTTAAGTTTTTCGCACCACCGGGCAGAATGATCGAAATAATCACGTTGAATAAGTCGCCCAAGAACGGAATGTCGCCGAGAATCGGAATATGAAAATCGCTCTCGCGCTTGAAGAATTTATCCGATTTGCGCTTGGCGGTTTTACGCCAGCTGTTGTCGTTGCCAATTGGGTTGACGACGAGTTGCAGCACTGCTTTTTCGTCTTCGTGCAGTTTCGAAAACACGTTCGCCATATCGTTGAGCGGGTCGTTCTCCATCTCTTTGGTGCCTTTAATGGGGTACCAAAACGGTCGACTCGTGTAAAAATAGAATCCGTTAACCACATTATTTTCGGTTTTGAGTTCGTAGTCGCTCACCGGTTCGATGTTCGCCGACGGGAAAAACGAGGTGATCTGCTTCTCAATAATCGATTGGTAGTATTCATCGGTTGCGACGATGAATTTTAGTTGACGGTCTTCGAGCACCATTTCGAACGAGACTTTTTCAAAATCCCAGATCGAGGTCGCGATCATATTTTTCAAATTCATCTCCGAAAGCTCGGTGAGAGCCCGGTAGAATTGGGTCATTACATTCACTTTTTCGCGAAAATCTTTTTCTTGTCGCTTGTCGTAATCGGGTTTGGCGTCGAGCCTTGGGAGCGTGACTTCTAAAAACACCAAATCTTCAGCTTTGCGTTCGTGGTACCACCAACGCATCATCGCTATGCTTCCGATTATCATATAGAATATCGTGATCACATCAACACAAAAGGCGAGCGGAGCGTCTTTGACGTAATCGAAAATACCCTGAAAATCTTCAACCCGCAGTTTTTGCAAGAATGAAACGAGCAAGGCAACCGCAATCAGCAGTAGGTAGCGAAGGCGCACGAGCGTGGTGAATTTATTCCTCATTCGGCTTTCAGTAAACCTTGATTCTCCCAACGCCGCTTTTTATCCATTAAACTGAATAGTCCGATCGTTCCGACCTTAAAAAACACAAAGGCGATTACCGGTATTAGTTGTTCATCGACCGGCAGCGGTGGAAAATTCAGCAGTTTTATAAAATCAGATACCATGAAGTTTTTCTCAAGCAGCAAAAAGAAAACGCCGTAACAAAGAACCGAAAGCGCCGACCCTTGGGCGATTTTAACCGAACGGTAGCGAATCTTCGCCGGAATAAAGAACAGGAGCGTCGTGAACAAGCGATACATAAAACTCCCCTCGTTCTTCGCCTTGAGTGTGTCGGTTGAAAACAACCCTAAGCCGTAGAAATAGCCAAAAATGCCCGAGCAGAACAGGTGTACCGGTGGAATGAAAAACACGCGCAGCAAGAAGAACTTGAACATCTCGACCGGACCTTCGACACCCGGAAATTTACCTTCGAAGGCGACCGAAAGGTAAAAAGTGTTCTCGAAAAAAGTAAAACCGAGCGCTGCTGCAAAGCTTAAATCGAGCACGTCGTTCATGTTTTTAAAAAACCCGATGCCGGTAAGCCGAACGATGAAATTTTTAAAATACTCGATGCAAACACCGAACAAAAGCAACACCACAAACAGTGAATGAAGATGATTCACCAAAAATGCCTGAACCGGATCTTTAATGCTTAAAAACAGGAGTGCCCCGCACCCTGCGAAGATGAATGTTACAATCGCACGCTGTAATATTCGCTGGTTGTTTTTGCGACGGAGAATAAAATACCAAGCGATTACTGGTAACAAAGCGCTGAGCACTGCCAACAAAATCGGAAAGACCGTCATACTTTTTTTGGGTTTTGTTATTCATTCCATTTTACCCGAAAGTGCGCTTTTATACAACGGAAAAGCCATTATTGCCGATTAGTTGAGCGACATATTTCTTGCTGGCAAGAAGCATTACCTGATAGACGTTTTTTTACTGGTGTACTCGATAAGCACAGGTTCGCCAAAAAGCTCTAATGATGTATAATCAGAAGTAGTTCTTACCGTAGCCAATGACTTTACCTCAATCGATCATTTCGCCCAAACAGTATGGAAGGGGTGGGCTTGCAGCCACACCCCGTCCGGCGATGCTGATGATATACGGTTGATTTGGTCTGCTTCTAATCGTGTGAAAGCCGTATCGATATCTTTTTTTAACAATATGAATGATGAAAACATTTCGGAGGTAAAACAAGAGTATACCAAAGATGACTTCGAATTCACCGTTGAGCCGCACGAAGACGATGACGATTACACCCATTCACTCTGGATGTATGAAGGCACCGAGGATATGATCGGTGAAGCGAAGTTTGAACAACTCGAACACCTGTTCGCCAAAGTAACAGGTGTAGATGAAATAATGCAAGAAGACCGCGAGGTGTTCTACATCAATTCTAAACTCACCTTACAAGACCTTGAAGAAAAGCTTTGGCAGGCATTCAAACAATACATCGAAAAGAAGTAATCGCCCGCCCGGTGCCGCACTTGGTGTGAATGACTTACGGTTTGCTGAATTGGTGAAAAAACCGATTCGGCGGTTTGATAGCTAACTTTGTCAACATTCAATCAAGCGGATCAAGGGATGCGCAGGCTGGGTCGAAATACTTCGCCGATATCTTTTTATTCTTGCTTCGGCTCGGTGGTACTTTGCGATCTTTTATTTGAAATACTACATTAAAGCAGAGGTTTACGCCTTAATGTAGTAGAATTAATTTTTTGAGCAGCAAACAACAGCCCCGCTTTTTAATTGAAGAATGCATCAATATTTCGCTACTCTTACCAAAGAAAAGCATTCTTTCACGTTTCTTGTAAAAAAAGCCACTCCCATGTACTTCGGAAGCAGATTCGAAAAGCTCTCGGTCGGCGTGCTGTTTTGTTGCCTCATCGGCTGGATGGTTGTCGGCAAGCCCCATATCTCATTTTTGGGTTTTCCGCCGAATCCTCCAATAGCGCAAGCTGCCAATGGTGATGTGGCGGTATTTCGTGAGGTGACCGGTCTGCAAACAATCGGCACTTCGGTAACCGATATTACCTGGGATGCAACAGTAAAATCTGACGCCCCATATGCTCTGCAGGCGAACAGTACCGATATCGATCTGGCAGATGCGGGGCATTATCTGGTGATGTACTCGGTGCCGACCCAATCGGCGGGTGGTAGTAATCGTTCTGAAATGCAAAGTTGGCTTCGAATCAACGATACAACAAATCTGAACTACGGGCGCGGGCAAGGGTATATTCGGCGCAGCGGTGGAGCGGATGAGGCGTATAATCAGGGGGCGGCGATCATCAACGTTTCTGCCGGTGACGATGTACGGCTGCAGATGCAACGCACCGACAGTAATTCCGCAACGGTAGAAACGCGCCCGAACAAATCGGGCATCAGCCTGGTCAAGCTCGATTCTACTTGGGATTTTGTCCGATCGCGCCCGACGGCGAATCAAACCTTTGGTTCAACCACGAGCTTTGTCGATGTGACGCTTGCGACAGATGACGAAATGGACAGTGGCGGGTTTTCACGCAGCGGGGCGGGAATCACCTTGATCGAAGGGGGAAAATACCTCGTAACCTACAATATTGGCGTTTCGCATTCGAGCACCAGCATTCGTGTAAACGATGAAGCGAGGCTGGTAATCGATAACGGTACTCCTGTAGAAATCGACGGCACTCGGGTGAGTACCTACTTGCGTGGCTCGAACGCTACCAACGATGGGGTGATGTCGTGGGTGGGAATCATCAACGCATCGGCGAATGATGTGTTGAAGATGCAAGTGCGACGCGAATCCGAAGTCGATGCCGGAAGTCATCGGGTCGATGCGGCCGAAACGGGAATTACCATCGCCAAGCTGCCCGATACCGCCGATTATATCCGTTTGGGCGAAACCGGGGGCGGTCAAAATCTGAGTTTGGCACGTTCGGCTATTACCTGGGATCAAACTATCGAAGAAGATGGCGGCTCGTTCGACCACGATGCAACGAATACTTCGCGAATCAATATCGATGCCGATGGGGATTTCCTCTTCTTTCACTCGATGTACGCTTCGCGCGCGGCGGGCAGTGGAACACGTGAAGCACAATTTTTAGAATGGCGCAAAAACGGATCAACACTTTTTACCTGGGGCTCTTCGGGGCAGTTCAATCGTGGAGACCAAGGCTCGTACGATGCGCGTACCAGCGGCAGCAGTAGTGGAATGGTGATGAATGCTTTGCTTAGCTCCGACTATATCGAATTAACCCAAACCAATGAGGCGGCCGACTCGTCTTCTACATATCAGGCGAATCGTATGGGGATTCAAGGCGTAAAAATCTCGACCTTATTTGGGACGACCTCACCGTTGACCAAGCAAAGTCATTTTCGTTGGCGAGATGATACCACTGCGCTCAATACCGGCGGCAGCTGGTTGGCTGCCGAAGATACCGACTTGAGCTCGGTGATCCCGCATTCGGCAACAGCATATCGCTTGCGTATTTCGGTGGCGAATTCCGGTGATGCTGCCGAGGGAGCGGCACGAACTTACGAACTGCAATATGGAGAAAAAAACGGGACCTGCGCCGCGGTTTCGACCTGGACCGGCTTACAAGATAACGGCAGTGATGCCTTCGATATGAGCCTGAGCAGTCAGTTTAGCGAAGGGGCGGCGACAACGGCGAGTTTGCTTACCAATGCCGAGGGGTATACGCGAGTAAACGGCGAGGGGCGCGAAACCGCCGATACTACCGGATC
>CAZOZW010000006.1:0-6566 GCA_964584385.1 uncultured Candidatus Peribacteria bacterium
GCAATGATTTTTGCTTGTTTTTTTTAAACCGGAGTGGAACGGTGAAGTCGATTTTTATCAACCCATGAATACTATTCTCGACGCATTGAATTGGCGCTACGCCGTAAAACGGTTCGATGCTGAAAAAAAACTCAGCTCGCAGCAAGTTGAGGATGTTTTACAGGCTGCCGTACTCACACCATCTTCGTATGGATTACAACCGTATAAAATCGTAGTCGTTGAAAACAAAGATCTTCGCGACAGATTACAAGCAGCCTCGCACGGGCAACCGCAAGTAACCGATGCGAGTCATTTTTTGGTGCTTTGTGGTCGAAAAGATTTTAACCATGAATATCTACAAGACTACATTGAGCGTATTGCTCTCCAACGCAACACAACCGCCGACACGATGAGCGGATTTTTAAAGATGATGGAGGGGCATCTTTTCGGAAAGTTTACCGAACAAGACCGCAAAGAATGGATAGCGAAGCAGGTGTATATCGTTCTCGGAAATATCATGACTGCTTGTGCCGCAATGGAAATCGATACATGCCCGATGGAGGGACTCGACAGCGCTGAATACGACAAAATCCTCGACTTAGACGAACAGAATCTGTTCACAGCACTTGCTTGCCCGATCGGCTATCGCAGTACAGAAGATAAATATGCGGGGCTTCCAAAGTTTCGCTATCCGCAAGCAGAACTGGTGGTAAAGCAATAAACCAATATCGAGCGAATCATACGTTGATGTTATTGATATAGTATTGTATAATACTATTAAATAATAGCATATAAACATGAAAACAAATTCAATACTGCATCTTTCGTGTGCGCTGTTTGGGGCACTTGCAACGTTCGCATTCGGCTCAACTCCGGCTCTATCTCAAAGCAATACCGATTGTGGAGAGTATAATCCCCAACAATACACACCTTTTTTCGATACCTATGCCGCACCGTGGAACGTTTTTAGCAATGTCGAGGAAATGATGATGCGTGTAAGTGGTTGTAATACCGGTACCGCACAAGTAGAAGTGGGCTTAAGCGAAACAAAACACTATGTTTGGAGCACCGGACACATCTGGAAAACCGATAAATGGGAACCAATCACCTACAGCAAAGATATTGGCGTACAGCAATTCGGTAATTGGATCGATGGAACGGCAAATCACAAGGTGATTGTTGACGAAGAATTACGAGGCAAGCCTGTGTACATCGTTTCGTATCAATGTCAGTTTAAAAACGAAAAATGGAACTGTGGCTGCTCAGATGCCGAAAGTTGCTCTGAAGAAGGCAAATGGCTTTTGCAACGGTTTGATATACCAACTCTGGCAAATGGCGATGACACCACGGATCAGAATGAAGACATGAACAGCGATGATGACTCATCAACCGACGACGAAAACGATTTTGGCGATGAACAATCGGAAGGTCAAAACGATGATGCAGGTGGCGATGATCAGAACGACGGATTGGATTCTGGGACGGTAGATGATGGACAAAACAACGAAAATCAACAAACTGATAGTGATGATGCCGATCAAGACACGGGCAATGATCAAACAGGCGGGAATAACGATGATGCAAACGGTGACGATCAAACAGTAGCCCCCGCCATTGCTTTTAATGCAGACCCCACGCAACGTACAAGCGCCGGACAAACGCTATTGCGTTGGGCTATGAATTTTACCCCCGATACCTGTACGGCAAATTCAACCCCTGCCAATAACGAATGGGTCGGCACGAAACCCATCGGAGCGAATCAACAATATGTACACGATATTCGCGAAACCACGAACTTTTCAATCACATGCCAAAATGCAGCCGGTGAAACGGCAACATCAACAGCACGTGTTACCATTGGAAGCGGTGATACACCTTTTGTCGACTTACAAGCCAGCAGCACGGTGGTAGCTGAAGGGCAAGATTTTGAGCTCAGCTGGACAACACGCAACATGGAATCTTGCGCAGCATTCGGTGCCTGGAGTGGGGAAAAGAATGCTGGTGGCGGCAACGAAACCCATACCAAATCTGCCTCTGGCACCATGGTCTATCGCTTAAGTTGTATCCCGGTGGGAGGTGGCAACGGTATTATGGATGCGGTCGAGATTACCGATCCAACCAACGATTATTCGATCGACATTGAAGCGGATCGACAAAACATTGCAGCTGGTGAAAATGTTGGTCTTAGCTGGAATACAACCGGAGTACAAGACTGTATTGCTTCGGGGCATCCCGATTTTGTAGGGAGTGTGCCATCAAACATTCAGCGACGTGTTATCAACAACATTACAGAAACCACTATTTTTACCATTACCTGCGACACGAATCAAAATCCGCCGACCATTAGTGACTCGGTGCGAGTTGAGATTGCCGGCAACCAGAATCAAGCAGCGAGTTTGGATTTTGAAGTCAGCTCCCCTACCGTGACTCAAGGCGAATCGATCGATCTGACATGGAACGGAACCGGATTACAATCGTGCATTGCCAGTGGGCGCAATACATTCACCGGATCGAAAACACCCGGCAAGGGCTTTCAAAAAGAATTCGGTATATCTGAGGACACAACCTTTCGCCTCAGCTGCAGCCCAACGAATGGTGGCAATGAAATCGTCCGCGAAGTTACAGTGAGTATCGATGATACTGCTCCAACAGCAAATTTGAGTGTAAACCCGGTAACCATTGCCCGCGGCACCGGAACAACCGCGATATGGTTTACCGAGAATGTAACGAGTTGCACCGCAAGCGGCGGATGGACTGGCGAAAAAGCGACTGCCGGTATTAATCGAGAACCGATTGATAATATTGACGAAGAAACCGAGTTGCATATTACTTGCACAGGCCCCGGCGGCACGGTAAAACGAACCGCATTTATTCACGTTCAATAGCCCTTTAATAATAAGGTGATGAACTCAATTTCGCAGACTGCAAATAATACGATTTCCCAAAAACGAAGCAAAACATTAAGGAATCCTGATAAATAATAAAAAGTTGTGTCGAAGGAGAATAGAGCACGACTCAGAAACACTAAGAAATTCTTCAAAGACAACAATGCAAGGGATAATAATTGGTCAAGCGTACTGAATGTATACTCACGGGTATTATGCTGAAGTTGACGCAAGACGGCGGAATGTATCAGTGTTTCGTTAGTGTAATACAAAAAAGCTCCCCCGGTTGGGAGAGCTTTTTTTAATTCGAGATCAGAACTCGATTAGAGATTAAAGAATTGAACGACCAATTCTGCAAATTCTCCTCGAGTGATCATAGTATGTGGCAAACAAATCGGGTTATTCCCGTCGATCAGAATACCGTCAAAGCTAGCATTATTAAGGTATGGAATATACCATGCTCCCTCTTCAATATCGGTACAAACACCTGCTTCGGCGTCTTCATCGATAGTTTGACCCGAGGCACGGTATAAGATCTTATATGCTTCTGCGCGGCTAATGCTGTTCTCCGGTCGGAACAATCCGTCACCATATCCGTGAATAATGCTTCGGTTGCTGAGAAAGTCCATGTATGGCGCATACCAAGTATCAATTTCGACATCGGGAAATGGTTTCTCTGAGACTGGCTCACCTTCAACATCAAAGCCCATTGCATTGAGAATAATCTTCGAGGCAGCAGCACGAGTCAATGGTCCTTCTGCAAAGAAATCACCTTCGTTTACAAGCCCAAGCTCTTGAAGTTTTGTAATGGCATCTTCTTCATCCGAAAAGAGTTGACCATCCTCACCGCGCTCAAAGTCACCTTCTTGCGCCTCAGCTCCTTCATCGGTTTCGGTTGCATTCTCATCAACATTTACCAAGTAGCTGGCAGTTTTCCAGCAGAGTGGCCGCTTTGTGCCCGCATAAAGATTGATCAAGTTCTCACCGGTCAGTCCCAGCTCAGAAACATCTGCACTAACCGCATATGTTCCACCTAAGTCTTCAATGATCACATTCTCAAGGTCAGATCCGTTCACACCAATGGTGATATCATCTTGATCGGCGTCTTTTGTTACTCTGAATGAGATTTCATCAAGACTGTTGTATACACCGTTTTTTATAGGCGTAATATCTGCGAGCATTGGCGGATTCGCGCAAAAGCGTCGCCCACCACCTCCGCCGCCACCACTTGAGGCAGTGGTAACTACAACTGGTCCGTTCTCTTCTTCGTCGTCTGGATTAACAGCTGTTTCTCCTTCTTGTTCAATTGGATCACCGTTGCCTCCTGGCTCCTGATCATTTGGATCAACACCACCGTTATCATCTTCTTCTCCTCCAGACAATGAGTCATCAGGATTCTCTTCTTCTGGTGCGTAGTTCGGATCATAAGGTACTTCACATAACCCCGGAGTGCCTTTCGTTGCAGCATCTACAAATGCCGCTTCATCGGGGATATTGACGAATACACATTCATCATAAATCGGGGTTATTCGTACAACGCCTTGTGGTGCTAAGCCAATAACAGGAAAGGGCTTCGCAACTGTCAAAAAGCTGGTATACATATTTGAAAAAGTTGCGTCGGATGCGTACTCATAGAAGTAGCAGCTAGGAATCTCTTCGCCAACAATGGTCCAATCGAATTCAACATCTGCCGTTCGACTAGGGGTACCGCATGTCAAGACTTCGCTCGAAGCTTCAAACACATCGTCAGTAAAATCACCCGGCGTTTCATTGTTGTTATAAGTGCCTTCGCGGAAACCATCAAAGGTAATTCCGTTTTCAACAGGATCATCGTCATCTTGGTTGTTATCATCGTCTGAGTTATCGTCATCGTCCTGGTCATTATCGTTGTCGTTATCATCATTATCACTATCATCATCGTCATTGTCGTGACCATCACCGTCATCAAGTCCGTAACCACACCTATTGGCGTCGAAATCGGTATAAAAGCTGTCGTTAGCTGGGCGAACCGCCATAGAGAACTTCGATTTCCCTTCATAAATATCAAGTTCATCGTTTCCAACGTTGTTCTTATTCATACCCGTATTGTTAAACGGTTTTTCAACTTTGTTCACACCCTCACCATTGCGCTGCCCTTCTGCTTCAGAGTTCCAAAATTCAATATGCCCAGCGGCAAATTCTTTCATCTTACCCTCAGAATCAAGGCTACCATAAAGCATTGTTCTGATTGTGCCATCGGCCTGTCGCTCTACAGCTAAACCGGGTACATTAGCATAATCTCCATCCTCCATCGATTGATCAACGACATATTCCCAGTTATCGTATACGGCAAACCATGTACCATTTGGAATTGGGTCGTACGAGTTACCAAGGTAGATATCGTAATCGCTGTGTAAATCTTCGCGTTTGAACGATTTACGCTCAAGCACTACTCGTGCCAATGTCAATTCAGACGAGCAAGACTGTGTATCAACATACTGACATTGCTCGGTGCATTCGCTGCCATCATCTGAATCGCACTGTTCCCAAGTTTGGTTTACAGCACCGTCACCACAATACCCACCGGCAAGCCAGAATTGGTAATCTTCGACTTCACCGTCGTATGCTAAACCATATGGTTTTTCAACACCTTGTGAGCTAAAGCGAAAACGTGCGAATGTATTTGTCATGTACGCAGCAGTTGTTGGCACTTCGATCTCTACGTAGTTTGCACCCGGGGTGACCTGATAATAATCAAGGATTTTTTCGCCTTCATCATCGAAATCGCCATCGACATTATAATCGATCCAAGCATCGATGTAGCCATCAGATGTGGCAGAAATTTCCATCTTTGCCGTATGACCCGAAGATAAGTAAGGAGAGAGCAGTACAACACCATCTTCATCATCGTACCCATCGTTATCATCTCCGTCGGCAGCTGCGGTTGGTTGACCATCTACATCAGGATCGATGCCGGTACCCATATAAAAACCATCGACTATTATATGACGAGCGCCATCGTTTGAACGCAAGGTTTTATACCCATCGGCTTCAATCAAAGCACCTTCATCATCATATGCTTGATAATCAATTGCATCACCGTAGTCGTAGGTCACAGGCTTATTGCCGAATACACATGTCACCGTTTCGTGACGGTCTACATTATATACCGCTCGACCTTCATTTATCTGCCCTTCTGAAGGTTCATTTTTATCGTTGTGCCAGTTACTATCGTGGCAGGTGACGTAATCTAACTGCCATCCATCTTTTTCGTGTTCCCAGACCATTGGCTGAATACCATTTTTCTTCTTGGGTTCAACGGTAGCATAAAGTGTATCACTGTCATTTTTCTTAACATCAACACCATCTTCCATCAATGTAAAGGTTCCACCTTCATCTTCGGTTAAATCGAAACCCTGGAATGAAAATGTGAATTCATCTTCACTAGAACCCTCTAGTGCTTTTACTACAACAACTAAGCCATTGCCGCGACCTTCACCTTCACAATTTTTTGGCTCGCTGTTTCCATTCCCTTGTAAACAGAAGTCGAGTCCGCGACCACCGTTTATCTCATCGTCACCAGCTTGACCCAAAATAGAGTCGTTCCCGTTGTTACCGAGAATGTAGTCTTTACCACCTTGACCTTCAATATGGTCGTGTCCGGCTCCACCACAGATAATATCATGTCCGCTTGCACCATAGATGACATCGTTCCCAGCTAAT
>CAZOZW010000006.1:6576-15773 GCA_964584385.1 uncultured Candidatus Peribacteria bacterium
GGTTCCGTAGATGACATCATCACCTGGGGTACCGAGAATGGTTACCGAATGCCCACTACAGAGCTTATCGGTCTCAGCGTCGTAAACAACACCTTCACTACTTTTGCTTTCGTTAGATTCAGGCTCTTCATCTAATTTGAAAAATGTACTCGCATTAAACTGCTGTACCTGAGTAAGAGCATCTGGAATCTCTTCGATCTTATCGTCTCCACCTGTATCACCATTATCCTCTCCTTCGGCTTCTTCCAAATCATCTTCAGCAGACTCTTCTTCGAAAACCTCATCTATATCGCCATCACCTTCATCCTTCGGTTCTGATTCTTTTTTTCCACCTATTGGCGTCAAAGTGTTTCCTTCTTTTTTATAAATTGAGTAATCATCAATACTACCATCGTCTTCGGCACCACCTTCGGGTAGACCTAAATCACGAATGAATATGTCCTCAATTGAATTCTCGCGAACAGTAGTTTCAAATACTACGACATTATCTGCGTCGGCAACATAATTATCACTCGAATTTCCGCCATTCTCATCATCTGATGTGCTATCGTCATCTGAATCATCACTGGCATCTTCTTCTGAATTTTTCTCATCATCAGTCTCGGTGTCTTCTTCAGTTGTCTGATCAACAACCGACTGATCTGATTGATCATCAGTTTGATCACCCTGATCGGTTTGATCACCTGATGTGTCATCGTTTGTTCCTGTGCCGTCATCTTCTTGCTCGACCTCAACAGGCACTTCAACTTCTTCTTCAGTGGCATCAACCTCCTGGTTGCCACCTTCTTCCCCTTCTTCGCCACCAGAGCCGGTGTCGGTTTCTTCAGGGGTTGTGTCATCGGTATTGGATGTTTGTAATACAACCGGGGTTGATACACCCTGATCGATTTCACTTACGGCACTTGCCGTAGGAACGGCTGCAAATAACACAGCGCCGCCAATACCGTTGACAACGATTGCGAGTGCCGCAGTAAGACCCGCACATTTACGAATCAAATTCGTCATAGATTGAGAAAATAGAAAATATACATTTGTTTTTTCAGTTGTTAAATACGCCGTGCAAAATGATTCTCTTTCACAGAAACTTTCAAAAATTGTTATAAAAAATAAATATCGCTTTCTGATGCGATATAGAATGGTTTTTTTTCGCTTGCTTATGAATAGAATGATTATCGAAGTAAAACTGCTACATTCTTTAATTGTGAGTAAATAACTCATTAACGAGCGAGTGCTGCTTTTGCTGTATTCCCTTCGATCTGGCATCGCAATGTTTTTCGAAAATCACGTTTTGCACGGTGAAGCAATGTCGCCAATGTTCCCTCGGGAATAGCGAGCTGGCGTGATATTTCGTTGTATGGCTTATCTTCGAGAAACTTCATCACCAAAACTTGGCTATACCTTGGCTGCAACAAAGAAAGAACCTGCAAGATCTTTTCGGCAAGGATTTTCTTATGAATCTCGTTCGAGATATCGATACACGAGGGAAGGCATTCGATAAATGGGTTTTCGAGCTGAAGTTTCATCGATTCTTTTCGCGCACACGATTTACGAAACTCACTAATCGTTTCATTGTGAGTAATGCGATAAATCCACGCTGAAAAGCTGTGTTTTTCATCAAACGTATCAAATTTGTTCCAGACCTTAACAAATACCTCCTGTAAGATATCCTCAGCGTGATCGTAGGTAAAATGTGATATCCTCATCACATATTGGATCAATTGCGGCTTAAAACGCTCTAGTAGAGCAGAGAAAGCATCTTTCTTCCGAGATTCACCAACTCGGTGTCTGAACATGCGCCATACCTATCTGCTAGAGTCATATTTTTTATGAGAAAATTTCAACTGTCCAGTTTGACTTTTTCAACTGGTCTGACATTTTAATCTGTTTATGATGAATTAACAATACAGTTCGTGTTGCACAAAATTTAACTAATGGTTGTTAAAAATCAGCCATTAATTATGAACATAGGGAAACACATCATAGCGATAAAAAGCTCTGAATGTAGTTATTAATACAGTGAAACGGAACTTGCGACAGCCACTCTCCTAAAAAATGTTCACAGATATTCATTGGTTGTTATTATTAGTATTATGTGTCATAATAATATGATTTATTCATCTGTTCAGAAAAATGGAAAATAGAAAGAAACCGGCTATAATACTTGGCTTGATGATAGGAATCGGGATGATCTATGCATCAATTCCTACACCCGACAGAAACATCTCAGAAAACCCGAAACTGAAAAGTGTAGGAATCGAAAAATCAGAAAGCTTTGCGGACTTGAATAAGAGATTTGGCATCGAAAGAATCACCTCGCTCGATAAACCGGCAATTATTGTCAGTAAGCCAAAAACGATGATGGCCAGCATGTTCGGCGCAGAAAAAACAGAATTCGAAACAAAAGTTTTAGTACAAACAAAAACAGAAAACGTGCTCTTGCTAGAAAGCTCAAAAGATGATTCCGAAGCGATTGCAAAAGCGTTCGCTAATCATCCTGATATTGAATATGCCGAACCGGATATGATTGGTGAGCTCTTTACCGATGTAACAGGAATCGCAGTGCAAAAGACTCAACAGACGAAATCGCAAAAGCCCGTTTCAAGCGAGAATGCAACAATCGGTGTTGCAGTGATCGACAGCGGTATCGACCTCGATCATCAGGCGCTGCAAGGGAAAATCCTAAAAAACATCGGGGAAAATCCCCTACCCAATGGTATCGACGATGATGGCAACGGCTATGTCGATGACATAAACGGCTGGAACTTTGTAGAAAACACCGGAAATGTCAACGACTTTGAAGGTCACGGAACGCACATTTCGGGAATAATCGCCGGCGATGACGGCAACACGCCGCCAGTGGGAGTAAACCCATACAATGCTCGCATCCTACCACTAAAAATCAGCAATGGCTCACGTGGCATTCGCCTCTCAACAGTGGTATCTGCTTTGCTCTATGCTGGTGAACAAAATATTAGCACAGTTAACATGAGTCTCGGATTCAGCTCTGATTCCAATATTCTCGAATCTTCGATCAAAAAACTTATTCAAAAAGATGTTGCGATTGTTGCTGCCGCTGGCAACAACGGAAACTCGATTATGCAATACCCTGCTGCCTACGATGAGGTTATTGCGATTGGAGCTGAAACGACCAGAGGCGAACGTCTAAAAAGTTCGAATTTTGGTGAATGGGTCGACCTCTCACTCCCCGGTCGTGTCTACAGCTCACTGCCGAACGATCAATACGGCGCCAAAAGCGGATCGTCGCAGGCAGCTGCGGTTGCCACTGGCTTACTCAGTTTAGCACTTACCGAATCTGAAACGAACGGCTCGGCTCTGTCGATGCTCAGCAGAAAAATCGAAAGTCGTTCAAAAAAAAAAGATGATTGGATTGTAAGCTCAGCACAAAAACTCAAGCAATCTCCTCGACAGTTTATAATCGAAAAATCGAACGATCTTGAGCAAAAAATCACTCCACCAGAGATTGAAGCGCTGCTCTTGGCGTACAACGATCCGAATGATGGCAGATTATTTACCAACACTCAGCACTCTGAGAATCAACCACTTATAATCAAAGCCGGCGACTGGGTCGGCACCGGTTTAATCGTCTCGACCCAAAAACCACTCCAGCCAATACAAGTAGCGATTGCCTTTGCCCGTGCGCAAAATAAACTATTGCCGAATCAAAGAGTATCGGTTCCGCGTTCGATATTACGAAGCGAAACTCCGATCAGTCGCTACGAATTCTTGCAAGTAATGCACGAATGGGTGCAAAATCAATAATTTGTACAGTTGAGAAGTGGTTTTCTTGTGGCAAATTACACAAAAACGTGTAAAATCGAATTAGTTTTTTATCAAAGATGAAAGATACCATTTCAAGTGCTTTAGAAAAAGTCGGGATTAATAAGAAAGAAGGGAAGCTCTACATTGAGCTTTTGACCATTGGCACTCAGCCAGCTTCGGTTTTGGCCCGTAAACTCGGCTTGCCGCGCAGCAGTGTTCAATTCTTAGCAGAATCACTTGTTAAAAAGGGTATCGTTAGCAAGCATAAACACAAGAACATCACCAAATATCAACCCGCCCCACCCGAAAACCTTTTGCGCATACTAGAAAAAGAAAAAAGCATGTATCTTTCAGAACTCGAAACGAAACAATTACGATTAAAAGACGTAGTCCCCGAATTACAAAAACTGCAAAGCCAAGAGATTAAACGGCCACAAGTTGGCTTTTACGAAGGAGTTGAAGGGGTAAAAGCGATTTACGAAGACACCTTACACGCCAAAGAAACCGTACGCACACTCGCCAACTACGAAGAGCGGAATAAGCACTTAAAAGAGTATTTTCAAGATTACTACACCAGACGCAAACAGCAAAAAGTGTTTGTTAAAGCGATATATCCGAACACGCCATTCGGCAAACTCCGGCAAGCCCGCGACATAGAAGACTACCGAGAATCGAAACTGATTGATGCCAAAAAGTACAAATGGTTACCCGAAATTCAGTTTTACGATAATAAAGTCGCGATTTCATCAGCCAATGAACGAATCGGTGTTTTGATCGAAAGTGACGAAATAGCCCAAGGGATGAAGGTGTTATTCGACCTTGCTTGGAAAGGTGCCGAGGCCGAACAACAAAAGAAGAAGTAGAAATTGGCAACTCCCCTGAAAAAAGCTACAATTAGCAAAATAGTAAACCGCTGATGCACTATTATCGATTACAAACGACTTGCCTACGAAATGACAGGTGCTCGTATGCTTGCCCCCTATTTCGGTTCCTCACTTTCGATCTGGACCGGCATCATCGGCGTAATTTTGGGCAGCTTGAGTTTTGGATACGTGATTGGCGGCAAAATTGCCGATAAACGCCCCGAACCAGCAGTGCTTTCGAGTGTGTTTCTACTCGCCGCCATCATTATTATTATAAGTAAGATATTTAGTGAAGAAATTCTTTCGCTGCTTGAGAGCTTTGATGATATTCGCTTGGCATCGGTCGTCTCGTCGCTTTTATTATTTGCACCCGCCAGTATCTTTTTGGGAATGGTTTCGCCGATCGCCGGAAAATTGGCGCTGAACACGCTTAGTAGCGCAGGCAGCACCATCGGCGGATTATACGCGATTTCGACGATCGGCAGTATTGCCGGAACCTTCTTCACCGGATTTTACAGCATTCCGCTACTAGGAGTGAGCACAACGATCTACATCATCGTTGCTATACTTATAATTTGTTCAGTGATGATCGCCCCCTTGCAACTGCTGCACTTTCGCAATCTGATCATCTTTGTTTGCATTGCATACGGCGGATATGAATTCATGCTCCATACGCAAAGCAGCGCTGCCTTTCCGGTTCGTGAGAACTCGCAATACGGCTTAATAACGGTGGATGAAGAAGTACTCAAAAACGACAGAGTGTTGCGCTCGATGAAGATCAACAATGAGAATAGCTCTGCCATGTTCGTTCCGGATGCCGAACTGGCTTACGAATACACCAAATACTATCGCTTGTACCGCTATTTTAATCCACAAGCAAAAACTACACTGATGATCGGTGGTGGGGCATATTCATATCCAAAGGCTTTTTTGGCAGAAGATGCCAAGCCCGAGATCGATGTGATCGAGATCGACTCGAAAGTGACAGAACTGGCGATGCAACACTTTCAGCTGACGAATGATCGCCGGTTACGAATAATCACCGAGGATGCCCGGGTGACACTCAACCGCACAGAAAAAAAATATGATGTTATATTCGGCGATGCCTTTTCTTCGCAGTACGCCATTCCGTTTCAGTTAGTAACCGAAGAAGCGACACGATTACAATACAACGCCTTACGCCAAAACGGAGTAGTGATCACAAATATCATCTCGGCTCGCAGTGGTGAAAAGAGCAAGTTCTTTCAAGCGATCATCAAAACGTACGAAGCTGTATTCGATCAGGTATACGCCTTTGCCCCGTATCCGGAAATGGGTTCGAATGAAGTACAAAATATTGTGATCGTCGGGGTAAAATCGCAAAAAGAGTTTGATTTTAAAAGCAATGATCCGCAATTGCAAAAGTACCTGCAAAACCGAATCGATCTCCCGAACACAAACGATATTAAAATATTAACAGATGACTTGGCACCGGTGGAATACTATGCCGGCTACCTGTACTAAAGCATGGTGTTCGAACAATCGAAGATTTCAATTCTGCTTTTTAAAACGACGTCTTTTAAAAGGCAAGAACTAAGCAAAATCTGTAAAGCTTAATAATCCGATACAGCTGAGCACCGAACAGGGATACAAAAAAACTCGGATAAATGCATAAGACCTAAGAATTCTAGTAAGGTGTACCATGAAACACTCACGCGGATTTCAGTGAAACTGACGCAGTATTTCGGGGTTTTGCCGGAGTTTTCCTCATTTCTTAACACCTGTTTGCTTACATTGGCATCAGGTGCAAATAGGCAGCACTTATTGGGGTGTATTGTCATATGTGCGAGCCTTAATGTTTAGATCGGGTGTTGCCGCAAATCAACGCAACATAGAGACGCATTGCAATGCGTCTCTACAAAATCATAGAAGAAGACATTAAGGCGTGGTATTACGCCTTAATGTCTTCTTTTTCCAAAGAAATGATACCTTTGTGACAAAGCGAAGCGCATACAAAAAACCACTGCCTTACGGAAGTGGTTCAAAATTCTTTTTGATTGATTGCGATCAGTCTTCGCGTTTTGGGCGAGCTTCACCCACCGTTAAACGACGACCATCGAAATCGTTTCCGTTGAACTGATCGATTGCGGCTTGCATACCAGCTTCATCAGCCATTTCTACAAAACCGAAACCTTTCGATCGACCAGAGTCGCGATCGGTGATAATAGCAACCGAGAGAACCTCGCCTGCTTGCTCAAAATGAGCCTGAAGCTCAGCCTCAGAAGTGCGGTACGGAAGACCGCCGACAAACAATTTATTAGTCATAACAACTTAATAAGAAAGAAAAACACACAAGCTGCATCTTACTTTCTAGAATTAACAACTGCCTTGCGGCACGAAAGAAAACACGAGCAACCACATCATCACGTTTAATCATATATTTGTCAACAACTTCGCTACTGAGAAAAGCTAAGAACAATACCGCGTGGCAGGTTGTTCTTTAGTGTTCCTTCGACCTTTTTCGCAAGCCCAAGCGGTAAATCGTTACTTTTTAACACGTAATCACCATTTGGTAAAGGCTGATCGAAAGGCAGATTTTTTCCTGAGAAAAAGTCGTTCGCCTGCTCTTCGTCGATCAAAATCACTCGTTTTCCGGTAAAATCTTTGCCACATGCCATCACCACATCGTGATCGATGCGGAACGTATCTTTAAAGAACTTACCAAGCTTTATCCCCGGGCGATCGGGTCGTAGTTTTGCAATCACCTGTTCACCGCCATGATTGACCAAAAAGAACATCTCGTTGCGTGCGAATATACTTGCACTGAGCGGAAGTTCGAATGCAAAGTTTTCGAGAAAAAACTCACGAATCGCTCGTTCTTTTTTCTTCGATGCCGGAACAATATCCTTTTTCGAAAATGAGAGCTTCGGTTTTGTATATGAAGCGTCGACTTCAACATTCTGTTTTTTGACCGCTGCCACAAAAAATCCCTCCGAATCGAACAGGTGCGGCCACACTCGTAGCATTTTCTCGCCATCGGGGAATTCCATATCTTCAAATTTCAGTAAACCGGCTGCCCGCTCGGCGCCAGTGAATAATTCTCGTAAATCGATTGCTTGAGCTTGCCCACCAGATTGTTCGATAAGATTGGTAACAACCGCTTCGTTTTCTTCGGGCGCCATTGTGCACGTTGAATATACAAGAACCCCACCCGGTTTTAGCGCCGAAAATGCCGCTTCGATCAGCATTTTTTGCGTTCCCGCCATCAAACCAATCCGCTTTGGCGACCAATTCTCAAGCGCTGCTTTATCCTTGCGAAATGTCCCCTCGCCCGTGCATGGCGCATCGATCAAAATGCGATCGAAAAAACCGGGGAGCCGCTTGCCGAATATCTCACCGGAAAAATGTGTTAGCATGGTTTGTGGCGTACCACAGCGCTGCTGGTTAAACGCCAATGCTTTACTACGACTCGCCGAAAACTCATTGGCAACCAATAAGCTTTGAGGATGCGCAAGCGCCGCCAAATGGGTTGTTTTACTCCCCGGGGCAGCCGCCATATCGAGTATTTTTAGTGGCTGATCATTGATCTGCATTGCCAACGGCGGCAAACAACTGCTTGCCTCTTGCACATAAAACCTGCCAGTAACATGACCCAACGTTTTCCCAAGCGGCTGAGCATGATTATCGCGATCGATATGCAACAGTTCAGATGCAAAGGGATGAGGAGTTAAAACCCAATCGGGGTGCATGTTCTTTGCCCATTCGAGAAATTCATCGATCGAATTTCGCAACAGGTTAACGCGGATCGTTTTTTTGAGTGGCGTGAGTTGCGCTGCGGCAAAGGTATTGTACTGCTTACCCAAAAGCGCTTGGTATCGTTTTATAAAGCCGTCAGGCAGATTTGCTCGTTTCACGAAAAACAGTGTACACTGAAATACGTGAAAAAAATGCTGCTTTTTTTATTGGCAATCGGATTTATCCCACAAAGAGCTTTTGCCCAAGCCTACTCCGAATGCTCAGCCGGCACTACTTTGTCCTTGATTCCGAGCGGGAGCGATTTTATTGAAATGTGGCGCACCGGCAACTTTACCTGGGTCGATCTGCTTGACTACGCCCTTTATTTGCTGTGCGTCATGGTCAATTATGCCGGTTACGTCGCCGTTTTGGTCGTAATAATCGGCGGCTATCAATATATCATCGGCTCTTTGAGCGACGATAAAGAAAGTGGTAAAAAAACCATCAAGAACGGATTACTCGGCTTTACCATCGTGGTGATGTCATGGTTTATCGTCGATTTGGTCATTTCGATAATGAATGCCGCTTAACACACTTTTCTACGAATATGAAAAAGATCATCCGCTCGATCAGTCAGGCCAACGAACGCCTTAAAAAATGGCGTGAAGAATTAAACCAAGATCCGGTCGATTTACCCGAGCCGCCGATTCCGCCAAAAACCGAAGAAGAAAACATACAAACCATTAGCGTTGAGGTTCCGATGGCAACGGTGTTCAAAGCAACGCTCGTTGTTTTAGGTGTGATCTTTCTCGCACAAGTTGCAGTGGGGTTGGTCGACAT
>CAZOZW010000006.1:15783-23278 GCA_964584385.1 uncultured Candidatus Peribacteria bacterium
TTTACTGCTGATCGCGCTTTTTTTATCGGCGGCGTTCAGCCCGGCGGTCAACCGCATGGAAAGCTGGGGATTATCACGCGGATTTAGTATAATCTTACTCTTTGTTGCCGTGTTTGGGGTTTTGATATTCTTGATCAGCACATTGGTTCCGATCATTGCCGAGCAGCTCGAATCAATCGCAAACGTGCTTGAAGAGTGGATCCGCAATGCCTTTCGCGGCGAACAAGAAGCAGAAGGATTCATCCAAGAGCGTATTCAGCCGATTTTAAACAGCATCTTGGTTCAGGTCGATACCGAAGAGATCATCGCCACCATCAACGAGAACATCAACAGCATCGCCTCGAATCTATCGAGCTTTGCCAGCACTGGCATTTCAATAATCTCAAACACTTTCTCGGCAATTTTTAATCTAATACTCGTACTCTTACTTACTTTTTTCATGGTTTTAGACCGCAAGAATTTAAATGATTTTTTCCACTCACTGTTCCCTAATCGCCATCAAAAATACCTCACCGAAAAAATGCACCTCGTACAGATCAAAATCGGCGAATGGGTGCACGGGCAAATCTTATTGTTCGTAATCGTCGGCAGCATCACATATATCGTGTTTTCAATCCTTGGTATTCCCTACGCTTTAACCCTCGCGCTGGTGTTCGGCTTGGCAGAGTTCGTGCCATATGTTGGCCCGGCGTTCTCGTTTTTGGTCGCCGCGCCGGTCGCCTTCAACGATTCACTTGCCACCGGCTTGGCGCTGATCGTATTTTACGTCTGTTTACAGTTCGTCGAAGGCAATATCATCGTCCCATGGGTGATGAAGCGCTCGGTCGGCTTACCACCGATCGTTACGATTATCGCGTTGATCGTCGGTGCCAGTTTTCCGCAGATCATCAATCCGATTATTGGTATGATTTTTGCCGTGCCGGTTGCCACGATCATCGCGATTTTTGTTCGCGACTTTACCAGCAGACACAATAAAAAATCGGGCAGGCTGCATTTGTGGCGAAAGAAGAAGGAATAGAGGCTGGAGGTTAGAGATTGGAGATTTGAAGCTGGATTTTTTTTAGATGCACTTTTTGAGAGATAAGACATATGAGATAAGAGATAGGAAATAGAATTTGGATTTAAGATTTAGGATTTAGGATTTATGAGGACAAGCTTATACACACGCTTGCGCCTTGCGCGCCGGCTCGTCCTCCGAAGTGTAAGCGTAGGTGGAAGTCGTGACGTAGGCTGGGTCATTGCGCGTGTCAGCCGCATCCTGTGGGCTTCGCTTGCGTCATTGCGAGTGAAACGAAGCAATCTAGAAGGCAAAAAGTAATACTTACAAAAAAATTGAAGTAGCGACGTATTGCCTTACGCCCGACCAGCGTTTTATAAAGGACTAATTCAAACCAGCGTCGCCGTAGAGACGTTGCATACAACGTCTCTACTAACGGCGGTCTGCAATACACCTCAAGCAAAATGACTTACTAAAAAACGATAAAAAGGGAGGCATTTATGCGCAATAGCCCGCCTTAATGTCTTCTATTTTAAAAGTCGATGCACACTCACACGGATTATGGTGAAGCTGACGCAGTATTTCGGAATGTATCGGTGCTTGCTAAATGCCTTTTTTAAAAGAGGAGATTATCGAGCAAGCGCACGCCACCAATTCGCACTACCGTAACAAACACTGCCCCGGGCTTTGCCACCTCTAACCGCTCAAACGTATTCGCATCACGCACTTGGGCATAATCGATTTTCTCAACGATTGATGAACCTTTCACCAATTCGACGAACCTCTCCTCCAGCAATTGAGCCGACGACTCCCCCGCCGCATACATCTGCAGCATGTCTTGAATCGAGGTATGAATGATTGCCGCTTGTTTTCTTGCTTCTGGCGAAAGATACTCATTTCTGCTTGAAAGCGCTAAACCATGTGGCTCACGTACTATTGAACAAATTTTTAGTTCAATATTCTGGGGCGACCCCGCAGCAAACTGGGGGGGTAACGAAGCTGCACCATTCTTCTTGGTAAAATAATTTTCTAAAAGCCATCGCACCAACACCGTCTGCTGAAAATCCTTTTGCCCAAACACCACAACGCTCGGCGCTATAATCGAGAAAAATCGATGCAGAACCTGCGCCACACCATCGAAATGCGTTGGCCTCAACTCCCCTTCGAGCTCAGAAAATACCTTTGGTAATTCGAATTCTTGCAGTTGAAAATCTTCGCCATACACATCGTCCTCGGTGGCAAACCACACCGCATTAGCACCGGCTTGTTCAAGTTTTGCCGCATCACTCGCTGCATCACGCGGGTAGGTTGCAAAATCTTCGTTAGGACCAAACTGCCGCGGATTGACAAAAACCGTTACCAAAACCGGCTTCGTGGTTTGCTTGGCAGCATCAACAAGTGAGAGATGCCCCTTATGTAACGCGCCCATCGTTGGCACATACGCCGGATGCGGGTTCGATTGCAACCATAAGTCAAGCTCTGCGCGGGTTTTTAAGATCTGCATTACGAGAACAGCGGATACTGCTTGGTGAGCGACTCGACCGCTTTTTTTGAACCGAACACCAAAACCCCCAAATGCTCAACCTCGTCGTATGCCTTCGCTTTGGTATTTTTAATCACCAAGTCATCATCGGTCGTCTCGATCATCTCACGGGTAAACTCAGCAACTTCTACCCCCTGCTCGTTTGCTATTGCAATCAGGTTTTTGATATCGGCACCGGTTGGGATCGATTTCACCATGATCGCATGTTGGATGTTGAGATTGATATCACGACCATCGGCGCTTTGCATTGTGTTTTGATAGAACAATTCACGCGGACTTTGGTGCCGCGCGCCGAATGCCGCCGTTAAATGAGCCATCGCGTTCATTTGCTGCCATGGTTCGAGCTTGGCTTCTTGATTCAATAACGCCACTGCCAATTGGTATTCTTTTTTCTTTTTCGATGACACTGCGCCATCTTCGGGCTTAAGAGTTGGGAACAACACAACATCGCGCAGATTCGGCTGCGCGGTAATGATCGCCAATAAACGATCGATGCCGATCCCCGAACCGGTCATCGGCGGAAAACCATGTTCCATCGCCTTCAAAAAATCTTCATCGATCTCCATCGCCTCATCGTCACCCGCTGCCTTTGCCGCCGATTGCTCTTCGAACAAACGCCGCTGCACTTGTGGGTCTATCAGCTCACCGTATGAGTTGACGACTTCCCAGCCGCCGATCAGCAATTGAAAACACTCGGCGGTGCCATCACCTTTTGGGCGGGCAAGCGGCTTGAGCGCCTCTGGGTAATCGAATACAAAGGTTGGTTCGATAAGCTTGGGGCGCGCCGTTTTTTTGTAGATGTCATCGAGTAAAGTCGCCCGCCCTTTTCCGGTAATATCGCTAACGCCAACGGTAAGCGCCTTATCGGCAAGCTCGTCATCACTCGCCGCAAACATATCGAGCCCGGCATGGGCTTTGAGCAGATCAGGAAAACGCGCCACCGCAAACGGTTTGGCAAAGTCGATTTTATAAAGCTGTTCATCGTGCCCCAAAACCTCGATTTCGGTTTGCCCGGGTGCATTTTCGAGCAAGCGGCGGATCAATTGCTCGGTCCAATCTTTATTCGTTTCTAAGTCTTGATACGCCGCATACCATTCGAGCATCGTAAACTCTTGCAAATGTGAGGGATCGCTGCCTTCGTTACGAAAATTCTTGCCGATCTCGAACACCCGGTCGAACCCGCCGCTGCACGCGGTTTTTAAATCGAGCTCTAAGGCGATTCTTAGTACAAAATCGTGATCGAGCGCGTTATGATGCGTCTCGAACACTTTTGCCATCGCCCCGCCCGCTTGTGGCTGCAGGATTCTGGTTTCAACTTCGTGAAAATCTTTTTCATAAAAGAACTCGCGGATCTCGCGCACGATATTCGATCGCAGGGTAAACCGGTCTTTCGATTCAGTATTCGAGAGCAAGTCGAGATTGCGCTCGCGGTAGCACTTTTCGCGATCGGTCAGCCCGTGCCATTTTTCGGGCAATGGGCGCAGCGCCTTCGAGAGCATGGTTAATTCGTGGACGAGAATCGTGATCTCGCCGTGTTTCGTACGGAACAAATCACCACTAACACCGATGTAATCGCCTAAATCGAGCAGTTTTTTCCAAACCCGTTCATGCGCTTTTTCGTCCTCATCCTCCAAGCCGGATACTTTCGTGAATCCACGCAAGAAACAAAGTTGCATCCGCCCGCTATTATCTTGTAATTGCCCAAAACTAATCCGCCCATGTTCGCGAAACGTCATCAATCTGCCGGCAAGTTGTATGGCATCACTCGGCTTTTCGACGATTGCATTATGATCATCGGCAATCGCAAAATCTGATTTTTCAGACTTTGCATTCGTTGCGGTGGTGTTTTCTATAAATTTTGTAGCGTAAGGCTCAATCCCCTTTTCACGGAGTTCGGTTATTTTGCGCGCGCGCTCTTGCATCAACGGATCCATGTATTTGTGACAAAAAATCCCGCCCATTTTGCCATAGTTTCGGTTTTGTCGCAAAACCACTATCTTTTTTCTTCTCACAAGGGTGATTTAAGTGGTTCAAAGCTGGTGCGTTCTCCCAAATCGCGACAGTTTGTAGAGACGCATTGCAATGCGTCTCTACGGTGACGATGGTTTGCATTAGCCTTTAATAAAACGTTGGTCGGGCGTATAGCAATACGTCGCTACTTCAATTTATTTGAGAGAATTACTTTTTACCTTCAGGATTGCTTCGCTTCGCTCGCAATGACGCAAGCGAAGCCCGCAGGATGCGGCGGACATCCGCAATGACACAGCTTTCGTCAAAACTTCCTTTTTCGCTAAAGCTACGCAGGACGAGCCGGCGGACAGGTCGACGGGCACGGCGCAAGTGAATAAACAGACATGTTTGCAAGCTTGCGCTTCATAAATCCTAAATCATAAATCGTACTTCTCTACCAGTCTCAAACCCCGCTTCTCATGCACTTCTCTCCTTTTCAAGATGAGAAAAAACTATACAAAACCCTTGAGTAATGCGCGCGTCTTCGGCGAAACCTCGCACAGCGGTAACCGAAACACTTCTTCGCAACGGCCTTCCATCGCCATTAACGTTTTGATCGGTAACGGATTACTCTCGGCAAAACAGGCGCGGAACAATGGTGAGATCTCGGTAAATATTCGTTCGGCATCGTCGAGGCGGTTTTCGAGTACGGCATCGACCATGGCTTTAACCGTTGCCGGCCGCAGGTTTGAAGCAACCGAAATAACCCCGCTCGCCCCTTTTTTCATCAGCTCGATCGTCATATCATCATCGCCCGATAAAATTGAGAAATATGCCGGCAACCTTTCGTTCAGAGCATCAATGTCTTCGGTTTTGCCGGTAGCATCTTTTAAAGCAACGATATTGGGGATCTCGGCAAGACGGATCACCGTTTCGGGAGCTATTGAAGCGCCGGTTCGCCCAGGCACGTTATACAGAATATGCTGCATTTGCGGTACTGCTTCGGCGATTTGTTTAAAATGACGATAGAGTCCTTCTTGACTGGGCTTGTTGTAGTATGGGCAAACGAGTAGTGAGTAATCGGCACCGAGTTCGGCGGCACGCCGGGTCATGTATTCGGCTTCGCTTGTAGAGTTACTCCCGGTTCCGGCAATCACTTTTGTACGTCCGTCGGCGATTTTTACGCATTCATCGATGATCTCGATGTTCTCATCGTGGGTGACCGTTGGGCTTTCGCCGGTGGTACCAACCGCCACTAAACCCTCGATACCGGCGGCGATCTGTTGTTCGATGATCTTTTTATACGCTGCGCGATCGAAACTGCCATCGCGTTTAAATGGGGTGATGAGTGCGGTAAAAGTGCCTTTAAGCATAATACGAACGTAAAAATACCAGTGCAATTTAGCAGAAGAAATCAAAAACGTAAAGAGGCGGTGGAAAGAGATATGAGATAGAATTTGGATTTATGATTTAGGATTTATGAAGCGCAAGCGAACAAATGAATGCACTTTTTTGCTTGTGCTGCTCCCGCCGACTTGCCCGCCGGCTCGTCCTGCGTAGCTTTAGCGAAAAAGGAAGTTTTGACGAAAGCTGTGTCATTGCGCATGTCCGCCGCATCATGCGGGCTTCGCTTGCGTCATTGCGAGTGAAGCGAAGCAATCCAGAAGGTAAAAAGTAAGTCTGACGAAATATGAAAATGCTATCACGCAGCGGTTGCACAAGAATTTTCCATACGTCAAAAACAACGATTTGATCAGGAGTTACCGCAAATCATCGTGACCGTACAGACGTTGCATGCAACGTCTCTACAAAAGTAGATTTATAATGTTCCTCAAGCAAAATGTTTTACAACGAAAGCACTAAAAAGAAGACATTTACGCGTAATCCCCCGCCTTAATGTCTTCTTTTTTCATCGAATAAAAACAAAACCCGGCATCAATCTGATCAAGAAGATACGCAGAACACAAAAAATGATTGAAAAAATTTTGCAAACGACGATGCAATCATGTTATAATCGTTTAATTAATATAAACATATACCAACATGCATCATCGCCAAAAAGAAAAATGGCTCGATATCACATCAAAAATAAGCCGCACCGCCGCCGTAACTTTAGGTCTGGGATTAGTATTGGCAAGTTTTTCGATGATCGGCGTACAAAAGATGAATCTGGATGAATCGTACCGTCAGGTCAATTACTCGGCAAATATCGCGCAAATGGTCGGCAACCAAGGGAGCGCGCGCATCTTACGACAGAATATTATTAAAGGCTATGGAGTTGCACTTGAGAATCACTTTAAAAAAGTACCGGGTTCGAAAGAGTTTTTGGCAGATCTGAAAGAATTTAAAACCATCGAAAGTTTACAGGTAAAAACCATGTCGAGCGGCATTGTGGTGAGCTTAATGGCAACTAATGGCGAAAGCGATGTCTTACACCCCTACTACGGGTTTTTCGTTTCGCGAGATGGCGAGATCGTACGAATAATTTGGGGTGGGCTCTCAACCGGCAAAGTAACGGCAATGCAAGATATAAAAGAACAAGAGATGATGTCGGTGACCGTGATAAATACCGGCGAATACCCCTGGCTGCAAAGCGATGAGTGGCGTAATAACGGGCGCGACGAAGTGATTCATTTGGCGCCGCAAGGGCAAAGTGTAACAAACACCGGTGAAAAGGGCATTTTTTTAATTCCGCTAACCGACACCTTCAGCTTGCAAAACATCACGCGCGGGTTTCCGGTATTGTTGGAGCAATAATCAAAAAACCGTTATTGTGCTTTTAGATTTCGGTTTTTTTCGCGATGATTGAAGTTCAGCTCAGTAAGTCACGCTTGCTGCAAAATGTAAAGATTTTTTCAGATGTCGCAAGCGGCAGATATGTGTTTCCGGTAGTAAAATCGAATGCCTACGGGCACGGCTTGGCAGAAGTGGCGACGGTGCTCAAAGATTACAAAACACCGTATCTTTGCGTACAAACGCCGCAAGAAGCACGTTTGGTACGGCGA
>CAZOZW010000006.1:23288-38636 GCA_964584385.1 uncultured Candidatus Peribacteria bacterium
CAACCGAGTTTGATCTTGGGTCCGCTCTTTGCGAAAACCGACTTCGCGGAATTGGCTGATTGCGCCTTTACCGTGAGTAGTTTTGCTCACATCGATTTACTCGAACAAGCAAAGCAATCAATCACAATCCACATAAAACAGAACACCGGTATGAACCGCCAAGGCTTTGAGCTGCACGAACTGGCAGACGTTCTTAAAAAGATCAAAAAACTCGAACATGTTGATTTAGAGGGTTTTTGCTCACATTTGAGCAGTGCCGACGACATCGCTCCTGGCGAAACCAAACGGCAAGAGAAGCTGGTTGCCGAGGGATTGAAAATCATAGATGAACTCAAGATTTATCCAAAATACATCCACCTCGGCAACTCTGCCGGAGCCACTAAAATCACCGATCCGCGCATCAACGTCATTCGCCCTGGGATTGGTATTTATGGCTGTAATCCCCTTTTGGCAGATGATCCGCATTTTACAAAACTGAGCAGATTACAACCGGTTCTAAAACTCACGACAAAAATCAGTCATGTGCACACTTTACAACCGGGTGAGAAAGTCAGTTACAATGGCACGTTCATCGCAAAAAAACGAACGACAATCGGCGTGGTACCGATTGGCTACTACGAAGCGCTCGATCGCAAACTCAGTAACCGCGGTACGTTTCGCCTGCCGGATCATGATTTTGAGAATTGCCAGATCGCCGGCAGGGTGTGCATGAATCTGACGTGTTTTGTTGCGCCGAAACATTGCAATATCGGCGACACGGTCGAGATAATCAGTAGTGATGTATCGGCGCCCAATAGCGCCATTAACATCGCCAAAACGACCAAGACGATTCCCTACGAAGTGTTTACACGAATAATGCCACACTTGCCACGAACGATTGTTGGATAAGTCAACAACAAAAAAATCATATTACATCGCGTTGACGGTTGTTACTGGGTGATTCCTAGATTGCTTCGTTTCACTCGCAATGACGCAAGCGAAAATCATGTTTTGCGCTTCCTGAATCTTAAATCTTTCATCAAAATCCTATCTCCTATCTCATACCTCTTATCTCTTATCTCATACCTCTTTCCAATCAGTCACGCGTAAACGAACACACTTGCCACCAACGCCATCCTTCTGGCACAATAGCCAAGCTTTTTTTAAACTGATATGAAGATACTCACCACCAAGGACGCCAATCCTGAACTACTGAAAGATCAAACCGTCGCCGTCATCGGCTATGGCGCTCAAGGCCGCGCACAGGCGATTATGATGCACAAAACCGGGATCGATGTTGTGGTGGGTGTACGCGAAAACGGCGCCAGCTGGCAAAAAGCGCAAGATGATGGATTGACCGTGGCAACGATCGAAGAAGCCGCAGCAAAAGCCGATATCATTCACATTCTCTTGCCCGACGAAGTACAAAAAGAAATCTACGAAAGTCAAATCGCCAAATCGGTCACCAGTGGCAAAACACTCAGCTTTTCACATGGATTCTCGATCGTGTTCAAGCAAATAGTACCACCCGAAGGCGTAGATATTGTAATGGTGGCGCCAAAAAGCCCGGGTACCGAAGAGCTCAAAGAATACGAACGCGGATTTGGCGTACCGGCGCTGATCGCGATTTACAAGAACGAGACCGGCAATGCCAAAGATACGGCAATGGCAATGGCACACGCCATGCAGTTCACCTACGCGGGAGTTTTAGAATGCACCTTTGAGCAAGAAGCATACGAGGATTTATTCGGTGAACAAACCGTTTTATGCGGCGGCGCGGCAGAGCTGGTAAAAGCAGGCTTCGAAACATTGACCGAAGCCGGCTATCCACCTGAAATGGCATACTTCGAATGCCTTCACGAATTAAAATTAATCGTAGATTTAATGTACGAAGGCGGATTAACCCACATGTACGATGTGGTGAGTAACACCGCAGAATTCGGCGGCAGAACCGTAGGCCCGAAGATAATAGATGCCGGTGTTAAAGAGCGCATGAAAGCAGCCTTAAAAGATGTTGAAAGCGGCACCTTCGCCAAAAACTGGATGGATGACTATGCCGCCGGCATGCCGTTGATGAACAAGCTCCGCGCCGAAGAAAAAACCCATCCCATCGAAGTTACCGGCAAAGAGGTTCGCGCATTGTTCCGCAAGAAATAGAACTGAGATATTTTGGAACCGGTAGAGACGTTGCATGCAACGTCTCTTTTTTAAAAAAACGTATTTTTCTGGATTACTTCGCTCCTTCCATCTTCGCTTGCGCTTCCGCATCGGCAGACTCTCGCAATGACCCAGCCTTCGTTACAACTTCCACCTACGCTTACGCTACGGAGGACGAGCCGACGGGTAAGGCGCAAGCGCATAAATGACGATTTCTCACCCGCTTTGCGCTTCCTAAATCCTAAATCATAAATCTTAAATCAATAACCTGTATCTCCTTTCAAACCTCTAATCTCAAACCTCTAACATTGCAAATAAGACACTAATGCGTTATAATATGCCTTAATGTCTTCTTTTTTTTAAACCAACATGACATTTCAAGAACTCGCCGAATTAACCGGCAAAAACATCAACACCGTTAAAAAGTATTTTTACCGCCATCGCCGCTCAATTCGCAAACCGCAAGATGTTTTGTGGTATGTAAATACTTGTAAAAGCGGCAAGCGGATTGAGAGTGGCAAGCGCAACGCCACTCATCTAACGCCTTACCGGTTTCAGCCGCAACCACCAAAGCCAGATCAAACCAGCTGCAAAGCAATGAAGAATAATCTTGTTGATAAAGGCTTGCTCTCGATCATCGAGCGCAAAAAGATCAACGAACTCGAAATGCTGGTGATGATGTTCGGTGCGAAAAAGACGAAGAACCGCGCCAAAAAGCTAGAACAAGAATATGCGATTAACGACCCAACTCGGCGATTTGTCGGTTCGTGTGTGCATTACATCAATATGAAGTATTGAGCTTACGATTTAAACTCCCGTGCATGACGAGATCGAACGTACGGAACGAAATACGGCTTGCCGTTGCGCTCGGTTTTTTGAAACTGCTGCCCCTCAAACGGTCCATCACGAAAGATGTAAGAATTGTTGCGTAGTGGTGTAGCTGCAAAACCTGCTTCGTGATACAGAGCCTCGCCATCGAGACTTTGCAATAATGCGCCGCTATCATCAACGAATGCACTATCGACCTCGAAAAAACTCTTGCTTGCCGGCTCACCGTTTATCAGCAAAAAGGTTTTACCTTCTGCTCCTTTGTTGATAGAGCTATACGTTTTTTTATTCTGAAAATCTGAGTTGTAGTACACTTGCCCATCGGCAAGCATAAAATGACGGATTGATTTTTCGTTGTTATTTATTTGGTATTCTACAAAACGACTGGTGTTGTTGCCTTTCGCTGCCGATAATACTTCTGCCTCTAATTGCTGTTTCACATCATCGGGTACGTCGGCGGCTAATTCAGCTGTATTTAAAGCTTCGAATAAAGATGATGGAAGTAGAGTTTCTTGGTCACTTTGAACAAGTTGAGGCTCTTCAGTCTTCGGTTCAACAACTTGTGTGCTAGATTCAGTGACAGTATCTGGCGCTGCATCCCAAGCAGATTTCGTTTCTTCGGTTTGGCCGAAAAACTTGTGATGATTTGCTTGTTGTGCATCGTACACTTCAATAAGACGTTGAATCGAAGAACCATCTAAACCCGGCGGATTTTCTGCACGCGTAGCGTATTGCAATGATGCCGCAGTGTTGCTGTTTGCAAGATCAAGCCCCCCATCGATCGTCGTATTCGCGTAAATCCCATCGATCACACCCGGATCTTTATAGCGCAGTTTTACCCCACGCTGCTGATCGAGCTTGTAGATCATTTTTAATAAAACCTGCACTGCGGTAACGATTTCACGCTTTTGCTGATTACTGAGCTGAGGGTTACTCAAAACATCCGTTTCGCTAGGTTCGATTTTAGCAAGGATTGACTTCATCTCTTCGGCATTTTTATCCATCAGATCACCGAGTGCTTCTCGGGTTTTTTCTCTCTGCGAAAAATCTTCTGTTTCAATCTGCGGTGGTTGCGGCATTTCGTTTAAACTCATGTCTATTTGATATTTTCATATTATTATACCAAAAAAATTATCATAAAAAAAGAAGGGCGGTATTAATACCGCCCAATTGTTTAACGTTTCGATTTAATTTCTGCGGCAGTGTTTCTTTTTACACCCATTGTTATTCTGGGTGATAACCTGCCGCCGGCTGCGATCTTCGCTATAGTCATGGCGATTGTCATGGCGACTTTGGTCTACATCGGCGTTACCGCCGCGACCACCTTCGCCACCATAACCATTTCCGCCTTGTCCGCCTCTACCGCCATGACCGCCTTCGCCACCATAGCCACGAGCGTCAGAATCAGAATCCGAGCGTGAACGTGAATCAACATCAATGTTCGGTCGAACACTCATGTTGGGTTTTACCGTCGAAGTGACTTCTGGGTTCGACTCAGAAACCGCATCAACATCAGTATCAACATCAACCTCCGGGCCTTCTACATCCACATTAGGGTTCGCCTCTGCATCCCCACCTTCTCCGCCGGTTGCACTCGATGAACCACCTGCCACATCAATTACCGAGTTATCGTACGAAACGCTGCTCGGCTTTTGGTTTTTAATCGCATCAGCCTTTTGGTTTGCCGCATACGCATCAACCACTCTGCCGAGCACCCCAGACGTAGCAAAGGCCGTGTCTGCTGCAACAGTTGTTACATTCTCGTTGCAATTAACATGTATTTGCTGGGTTGCCCCATGCAAACCAATTATGGCCGGGTCGCTGGTACCGATCTGGTGGACCGTGCACCCCTCACTTACTTGAAACTGGCGATGGTTCGCACATGCCGCCAGTGAAATTACTACAAATAAAACAAATACTACCTTAAAGATTTTCATGACAAAGCTCCTGATTAATGTCTGCAAACGGTTACCGGTGTTACATCATAACCGCCGGAAATCGAATTGTACCTTCCGCGTTCTTCGTACACAGTTGTGCACCGTCCACCAGTATGGACTCGATACGAACCCTTCACTTGTTCTTTCGGTTCCAAAGGTTCATTCGGCACTTCTTGTGCCGTTTTCTCCTCCGGTTCATCTAGCACCAAATTCCCGCAAGATGACAAAAATATCATCACCCCGCGGTCTTTCACAATCCACTCGCTCAGATCGGTACGGCAACGATTGTTGCCTTTGCGCCGCCAAAGATTAGCTGGTCGACCCAACTGGTCGTACCGGCGAATGAGCGGCGTGTTGGCGTCGTTCGTCCACCCACGACACTGCTCTACACTCACATCTGGTGAGTTCAGAAAATGGTTCTTGAGTGTCTCGTAATTCCACTTTTCTTCATCGGCATAAAAGCCGCTGGGATGGGCGCGCATCTCGCTCACCCATATGTTTTTACGATACGGGTAAGTTTCTAAATCGAAGAAAAACTCGACCAAAGTACGATCGGCATGTGGCAGAAGCGGATGGTACCGCAAATCTGCCGATACATTTAAACTCGCAAAAGCGAGTGTAACAAATGCAATTATTCGAAGCATAATGCTTCCCTCCTATTCTAATCGAAACGTTAGGTTAAAGATCGGATTTTACGCGTTACAAAAGATACCAGGCGGCATTTTTGAAATCAGCGAAAAACAATCAAATATAATTTAAACTTATAATAAGTTTTGTCAAGTTCAAAATAAGACCAAAAACACACTCTCTTTTACAATTGTATTCAACAATCGTATAATCATCGCACTATATTAATTTTTGTGATTCTTTCAGACCGCGATATCATCGCCAAAATCGATTCGGGTGAAATTACCATTGAATCACCTCATAAAAACTGGCGTGAGCAAATTGGCGCCAGCAGCATGGATATGCGCCTCGGTAAATACTTTAAAGTCTACGAACACGGCAAACACCCGGTTTTAGACCCAAAAAAAATGACCGATAGCAGCGGCTTGGCACGCCTGATCGAGATTCCCGAAAACGAACCATTCATAGTACAACCGGGGGAATTCGCCCTTGGGGTCACCCTCGAAAAAGTCAGCCTCCCCGATGATATCGTAGCAAGGGTCGAGGGTCGCAGCTCACTCGGCAGACTGGGGATTATCATCCATAGCACGGCGGGCTTTGTCGATGCCGGCTTTGCCGGTACCATCACGCTCGAGATCACCAACATCAACCGCATGCCGGTAGCCCTGCACCCGGGGATGCGTGTGTGCCAACTGGCATTTGAGCCAATGAGCAGCCCCGCGCTGGTTCCCTATTCAAAAAAGAAAACGAGTAAATATCAAGACCAAGTCTTTCCCCAAGAGAGTAAGATCTATACCGATCCGTTTTTTAACGGCGGCGAGTGAACAAGGAACAAAGAATAACAAATAGGTATCAGCGAGCAACAATCAATGAGAGATAGATTTAAGATTTATGATTTAGGAATAAAGAATCGCAAGCGCAATATATACACCTGCACTCTTAAATCATAAATCCATATTCATAAATCAATTTTCCTATCTCTCTATCTCTTTAGTTCTTTATCTAATTTCCAACAGCTTTTTACTTGAGTTTAAATTACAATCTCATCTAGAATAACCAAGTAAGGGCGGTTAGCTCAGTTGGCTAGAGCGCGTGCTTGACTCGCACGAGGTCACCAGTTCGAACCCGGTACCGCCCACCACTTTTATGATGGTTGATATAAGACCCCGGAACAAATCGTCCGGGGCAAAGCATCATCGGCTTCATTTTGTCGTCCCTCCTCACTCAGCTCGAAGTCAGCTTTGGTTCGAACCCGGTACCGCCCACCAGCCTTTGTTCGCAGCGGCGAACTTCGACTGGCAGGTCAGCCAGAGCGATAATCATGGTTGAGACGACAAAAGCAAGCGAGTAGTAAACGAACTGCGTCCGCTATAGCCTTTGGCGAAGGCGGTCAATGTATTCAGATTGATCGAATCGGTCTCATATTTTCACGTCGAATCACTCATACACACCTCTCTGATGAGCAATTTTAAGTACAAGCAGAACCACCAATCTACCATCTTTTTGTTTTAAGAAAATAACTCGATACTCCCCCACTCGAAACCGATACCTGTTATTGGTACCTATCAGTTTTTTTACTTGTGCCATAGAATCAACCAAACCCATGTAGTATTCTAGTTTCGCAAATACTCGCTTTCGTACTGGTTTGTCGAAACCGGCAATATCATTTTTAGCGGCAACCGTGAATAATAACCGGTAATTCATTTCTTATGAAAGATACTCACTTTTCATCTGTTCCAGCGTTTTTGCAGATTCTGTTGTTTCGTATTTTTTTTCACGATCATCCAGTTCTTGCAAAAACTCATCGCGTGTTTGCACTGGTGTAAGCTGTATTACGCCATTTTTTTCGGTAAACATAACATGCTGAGCGCCAAGCCGCTTTCGTATTGCAGATGGGATTGTAATTTGACCGCGCTCGCTGATTTGCAGTATTTTAGAATTCATATTTTCTGAAATTCAGTATTGTGAATCATAAGATGATTTTATTCAACCAGATAGATGATGAGAGCCGATAGCAATTATTTAACATGAAAGAAGACACTAAAGCGTGCTTTAACGCCTTAGTGTCTTCTTTTCGTGAATCAAGTACGAAAAAACCCGTCGCATTACACGACGGGAATATTCAAACAGCTACACAACCATAAATTCACGCCCACAATACTTGCATCGATTTTCCCCAAGCACTACAGAAAAATTATATACTCGGCAATTGGGGCACCTCGCATCAAACTCAGCGTCTCGTGATACACTCGGCACGCCACCCATCATTGGATACTCAACCATAAACTCTCCGTTGCACTCCCTGCAATTGTTTTTGCCATGAACGGCGTAAACATTCCATGCTCCGCAGTGCGGACATAGCGGATCACCATCCATGTCGAATGTTGCTTCTAGCAACTTTTTTGTTTTAGCCTCTTGTTTAGCAGCCTTTTGTTTTTGCCGCTCATCTGAAACCATCTTCAATAAAGTTTGAACCTGCTTCTTTGTAAACTTGCCCGCCATTGGCGCCTGATTGCACCGATAATAATTACGCTGCAGCGGCTTAAAAGTTATTTTTGGTTCGCAACACAGAATATTCAAGAATTCATTTTGCATAATCTTCTCCGATTTGGATTTTGGGAATTACCGCTTCGGTTCAAAGCGGCAATCAATCAATTCGAAAAAGTAACTGATTGCCGACTTCAACCGGTGTAGCCGTGCTCATCGCATACTTGGTAACCGTCAAAACTCTGCAAAAACAGGATTTATAAACGAGTAACACAAATGCAAACGAGCGTGTTAATGAACAAGCATAAAGCTTCGCTCTTTTTACGTAATTGTCATTAATTTGTCAAATTCAGTTCCGTAACACTATTACCCAAACCTAAAAAACAAATAAACGAATGAACATTACATTACGATCCGCTTAGCGGAATTTTGTACACCTGCTGCTCGCCAAGTGCATACAGTACATTATCGCGTGCGAAAATATCGACGATAGGTTCGGTTTCTTCGATAATAAGCTGCTGACGGTAAACCGCTTCGGTGTCTTCTTTGCTGAAGATGAGGATGCGGTTTTCGGCCTTACTCAAAACAAAGATCTGGTTTAAGTTCTCGTCGGTGTACAGCACATCGCCGCTTACCATGCCACCGGGAACATTCCTCGTTTCGTACGGCACTTGCTCGCCACGGTAGTATTTTTGAATCTCACCTTTGCTCGTCAGAACAAAGATATTGCCGTCGATGGCAAATGAAACGGCATCTTTTAAACTGCCGCTACCAGTTAGCCAGCCTTCGGCGGTGGTGTAGCCGCTTTCGCGCCGTTCGTATTTCCAGATCTGGTTTGCCGTAGAGTCTAAAAAGTATAAAAACTTCGAAAAGGTCGCAATATCGTCGGCGTTTTTCCAGGTGCTATCGGCGGTGTTCGCCGTGCTCGATTGTCCATTTTCGTATTCAACGATACTGCCGGTATCGGTATAAAACACCACGTTATCTTTACCGGGGAACGGTGTTGATGCGGCAATTTCACCATTAGCAACAACAGTGCCAAGGCTTTCGGGGTTTTCGGTCGAAACAAGAATACGATAGAGCGAGTCGGCATCGTGAACCAAAAACTCATTATTCGAGAACAAAATACCTTGTGCGGTTCCACCGTCGATAATCGGTGATAGGTCGGTCATTGTTTCGGGGTTGCCGATTCGGGTAACGTCATTTAGCTCTTCGCGCTTAACTGCCAATTCTTCCAAGATCCGATAGGCGTTATCGATATCGACCCGCTTTTGGATCATTTCACGTGCCGTCTCTTCGTTGCGGTTTAAAATCCTATTCGCCTGATCGATTTCGCCTTCGATCTCACGGGTACCGACCAGTGCCATTTCTTGCTCGAAATTCTCTACGAAATCGGCAAATTCTTGATTGCTATTGGTTGATGAGTTTCCGCTCAATAAGCCAAAGAACAAGAAGATCAGCACAACACCCACAACGCCCGCCATAACTGCCAACAAGCGGTTTTTTGACATTCCGCCAAAAAGGTCGATTATTTTTTTCTGCCAATCACCCAGAATATCCATAATATCCGGCCCCGATGATTTGGCAGCGGCGCCGGCGAATACCGAACCGCGCCCCGGCGTGCCGATCTCGGGGAGCTTGAGCATATCGTCAGATTTGTAGTTTAAGATCATCACATTGCCGTTCTCGGTCGAATCGATCAATGTTTTAATGCTTTCCATCGCTTCGGTAACGCCATCGCCCAAAATCATCGCCAGTTGTTTTTCGGTCATGAACCGTTGCAATCGAAACGTCGAAAACACCATTTTATCGCCAGATTGTAGTTCGCCACTACTGACATTTTGAAAGAACTCGTTAGCGACTCTAGTTGGCGAAATACCATCGGTAATCTCCATCAATTGTCCTTCACGCAGCAAGAACACTTCGCCCTGACCGAACACCGTAACCAAGAGCTCTTCTTCGTTTTGAAATGCGAGTAACATCGCTCCTTGGCGTAAGATCGTTTCAGCGGCTTCTTCATCGAGAATATTGCCGATATCTTCGTTGATAACCTTAAGCGCGTTTTCAAAATTATCTTCGGCGTTCTCGCCGGCTTCTTCGCCGAACAGCATATCGTACAATACCTGCTGCAACCTGAGCATGATAGAATTAGCGATATCGGCCGCCACCGGCAACAAGACCATCACGTATAGATGGCTGCCATCTTGCTTTTTTTCGAAATAACGCACGATCTCGTTCCCCTTTTCTTCGCGGTGCTGAGCTTGAAATACTTTAAGAGCCATACTCCGTCTAAAAATTCAAAAAAGATTGTGTCGGTTCTCCAAAAAAAATACAAGACCAAACTGTTTCACTTTTTTCAGATGTTGTTTTAGAGAGCGAAAATTATTCGATGAATTTGGGGGCGGATCTGGGCATTTTATAAGAGCTACTCTCTTGTGTTACATGCACCAATTACGAATGTCGAATTACGAATTATGATGAATATCTATCAAAGAAGACATTTAGGCGTTATCACCCGCCTTAATGTCTTCTTTTGAAAGGGAACATTACAAAATCATCAGCGATTGATGTATTATTCTTGATTCATAAATCGTAAATCTTAAATCCCTCTTATCTCACATCTCCAACCTCTAATCTCACTCCTCCTCGCTTGAATCTTTAAACAAATCCAATGTCCTCGCCGTTTGCGGATCGACCTGTACTCCCTCGATCAAGGCTTCGCGGTTTGCTTTCATCGCCCGAATACGGTTTTTGAGCGGATTGCCGATCTCGACCAATCGTGATTCGTAGCGATTAGTTAGGCGCTGCCCGGTTTCTAATTCTACCAGTCGTTTTCTCAGCTCCACCAATTCGTCGAACGAATCTTTCGTTAATGGCTGATTATAATTCTCGATTGCTTCAACCGTCGCATTATTCAATTGACCGATTCGCTCTTCGGTCGTCTCGATTTCGTCTGAAAGAGATTGTCGCTCACTGCGCAAAGCTTGTTGCAGCGCTCGTGCTTCTTCGAGCAGGCTTTCGTAGGTTTGTAAGATTTCATCATAGCGATCGAAACGGTTTTGCGAATCGATGATCGTCTGACGGATGTCGATTTGAATCGCATTGTTGATCCGTTCGAGGAGCGAAAGGATTCCAGTGTCTTCTTCGCTCAGCTGATAATTCACATCGGCGAATTGTTCGGCAACAAGAACAGATACCGAACCCGGATCGTTAAGATCGGCCGGTGGCGGTAAGGCAACATCTCCTGCGATTTCGATAGCGGCTTTGGCGGCTTCGGTTGAAAAATCTGTTCTAAATTCAGCTACTTCGTCGGCGACTTCTTTCGAATCGATTGCCGAATCGGCTTTGGTATTTGCGAAAAAAAACGTAAACGCACTATAGATGACGATAATGCCGATGCAAAACGAGATCAGGTTTTTCATGAATAATTAATGCAGAGATTTATTTTAGTCTTGTTTTAAGATGTTGTCAATAATTTGATTGACGAAGCTGAATTATTTTTGTAAAAAGATACTACTGTTCCGCCAATGGTAATTGTGCGAATCGAACGGGATTGAAGTCCATTAACAAATCAACAAGAGGTGTTGTCATGTCACAAGAACATTCTACATTCGAAGAAGTCAGAATTTCTGCATGGATGAATACACTAGAGGGGTATAGGGATAGCAAGATTCCAATTAAGGTCGTCATTGCTCGTGGAAATTGCATTGCCGAATTGTCAGGAAAAGTTTTCCTGCTCGATAGCATAAACAAAATCGTAGTGATAAAGGGTTTTACTAGGCATCGATTCTTTGCAGGCGACATTATTCAGATTATTGATTGATGGAAGTATTTGGCTGGAGTGGATGAAAAACCACTCCGGTCGCAACCTTTAACGGGTTAAAACACCAGAACTATTTTCGCGCGTTCATGTCGATATGGGCTTGAAAGCGAAATTTTAGAAGCAACTAGCTCAACTTAAAAAAAATTGAAAAACCGAGAAGATTAAAAAAAGAAGACACTTAGACGTAATCACCCGCCTTAATGTCTTCTTTTGAAAGGGAGCATTACGAAATCATCAGCGATTGATCTATTATTCTTGATTCATAAATCGTTAATCTTAAATCCCTCTTATCTCTTATCTCATACTTCTTATCTCCAACCTCTAATCTCTCACCATCAAAAATCCCCTCAGAAACAGAAGAAAACTACTCCGATACCTTCTCCATCATCTCCTCACTAATATCGAAATTCGCCGAAACTTCCGAAACATCATCGTCGTCTTCGAGCAGCTGAATCAATTTGATGATTTTACCGGCAACGGCTTCATCGGTTATTTCGATGGTATTTAACGGCATTAATAACTTTTCGGCAGAATCGACTTTTACTCCTTGGTTTTCGAGCTTTTCTTTAACTGCAAAAAAATCAGTCGGATCGGTGATGATTTCGAGAGTCTCGTCACTTTCAACGACATCTTCCGCTCCGGCATCAATCGCCAATAGTTCGGTTTCTTCGGTGAATTCCGCCACGCGGATAATTCCTTTTTGTGCGAATTGAAACGCTACCGAACCACTCTCGCCTAAGTTGCCGCCGTTTTTCGAGAAGATTGAACGCACACTCGAAACGGTTCGATTGCGGTTATCGGTAAACGTATTGACCAACACCGCAACGCCTCCGGGGCCGTATCCTTCGTAGGTGATTTCTTCAAACACCACTCCGTCTTTATCATCGCCGGTTCCTTTTTTAATCGCCCGATCGATATTGGCATTGGGCATGTTGTCTTTTTTTGAGTTATCGATCGCCAAACGTAATCCGGGATTCATCGTTGGATCTCCTCCGTCGCGCGCGGCAATGGTGATCAGTTTTGCATGGCGCGTAAAAATCTTTCCGCGGGCGGCATCGGCGGCGCCTTTTTTATGGCGTATTGAGTGCCATTTACTGTGTCCGGACATAACTTAAAAAAACATCCGCCTGCCATTATCGCGCGTTCGAAGCGCTTTGGCAACCGTGTTTGGTTTTTAATATGTTACCTGTTCCCGATGACAGAGAAAAAAGATTTACCCACCAGTGAACTGGTGGGTTAACGAATACAAAGTGAACTAGCGGGTTAACGAATACAAACTTCTATTCATCGTTTTTCGGCTTTACGAACAACTTATCGAAAATCGATCTTTTTTTTGGTTGATCGGCCTCTTCGGTTGGTTCTTTGGTTTCAGCCTCTGCCTCACCTTCGGCGGGTTGTTCGCCTTCTGGCGGGGTTTCGCCTTCGGCTTGTTCTGCATTTTCTGCAGGATTTTCACCTCCTTCGGCTGGCTCGGTGGCTTCGGGGTTTGCCGCGGCTTCTTCGGCGGCTTTTTTTGCAGCGATCTCGTCGGCTTCTTCTTTCGTTGGTATAATATTCCCTTGTCCATCGACGAATTTCCCTTCGGCGTTTTGCGCAAACGGCGTTCCGTCGAAATCGAGCGGTCGACCTTCATCATCGTATTGCATTTGCGGTCCGTCTTCACCATCTTGCCCTTCGCCGGTACCTGTAACATCTACATCGTCGGCGACATCTTTTTTAAAGACAAGTGATTGGGCATCTTCGGCAACATCGGCAAAGATCACATCGCCATCTTTAAATACTCCGCGGATCAATTTATCGGCAAGCGGGTCTTCGATCCAGCTTTGGATTGCGCGACGCAACGGACGAGCGCCAAAAGCTGGGTTGTAGCCTTTTTTTGCCAAGAAATCTTTTGCCGAATCAGAGATTTTGATCTGCATATCTTTTTCGGCAAGCATCTCGCGCGGTTCACGCATCATAATATCGACGATTTGAGCGAGCTCTTCGGGTCGAAGTGGCGAAAAGAACACAATATCGTCGAAACGGTTGAGCAATTCGGGATGAAAAAACTTCATCAGCGTCGGCAAGACGATCTCTTTCGTTTTTGCCTGAAACTCTTCATTCGTGATCGGCACATAATCCATTTCGCGCCTCGCTTCATCGGGGTTACCAACAATCTCATCAATCGTTTTTTTCTCTTCTTCCTCTTCTTTACCCTCTTCCTCTTCCTCGCCTTCTTCTTTTTCTTCACCATCTTCATCATCACCTTCGGCTTTTTCGGTGTCATCGGTTTCTTCACCGTTTTCGGCAGCTTGCTCTGTGCCTGCTTCGGTGGTTTCTTCACCATTTTCAACTTCGGTTCCCTCTCCTTCTACAGGTGTGGTCGCTTCTTCATCGGCAGGCGCATCTGCCTTGGGCGGCGTTGGTGTAGCCGTTGGCGGAGCAACCGGTGGTTTTGGCGTTGCCGGTGGCGTTCCGTTGGGTGGCGTTACCGGTGGTACTGGGTTTTTCGGGTCGGTCATGATGGAATGAAATATCGAGAGATGATTAGAATGATTCGGGCTGATCGATCAGTTTTTTCAAAAAGTCGTTGCCACCGTCGCTTTCGGGTTCTTTATTGCCGTTTTCATCGGTTGGCACGTCAGATTCTTTTTCAAGTCCTTCGGCGGGAGTATCGGTTGGCGGCTTGCCACTGAGAATACTAGCGGGAATACCACTCCCACCAAGCAGCGGATTTTGTTGATCAGCTGGTGGGTTTTCGGCATTTTCAGCGGTTTCTGCCAAATCTTCGGGCTTGGCTGCTACCGGTTCGTCGGTGGCAAGAGCTTCGCGATCGGGTAGATCTGGCGTTACTGCTGCCACAGCAGCAGCGGCGATTGCTTTTTTCTTTTCGATTTCAGCTTTTTTCGCTTCGTATTCTTTTATTTGTACTTCGTATTCTTCTTTGGTTGGGATTATATTCCCATCGGCATCGAGCAACTCACCGGCTTCGTTCGCAACAACGGGTTTGCCTTCGGCATCGAGCGGCACGCCCTCTTCGTTGTAATGATACTCTTTCGGTGGCTGTAGCTCGGCTTCTTCTTCGGCGATTTTTTTCGCTTCGGCACGCGCTTGTTCGATCAGTTTTGCTTTTTCACGCTCGTGCTCGGCCTTTGCTTCTTTGTTGTATTTCCAGAACTCATCAAACCTTTGGGTGATGATTCCCGAAGCCAGGTTACTAGTACAGATCAAGATCGTATGTTTAAAGCTGATCGTGCGCCCATGATTATCGGTTAAACGACCATCGTCGAGTACTTGCAATAAAATGTGAAATACATCGGGATGCGCCTTTTCCACTTCATCCATCAGTACGACAGAGTAAGGCCTTTTGCGCACCGCTTCGGTCAGCTCTCCTCCTTTTTCGTAACCGACATAGCCGGGAGGCGGTCCGGTTAAACGCGCTACGGCGTGCTTTTCCATAAATTCCGACATATCGAAGCGAATCACCGCATCTTCTACGCCGAACAAAGTATGTGCCAATGTTTTGGCGAG
>CAZOZW010000006.1:38646-45460 GCA_964584385.1 uncultured Candidatus Peribacteria bacterium
TTTACCACCACCCGATGGCCCCATGAATAAAAACGAGCCGATCGGGCGTTTTGGTTTTCTAATTCCCGAGCGTCCGCGTTTAACGGCGTTCGCCACCACTTTTACTGCATAATCTTGACCGATGGTGCGTTTATGGAGCACATCTTCAAGTTTTAAGAGACGATTCGCCTCAGAACCTGCAATATGCTCAAGCGGGATTCCGCTCCAACGCGAGATGACCCGATCGACATGTTCGGTTTTGATCTCATCGTGGCTGCGCGATTTGTTTTCTTCGTGCTGCTCGCGAATCTCTTCGAGCAGTTTTGCTTTTTCGGCGATGTCTTTTTCGAGTCGCGTCAGCTCTTCGATATTTACAACACCCTTTGCCCGCTCTTGTTCGGCGCGCAATTTTTGGATTTCTTTTTGTAATTTCTGCTCGCGCCCCGGTGCCGAGATCGACGGCATTCGCGCCATCGCGGCCGATTCATCGATCAGATCGAAGGCTTTATCGGGTAAATAGCGGTCGGAGATAAAGCGAGTCGAAAGCCGGATCGCCTGACGCAGAATCTCATCGCTAATCTTCACTTTATGGAACGCTTCGTATTTATCGCGCGAACCCTGCATGATCTGCATCGTTTCTTCAAAGCTTGGTTCTGGCACCATCACTTGCTGAAAACGGCGCGAAAAGGCGGCATCTTTTTCAATATGTTCATGATGCTCGGCAGTAGTCGTGGCACCGATACAATGGATCTCACCACGGGCGAGCGGCGGTTTGAGGATTTGCGAAGCATCACCCGAGCTATCACCGCTGACCAAAGTATGGACTTCGTCGATAAAGAGGATGACTTCACCATTACTCTTAACCGCTTCTTTGATGATCGCCTCAAGTCGTTGTTCAAACTCACCACGACGGGTTGCTCCGGCGACGAGTGTATTTATCGACAGCGAGATGATGCGTTTTCCTTTTAAAACCTCGGGCACATCACCGCGTACAATGCGGTTGGCGAGCCCTTCGACGATCGCTGTTTTTCCTACTCCCGGCTCACCGATCAGAATCGGGTTATTCTTGCGGCGACGTGCCAAAATGTGAATCGTCCGTTCGATCTCATCAGCACGACCGATCACCGGATCGATCTTTCCTTCACGGGCTTGCTGACACATATCGATCCCGTATTTATCGAGCATCGGCGTATTATCGCTCACCAAGATATCTTTTTCTTGCCCTTCACCAACAACACGTTTGATCTGCTCGCCGATCTTTTCTTCGGTAATACCGAACTTTTGTAAGATTTTGGCAGCCACGCCGTCGCTTTTCGAAAGTGAGATCAGAAAATGTTCACCGGCTGTCGCATGATGACGGAACTTGCGGCGTTCCATATCGGCTTGAAGCAGTGAATTTTTGGTACGGACCGAAAATGGCAAGAACTCTGCCGGTTGAGCGTTTTTACCTTCGCGGATCTCTTTTTGCGTTGCTTCTTGTATCTCTTTTAATTCTATTTTAAGCCCTTCGAATATCTGCTTTAACACCATGTCTTTTTCGACATTCCGCAAAACTCCCATCAGCGCATGTTCGGTGTCGATATCGACATTCTTTGCTTTGCGCGCCTCTTCGTTCGAAAAGATGAGGATGCGCCGCATCGAATTACTGAAGTATTCATCAATACTCTGCAGTGATGTCTGCGGATTCGCTGGTGCATTACTTGCGGCTTTTTCATCCTTTTTGGGTGGGGTTTTATCCTTAGCTGCCATTTGATTTTGGTGTAGAGAAATGGTGTTTATTTCTTTTTAGTATCTCACAAATTTATGATTTATGCAACGATTTTTGCTTCACAAGCCTAGTGGTCATCTGCTCGATTCTCAATCACAGACGTAAATAATAGCGCTGGTAAGAATTTCATTCGAACGGTTCAAGTTTTGGAACGGCGCGTTATTTTGACATTTTTCCTATTATATTCTATAATTATGCAATATCTGAATATATACATCAAGTGATCTCCCATCTTCGCCTCCTGCTTTTTATCGGCGTATTCTCAGTTTTTTTGGCAAGTTGCGGTTTTTTTGAAGATGAAACGACAGGTGAACCAATAAGCAAACCGGCAGCCCCGACTGCAGAAATAAATCCCGAACCAAAGGCTACAGAACCAATAACGATAGATGTAAGCGAAACAAAAAAGAATGCTGCTCAAAAGCTAAGCGACCAAGGTGTCGATCTTTTGGTTAAGCGCGACCTTGAAACCGCGAGAAAAATGTTCGAGCAGGCACTGGTGATCGATCCCCAGAACAAAGATGCCCAAAAAAGCATCGCCGCCCTGAACGAGATCGCTAAGCGCAGACAAAACGAAAAAGAGGATCGCGATTATTCGTTCAGTCTAACAAACCGCGGCATTATATTGATGCAAGAAAAAAAGTATCGCGAGGCGATTCGCTTTTTTGAGCGTGCCATTACACTCTACGATAATAACCAAAAAGCGAAAGATCACCGGCGACGCGCTCTGGCGGCGATGAACGAGCACAATCAGCAGATAAAGAATCCGCCTCAAAATCCGCAGGAAACAAATGAACAGCCAACCGAAACAACATTGATCGCTGCCGAATCGAGCACACCGACCGAAATCGAGAAAGATGAATCGGCTCCACCGAAGAATCAAGATTCGCCAACACAAAAGACCTCGACAAAAGCCAAAAACCAGCCACAAGATATTGAGTCCGATAAGCGGACCTGTACCATAACGGCAGACGCCGCTACCATTCCTAAAGATTTATACACCGACATCGAACTAATCGGTGATACTCCGCAGAATTTTATGGTTGGCGAGGTGTTTATCATAAAAGGGAAGACGACATTCCAAGAAAAACTGATCGAAGATGTGATTGCGTTTTATAGCAAAGCAGACACTGAATCTCGCCAAAGCGTGTTTACCGGCACCACCGATGGCAAATTTTTCGAGATACCGGTATTTTTCAGTGAACCGGGCACGTACACGCTTTCGGTGTTTCCGGGCAAAGAGGGGCTCAGTAAAGCAATCGAAGTCGAGGTGATTGATTCGGAGTGCAATCCGCAATTCTCATTAACCCCGCAAAGCGCACCCACCAACATATCGGCAAAAGTTATCGATGGCGAAGCGGTTTTTGAGTGGGAGGATGATAAAAACAGCTTATTCCAGCTTGATTTTAAGCAGAATCATTTAGCCCTGCGATTACTCGTACATGGTCAGACGCGGTTTACTCCGCCCTATTGGCTGTTCGAACACTTTCAACCAGGCGAAGTAACGCTTACCATAAGTGGTGCGATAAAAACCGGCCCCAGCTCACTGCATCGTTCGTCGAATTACAAAACCGGCGACACCATTACGTTTAACGCCGTTGAGCATGTATCACGCAACACGAATAAACTGAATAACGTTCGTCTTACCGACAACTTCACCATCGGCGAAACAATTACCATCAGCGGCCGCAGTGAAGAATCACTCAGCGACGAAATGGTGATCATCGATCCGAGCGAAGCATTTCTTACCTCGCCCTTAACCATAACCGATTACGATTTTTCAGGGAGCTATACGCCCAAAACTGCAGGCAGACATATTTTTGAGATCAATCGTGATGATCACCTCAGCCTCTTTATCGGTGCGGCGTATTTGAAAGGCAACATTCCTTTGCTTCCCGATTACTACGATCTCTATCGCCGTCAAAAAAATCCAACAGAAGAATCACTGGTTAATGCTGGTGCAAAAATGCGCGTATATGTAAACAAAGAACGCCGTGAGCGAAATCTTAAAGAATTGAGTCATAACGACAAGCTCGAAGAGTTGGCACAATATCGTGCCGATGATATGTGTGCGCGAGATTACTTTGGTCATGTTACGCCAGATGGCAAAGATGTCGGTGATTATCTCGAGGCATATGATATTCAGTTCACCGTCGGCGAAAACCTGGTTCGCACCGAAACATTACAATACGGTCACGAAAGCCTGATGCATTCACCCGCTCATCGTGAATTGATAATCGAACCGAGCACTACGCTGATCGGCATGGGCTTTTGCAGAAATGAAAACGACAAATCGATAACCACAGTGCAGCTATTCGGCACTCCTTAATAGTTTACATTGTTAAGTAAAGATGATAAAATATATTAAACACACCCAAACGTGCAATCAAAACCAATACAAATAATCGGCCTCAGTGTTATGCTCATGGGGAGCATGGTCACCATGAGTAGTTGCTCGAACGATGATGATCTGACGATGCAAAACCCTGAACCTCCTCGAAACGTAGCACCGCCAATAGACGAAAAGACAGATAAGATTCGAGAGAAGCTGGAAGAAATGTTGCAAAACGACCTTACGGGAACATCGCATAAAACCGATGAACAAGACGATGCCGAAAATGAGACCAATCGCTATGCCGATGAACTCCAAGTGATTTGGGGTCCGGCGGATCCGATTCACGATCGTGAAGAAAAACAGGCTTCGGAAGACTTCGAACAGTTATATCCAAAAAGCGATATTGACGATATTCCTGCGCAAAGAATCCCCGAGGAACCAAAAATCGAAGCAAAAGAGACGACAATAGATGAATGGGTATTCGATGACACAGAGACAAAAGCCGAAAACCCGGCAAAAGATGATTCAATAAAAAAAAGTGAACCATTGTCAGCCGTAGAAGATCAAAAAGAAACAGAAACACCAAAACCCGAAGATCAAAAAGATCCAGAACCATCGGTACAAGAAGAAGATCCAAAAGAACAAGAATCACCCGAAGTGAGTACTGATGAACAACCGGATGATACGCTACCGGTGCCGCAGCCAATTACTCCATCCGAAGAAGAAAAGGGAGAGAAAGATTCGGGAAGCAGTGAACATGCCCAAAAAATCTTCGATATTGTAAGTACGGTCAATAGTGTTGCCTCAGAAGCCGACCAAGTAGAGGTTTTACGCGGTTTATTGAACATGCTTCCGAACAACATATCCTCGATCGACATTCTGATCGACCTCAAGATGTTTCTCTCGGAAGAAGCACTGCACGAGGTGATCAACGATAAACTAAAAATCGTCTTGAACGAAGTATCGCTCTAAATTACGGATAAATAAGAAAGTTCTGTTTCGTATATTCATTCGCCATTTTTATGTCGAGGTCTGTTGCCAATACCTCATCCTTGAATTCGACATCAACTCGGTATAATCGGTCGTTACAAAAACCATCGCGTTTTGCTAACTGAAACAGTTGTATCATTATTTTGTCGTTGTCTTCTTCAATCGAAGTAATTTCGAGTTCTGCACTGCAATGGGTGTTCGTGTAAAACCACATCTTCGTATTCCCCTTTTCGAAAAACGGCCTATTGATGAGCTCACCGCGCCGCATTAAACGGGCGTTCTCGGCAGTGAGTTCTTTTAGGCAATCACGCTGGTTTAAATGCTGCGGACAAACAAGTGTGATTTCTTCTGACTCGGTGAGCGAACAACCGCCAAAAATGGCGGCAGTTAGTGCTATTGAGCCAACAGTAACAAAACGAGAAATAATTTTGCGTCAACAATTCTTGTAAGTATAGCAAAATGATGTGGAAGAAGAAAGAAAACAACTAATTTATTTGACTGCCACTTCATAATTATGAAGATGAAGGTGAGCAAGAAGAGAGAAGATGCATTACAAATACAGCACATAAGGCTTCTGGAATAGAGACAGATCAAGTGCCAACCACACCCTGTTCACTGATATATTCAATAATCAATGTGCTTAGATAATTGATAACTGTTCGCTGATTACCAACCAACAGAAGACATTTAGGCATAATTTTCCACCTAGAGGTCTTCTGTTCTGGTGTTGAGGTGTCAGAAACGGCATCATCAAGCGATTTAATCTCGACACCTAAGAAACCATGATTTTTGATTTTAATAAGTAGGACTTACCTAACAATAGCCATCAGACGTTGCATGCAACGTCTCTACCGCCGTCGATTGAAATTACAATACTCTTTCAGGCGAGGATGATACATTTTGGCAAAACGTCTCTACAATAACAGAACATGTCGCGCCCTTTACCCAAAAACCGCTTGCGTCTCTTAATTCATAATTCGACATTCGTAACTCTCTTATCCTCTCGCATATCGAAAGCAAAAAATGCCAGCTTGCTATCCGATCACCCTACCACCCACGCCCAGCCATTTTTGTTTCAAGCGAATCAATCGTCAAGCTTTCCATCGCCTCGCCGAGCCCTTCAGAAACTCTGGCGATAACCTTGGCATCGTTATGGTTCGCAACCGCTTCAACAATCGCTTTTGCTCTGCCAACCGGGTCACTCGATTTGAAGATCCCCGATCCAACGAATACGCCATCGCACCCCAGCTGCATCATTAGCGCCGCATCGGCGGGGGTGGCAATACCACCGGCTGCAAAGTTTACCACTGGCAATTTGCCGGTTTGGTGCACCTCGACTAAAAGATGATATGGTGCCCCCAAATGCTTTGAAAACGCCATCACTTCTTCGAAGGGCATATTTTGCAATTGGCGGATCTCTTCACTTATCTTGCGAAAATGCCGCACCGCTTCAACCACGTTACCCGTGCCGGCTTCGCCTTTGGTGCGGATCATCGAGGCACCTTCGCCAACCCGTCGTAACGCTTCTGCCAAGCAAGTTGCTCCGCAGACAAAAGGGATTTTAAAGACGGTTTTATCGATATGATGCTGTTCATCGGCAGGGGTTAATACTTCGCTTTCATCGATAAAATCGATATCGAGCGCTTCTAAAACCTGCGCTTCGACAAAATGACCAATGCGTACTTTTGCCATTACCGGAATCGTTGTTTTTTCTTTGATCTCTTTGATCATGTACGGATCGCTTG
>CAZOZW010000006.1:45470-49707 GCA_964584385.1 uncultured Candidatus Peribacteria bacterium
CACACCACCCTGCTTGCGAATATCACTCGGTACGCGTTCAAGCGCCATTACCGCCACCGCCCCGGCTTCTTCGGCGATTTTCGCCTCATCGGCATTCACCACATCCATTATTACCCCGCCCTTGAGCATTTGCGCCAAACCGCGATTTACCGTTATTTGATTCGTATCAGTCATAGTTGAATGTAAAGCAGGCAGATTGTAACTGAAAAGTAGAGGTGTTTACAACAATTCAAATAAAGTTATGACCCATTGCAAGACATGTAGAATATGATTTAAGATTTAGGATTTATGAATTATGAGCGCATGCGCGTTATGTACAGATTGCTCCAGATGTTCTATTCCCTGTTCCCTGATACCTGTTGACTGTTTTCTGATGAATAACCCAAAGAAGACACTTAGGCGCAATCCCCCGCCTTAATGTCTTCTTTTCAGCTGTTGAAGCTTCAACAACGACCCACTTCAACAAAAAGATTATCAGACCTTGCATGCAATGTCTCTACCGCCATCGATCAAGATTGCAATACTCCTTCACACGTCGATCAGACGTTTTGCCAAAACGTCTCTACAATAATGAAACATGCCGCGCCGAATACCCAAACCCGCTTGCGTCTCCTAATTCATAATTCGACATTCGTAATTCTCTTCTGCCTGCTCCCTGATAACTGTTGACTGATAGCTGATATCCGACACCTATTCTCCCATCTTCCACGAATCTAACGGCTGATCTTTTAACAACTCACGTACTCGCTCGGCAACATTATCGATCGAGATGCGCTCCTGAATCCCCTCTTTCATGTTTCGCAGGATAATAATCCCTTCTCGTACTTCAACCTCCCCCAAGATCAGTGTCCATTTCGCTCCGAATTTATCGGCATTTTTCAACTGAGATTTAAGTGACGCCTTGCCGATCGCGCCGCGCGCATGTACACCCATATCGTGCAATTCGCTGATAATACTCATCGCCTCGCCTTTGGCATTATCACCGATACAAGCCACGTAAATATCGACATGGTCTTTTTCGGGGGGAACCATGCCGGCTGTTTTTAAGTGGCTGATCACGCGTTCGAAGCCGCCTGCCCACCCAAAGCCGGGTGTTGGTACACCGCCGAGCATTTCCATCAAACCATCGTATCTGCCACCGGCACAAACAGTAAGCCCATCGGGGTCGACGAACTCAAAGACGGTGTCGCAATAATAGTCTAATCCGCGCACCAGATTTTCATCGATTACGTATTTTACGCCAACCGAATCGAGATATTTTTTCACATTCTCGAAATACTCTTTGGCGTTCTCATCTAAAAAGTCGGCGAGTTTTGGCGCCAGTTTTACAAGGATTTGATCGTCTTCATCTTTACTGTCTAAGATTCGAAGTGGATTCGTTTCGACACGCTCTTGCGATTCGAACGAAAGATTGCGCATCTTCGGTAAAAAGTAATCGCGCAGGGCTTCTTCGTATTTCTTGCGGGCTTTTGCCGTACCGATCGTGTTGATCTTTAGGGTAAAGCGATCATCGATCAATAAATCTTTAAACACTTTGCTCGCCATTAAGATCACCTGAGCATCCATCGAAGCATCGCGTCCGCCCAAAACTTCTACGCCGAATTGGTAAAACTGCCGATAACGACCTTTTTGCGGTCGATCGTGACGAAAGTGCGGTTCGAGATAATACAATTGCACCGGCTGCGGTAAGCTACCCATACCGTGTTCGATGTAAGCGCGGCAAATAGGCGCGGTTGATTCGGGGCGCATTGCCATTTCACTATCGCCGGCTGTTACACGATACATCTCTTTGCTGATCACATCGCTATCATCGCCCAAAGTGCGTTCGAACACTTTTACGTCTTCGAGGATCGGCGTTGAAATACGACGGAAACCCGCTTGCCTGCAACGATGTCGTACTGCTTTTTTTACCACCGTGTAATAATCGTGATCTTCGGGAAGAATATCTTTCATTCCTCGCACGGTTTGTAACTTTTGCTGATCTTCGGCCATTTGGTACACAAAAAAAGAAGTACTCGGTCACCATACCACATTGGTATGCGAGTGCAAAAGATAATAGATGCACTATAAAATGTAAAGCAATAATGTCATGCTAAAAATTCAAAAATAAACTAACCGTTCGTACAGTAAGATATATTTTAGAGATTACAACCTGATTAAATGTATTAATAAAACGATAAATGCACATTTTGTACAGTTTTTTGTACATTAGAATCGCATTGCCCCGGCAAAAGTTTTACGGCACAATACCTGTTGATGAAATCTCAACTCAATTCTATCCAAACTTCGGCTATTACGGCGATTACAGAAGCCGACTCGATCGAACGCCTGCGCGAGATCGAAATTCGATATTTAGGACGTAAACAGGGCGAACTGGCTTTGCTCCTGCGTGAAGTACCAAAACTGCCGCCAGAAGAAAAACCGGCGATGGGCAAACTCGGCAATATGATCAAAACCGAGCTCGAAGCAATGATCACCGAAAAGATCAACTCACTCGAAACCGCCGAAGAACAAAACGAATTCTTCGATTACTCTGCTCCATCCGTTACGCCGCAAACCGGACACCGGCACCCAATAAGCGGCTTTATGCAAGAAGTTGAAGATGTTTTCGGCAGGCTGGGGTTTACCATTGCCGATGGCCCCGAAACCGACGACGAACATCACAATTTCAACGCCCTCAATATTCCCGAGCATCATCCCGCTCGCGAAATGCAAGATACCTTTTGGATCGAGAACATTAAAGAACACGTCTTACGCACCCAAACCTCGAATGTACAAATCCATCATATGGAATCGGGTACGCCACCCTTTCGGGTGATTGCCCCCGGCAAAGTATTTCGTAAAGACAGCGACGCCACACACTCACCGATGTTTCACCAGGTCGAGGGATTAATGGTCGACACATCGATCTCGCTCGCTCACTTAAAGTATGTATTGCTCCACGCCTTGCGCGAACTCATCTCACCCGATCTGGAATTAAGATTCCGGGTTTCGTTTTTTCCGTTTACCGAACCAAGTCTCGAATACGATGCGAGCTGCCCGGTATGTAAAACCGGGAAAAAAGGCTGCCGCGTGTGTAAAGGAACCGGATTCTTAGAGATCGGCGGTGCCGGCATGGTTCACCCCAACGTACTCGAAAACGCCGGTGTCGATTCAAAGAAGTGGAACGGCTTTGCCTTTGGCTTTGGCGTCGAACGACTGGTGATGATCCGCCACAGGATTAATGACCTGCGGCGCTTTTACGAAAACGATCTGCGCTTTTTAGAACAGTTTTCGGCATAAATCCGGTTTTTTATCTTCGTATGCAAACGATCAAGCAAAAATTATATGCCTTTTGGAGCTTTGCCTACGAAGTCTACCAACATTTCTGGCGCGATAACGCCGGCACCATGGGCGCAGGGCTGGCGTATTTTACCTTGTTCTCGGTGGTTCCGACATTGATCATCCTCATCACCATCGGTGGGATGCTGATCAGCGAATCGACGATTCAGAACGAACTTTTCGCCCAAGCCGATTTGGTATTCGGCGAGCAGATCACCGATCAGATCCGCAGTTTTTTCGATAATGCCGCCACCAGCGACAGCAAACAAAGCGTAACCTTTGCCGGTGTTATCGCACTGCTATTTGCCGCTACCGGTACCGTGCAGGTCTTAAAAACATCGATCAACCGGATTTTTAAAGTCACACCCTGGCCGAGCAATATGTTTCGCTATTTTGTTATCAACCGGCTTGCGCTGTTTGCCGCTATTCTATCGATTGGCATTTTTATTCTGGCGACGATCGTCATCACTTCCACCCTCTCGCTCCTCGGCTTTTATTTGGCGGGCAGCGTACCGTTTTTTAATTCGTACATCCTCGATATCATCAATAACCTCAGTACGTTCTCGCTGTTTGTGGTGGCGTTTACCTGCACTTTCAAATGGCTGCCCGATGCAGTTGTAAGCTGGCGGGCTGCGGCATTTGGGGGCGTGGTAACGGGTGCACTATTCGTTCCCGGCAAAATGGCGATGCAGTGGTTTATCACTGGCAGTACCTACGACTTATACGGCGCAGCCAGCAGTTTGGTGATCTTTTTGGTGTTTTTATACTACAGCGCACAAATATTCTTCATCGGTGCAGAAAGCACCTATGTATTTGCCTGTCGCCATGGCGAGAAAATAAAACCAAGTGATGATGCAATACCCTTTACGATTAAAGAGCACGTGCCGAAAAAGCACGAAGCAAAAGACAAGAAAAA
>CAZOZW010000007.1:0-3735 GCA_964584385.1 uncultured Candidatus Peribacteria bacterium
CAAAGTATTTTAAATTCATCGTTGGGATTATACCCGGTGCACTTTTTACCGGTAAGCAAACCCCAAGCAAGTAAGTTTTGCGGTGCAGCGCATATAGCTCCTACCGGTTTGCCCGCACTATAAAATGAATAAATGAGATTTTTCGCAGTTTCGTTGTCGATAAAATCAAGTGAACCCATTCCGCCAACCATAAAAACACCGTCGCACTGATCGTAATCTACCTCATCTAATGCTAAATCGTGATGCACCTCAAGCCCGAACTTACCAACACTTTTAAATTTTGTCGAAACTGTTTTCACATCTGCACCGTACTGCTCAAAAAACGCCGCCGGTACAATATACTCGGCATCTCGAAAATTGTTTTCTGCGAGGAGCATGACAATTGTTTTCATATTATTTATTCACCAAAAGCCGGGATTATAGTATTAATCTACTACCACCATACCGCTTGATGGTTCTCCCATACTAGTTGGACCAGTAGGATTTTCGGAGCGGAGCATTACCAGTGACAACAAAAACATCACGGCACCCCCCAAAATAAGCAAGTAAGCAAAGTTCTTATTTTCCATAATGAACAAGAATCATTATGAGCCTATTCATTGATTTTATTTTTGGCAAGCCTTTTTTATCAAAATACAACAAAAACCCTTAAGTAGTATCGAAATGAAAAAATAACTAGCATTTTATCATTTTTAGAGTTCATTTTACGGAATTTAGAACTAAGAAATTGTATTCTGGGCATATATTCTCGATTCTTAAAAAGTGAAGAGATGGCAGCAAAGATCAAAGAGAAATGAGAAACAAAAAAGCATCACCTATATGAGTGATGCTTTTAGATCTTATCGATAGAAAAATACTAACGCTTCTTCCACTGTGGTGCGCGGCGTGCACGCTTGAGCCCTGGTTTCTTTCGTTCTTTCTCGCGCGAATCACGTGTTAAGAACCCTGCTTTTTTTAGCAACGGTCGCAAATCTGCGTTGAACTCAATCAAAGCCCGTGATATTCCAAGTCGTACAGCATCCGATTGCGCAGATACACCCCCACCATCAACCTTGATGGTAATATCAAAACTCTTGTCGTTATCACTCATGGTAAGTGGTTGAAGAGCATTCTCAAGCTGAACATCGATAAAATATTCGTCGATCTTCTTGTTATTGATGAACATCTCCCCTTTTCCTTCCTCGTGCAAACGAACGATTGCAGTTGAAGTTTTACGCTTCCCAACACCGTTATAGTAGCGTCGTCCATTAAATTTGTCCTCTACGCGGAGCTTACGTTGTTTTCCTTTCGAAAACACCGGAGTCTTTTTTTCTACAGCTGTAGTTTTAGTAGCTGCTGCTGCCTTTTTCTCTCCTGATTTCTTTGCAGTTGTCGTCTTTTTTTCGGCAGGAGATGCTTTGGCCGTCGTTTTCTTTGCCGACGCCTTTGCAGGTGTCTTTTTTGCCTTTACCGGCTCTTTCTCCGTATTGTCTTTCGCTGCTGGCATTGTATCTACTTAAAAAATTAAATCGAAAGTGGTTTTGGCTGTTGAGCTTCCATATTATGCTCACTGCCCTTAAAAATGCGAAGTCGCTTTAAAACCTCTGTGCGGAGCTTATTTTTCGGAATCATTCCGGCAACCGCTAGTCGAACCATCTCTTCAGGTTTCTCTTGGATCATTTTTTCTGCAGGTGTTGCCTTAAGTCCTCCGGCATAGCCCGAATGTCGATAATATTGCTTTTGAGCCATTTTTGCACCAGAAAAGCGAATTTTATCTGCGTTCAAAACGATTACACCATCACCCATATCTTGATGTGGTGAGTACGCAGGCTTCCCCTTTCCGCGCAAAGTATCGGCGATAATCGTTGCCACTCTGCCGATTGATTTCCCTTCAAGATCTACGATATACCAATCTCGTGTGATTTCTGATACCGGGGTAATATAAGTCTTCATGCCGTAAAAGATAAAATTTCAATACTCACCATCTCCGCAGCGTCTCCTTTGCGTGGTCCTAGTTTTGTTTGACGTGTGTATCCACTCTTTGCTTTTGCATTAGGAATAACATTCTCGATCAAGTTCTTTTGCGCCTCTTCTGTGTAAAGAACTCGCTTTGCAGAACGGATCTGCTCGCGCTGGTCGGCTTGTCGTGCAACGAGTGATACCAATGCATCGAACTCCGAAGCGATTACTTTAGCCTTGGTTGTGGTTGTTTTCATCGAACCTGTTGTCAACAAAGATGTCAACATGCTCCGCAAAAGCGCTTTTCGCTGGTGCGTGATTCTTCCCAACCGTGGTTTTTTAACTCGGTGTTTCATTATTCGTCTTCTGAGAGAGAAAGTCCTCTTGTTTCAAGGGCATCGCGTACTTCGTCCATTGCTTTTTTTCCAAAGCCGCGCAAATTTTCTAGCTTACTCGGTGAACACTTTATCAATTCTTCGATCGAACCGATCTCTCCATTGATAAGAGCATTGAGTGTTCGTGGTGAAAGATTTAGCACCTCGATTGGTGTATAACTTTCTTGTGGCGCCTCTTCCTCTTCAAGATCGCTGCTGCTTGCCGCTGTTGCTGGTGTAGCCATAAATTCGGCTTCTACCAGATCATCACTATCTTTTTGAAAGATATCGAAATACGATTGCAGCACACCCGCCGAAAACTTAACCGATTCTTCTGGTGTAAGTGAACCATTCGTTTCAACTTCTAGCGTAAGCTTATCGAGGTTCGTATTCTCACCAACACGGGTTGCCGTTACTTCATATTTCACACGAAGTACCGGAGAAAAGTTCGCGTCGACGTAAATCCAGTTTTCGCCATCTTCAGCATTCGCCTGCTGCGCTGCTGCCGGTAAATACCCCACCCCCTTATCGATTCTAAGTTCCATACTAATACCGTCAGACTTCTTTCCGAATGAAGCGATCTCATAATCGGGATTCAACACTTCAACGTCACTCGATACAGCAATATCTTTTGCGAGCATACTGCCTTCGCCTTTCTTTTTAAGGGTAACGATCTCTACCCCTTTGGTGTGCTTTTTTAAAGCTACGTTCTTAAGATTAAGACACGTTTGTAGTACTGTCTCTTTCAAGCCATTTACTGTGGTGTACTCATGAGTAACACCATCGATGCGTACTGCGGTTATGGCAGCACCCGGCACAGAAGAGAGGAGAACTCGGCGCAAAGCGTTACCAAGTGTCATTCCGTAGCCGTTCGGCAATGGTGAGATGGTAAAAACCGCAACGTTATCTTCTAGATTCTGTGAGGTGATCTTAGGGAGACCGATTTCTTCGTGAATAATATGCATATTCGTGAAACGGAAAAATAAATTAGCGTGAGTAAAATTCTACAACGCGATGAACTGCGATTGCCTGTTCCAACTCAGTCTCGTCTGGCAAGCGAGCAATGGTAATCGTTTTTTTGGCGGCATCTACTTGCAACCATTTTGGAATAAACTTTGTTCGGTCGCCGATATCAGCAAGCGTTGTGTTGTTTTCAAAACGATCGCGAACAGTGATGACGTCACCGACCTTTACTTCTATCGAAGGCACATCGACCCGTACTCCGTTGAGCTGAAAATGTCGGTGTGAAACGAACTGACGCGCTTGAATACGTGTTAAAGCAAACCCAGCACGATACAATACGTTGTCGATTCGTAATTCCAACAGTTGTAATAACCGGTTACCGGTTATGCTTTTTGAGTGCACTGCTCGTTTGAAGTAGCGGCGAAACTGCTTTTCAGAAACTCCGTACATACGTTTTGCT
>CAZOZW010000007.1:3745-12438 GCA_964584385.1 uncultured Candidatus Peribacteria bacterium
TAGCGCTCGCCCACGCCGTAGATCCGCTTCACCTTCTGCTTCTCTCGCAGCTGCTGACCGTATTCCGATAACTTCTTCGGTCGTGCCGATGCAGAGGTTCCCGGAGCGGTTGCTCGTCGTTGTATGATCTTGTCATACTTCTCCGACCCAAAAAGGTTTACTCCCTCTCGTCGACAAAGCCGTGCTTTTGGTCCTGTGTAACGCATAAAAATTCAATAAAATTATACTCTTCGTGGTTTTTTTGGTCGGCATCCGCCATGCGGAACCGGTGTGCGATCGATTATCGTCATGAGTTCTAAACCGGCAGCGTGCAACCCACGAACAGCTTGTTCGCGACCTGGCCCAACACCTTTTACGTACACGGTCACCTTTTCTAATCCGGTGGCGATCTTTGCCGTATCGGCTGCTTTTTCGGCAGCTACTTGCGCTGCATATGGTGTACTTTTACGTGCCCCTTTAAACCCGCACGAACCCGAGCTCGACCATGAAATGGTAGCCCCCTGCTCGTCTGAGATGGTGACAATAGTGTTGTTAAAACCGGCCTGAACATGTGCAAGCCCCGTAAGCACGGTGCGTCGCACTCTGCTTTTGGTTCCCTTTGCGGTTTTCTTTGGTGGCATGGTATTTGATTAAACGGAGAAATTATTTCTTCTTATTGGCGATCGTGATTTTTTTCGCACGACGGGTGCGCGCATTCTTACGAGTACGCTGACCACGGCAAGGCAGTCGGCGTCGGTGTCGGTAAGCTCGGTAGCAACCGATCTCTTGAAGTCGTTTTAAGTCGTTTTGCACTTTACGGCGTAAATCGCCTTCGTGCGGAATAATGTCGAGCTCTTCACGGATGCTGTTCGCCTCTTCTTCTGTGAGCTCATCAGCCCGCTTGTTAAGATCGATATTACGCTTTTTACAAATCTTTGTCGCGGTGGTTCTCCCAACTCCGTAAATATAAGTAAGAGCTACTTCAACTCTCTTATTCGGCAACATGATTCCTGCTATACGAGTAGCCACTAAAACAATAAAAAAGAAAACTAACCTTGGCGCTGCTTGTGCCGAGGATCGGTACAGATAACGCGCACAACGCCATTACGACGTATAACTTTGCAATTCCGACAGATGGGTTTCACACTTGCGCGTACTTTCATGATTTTTTCTGATATGAAGATCCTGATTGTCGATAGATGATGCGTCCTTTCGTGAGATCGTAAACCGATATCTCAACGGTCACCTCATCACCGGGAATCACCCTGATGGAGTATTTTTTAAGTCGCCCTCCGGCGCGTGCCTTAATCTCGTGATTTTCGGGAAACGGCCCTTTCGTTAGTTTCACGCGAAACATAGCATTTGGTAGGCACTCCTCCACAATTCCCTCCGCCTCAATAACATCTTCTTGTTTCGACAAGTCCTAAGCAAAAAATAGCCTTGGCATTTTACGAAAGAACCCATCGTATTGTCAAATGTTTTTTTTCGGGGCGTCTTCCGCAAGTAATTCATCGATCTTTCGTGCCGCGAACATCGCTTCATCAGCGAAAAAACGAATCCGCGGTGTTTTCTTTTGGGTCATCTGCGCACTGATCTCACGGGCAAAATGCCCGGCGCGCGCATTCAGTTTTTCAACCAAGCTCGTTAAACTCGTTTGGCAGAACACATAGATCCGCGCTTGTGATAGATCTTCGAGTACGCGCACTTCGGTAATACTCACCAAACCATGTTCTGGTTCGAAGATTATGAGTTGCGGTGCCAACGCCCGTTGGATCACACTGCCGATTTGTTTCGTTCGGGTGGAAATCTTATTAAAAAAAGACAATACTGGTTTAGCATTCAATTCTTTAAAAAAGCAAATGAAGATCGCGGTTTTTGGCACACCACCATTTGCGGCAGAAATTTTTGAACGACTCAGGCTCTTCGATGAGCTTGAGGTTGTAGCGGCAATAACCACCGAGCCCAAACCGCGCGGCAGAGGCAAAGCTGTAACGAAAACCGCGGTTTCTAGCTGGGCGGAGCAAAACAAGATTCGAGTATTCGAGCCGACAAAACCAAGCGTAGAACTCGCAGATGCATTACATAAACTTGAAGCTGAGGTATGTGTCGTAATTGCGTACGGGCATATTTTCCGTAAAGATTTTCTCGATTCAGCTCCCCCCGCCTGGAACTTGCATTTTTCACTCCTCCCTAAGTACCGTGGCAGCTCACCGGTGCAAACGGCGATTCTAAGTGGTGATCCTGTTTCGGGAACAACGGTGTTCCGCATTTGCCCGGGCATGGATGACGGCCCGGTTTTAGGTGAAACAGAAACGAACATCAAAAACCTACGAGCCGACACCGTATTCGAAAAGCTGATCGAAAGCGGAACGGTTTTACTTATCGACCTTTTAAAAAAACGTGCCAATAACGAAAAGCTGATCGAAAAAGAACAAAACCACACCGCTGCAACGTTTTGTAAAAAAATCAATAAGCAAGATGGATTAATCGACCCCATACAAGAAACCGCCGAATGTGCGTACCGCAAAGTACTTGCCTTCTACCCCTGGCCTGGTACGTGGATTGAGCATAACGGAAAAAGACTTAAAATATTAGATGCGAGCATCGCACCAGAAAAAACCAACCCCGGGCAACTACAAGTGGCAGATAACAGATTACTCCTCGGATTCAGCGATTCGGTCAGCCTAGAGCTAAGCCAAGTGCAAGCCGAAGGCAAAAAACCGGTAACAGGGATGGACTATGCCCGCGGTGCTGGCGTTTCTTAAGCGTAAGATTATATAACATTGACAAAAATATAAAAGAACTATTACAACGGCTGTGATTTCACGACCTCCACATGAAAAACACTCTCCCAGCATTTTCAGAATCAAGATTGGAGCAACCAATCGTGCAAACTCTTCATGCGATCGAACCACAGAGGAACAATCAGCTGAATAAAGAGCATACGATGAATGAGACAGTAAACTTGATACGACGTATATTTATAGATTCAAAAGCGCCAATTTTTGATGTTGAAGTAGCGCGTGACAAAAACGAAGTTTTGCATATTCTTGCCATTACAGCGCCGAACGACAAAGGGTTGTTTCGAGAATATGTCGAAGAAATTCGTAAGCGAATAGGCGATGAGCTTGAAGAGGAGTGTTACGTTCTTTGGAAAGCAAAAAAAGAAAAGTAGTGTCTCCGTTTCAAAAAACGCAAATTAGAGTGTGTCGCTTCTAGACAACTACATATTGTAGGCAAAAAACCCACAATCAATTATACAAATTCGGACAGCCTAGAATTATTGCAACTACAAGCCGAAGGAAAAAAACCGGTCAGCGGAATGGACTATGCCCGCGGGGCAAAAATCGACAAAAAATAACATTATATACTATTGACATCAGTAGGGAAGTTACTTTAAAAAGGCTTCTTGAATTTTTAGTAACTATATATGGACGCGCGAATCACCGGTTTTGAACTTCCACTTTCAGAGCCAATTGGCAGCCCGATGTCTGTTGAGACAGAGCAGCCGAAAAATATTGACCAAAACCGAGTAGAGGATGCTATTGAAAGCATCAGTCAAATCGATATTGAATGTAAAACGATCACAATCGTACCAAATGCACCTTGGCAAAAACTAGATGTTTACATCGAAACCCCTGAAATCGATGCCGAAAAATTGTATTATGCCAAGGTCATCTTCGCCCAAGAACTTTCGCGTCAACTGAATGAAAAATGCGAAGTGTTTTTCAATCAAGCCGCACCCCAGTATAATGCCACCCAAACCAGTCAAGAAACACAGCAAATTATTCCAGGCAACGACGAGTGTGATACGGTTGATATTGACATGTTTAATGAATACCCTCCTGGTTACAACGAAGCATTGCAGATCGATTTCGCGATCAAAGATGTGTTCCGTGCAATGGGCATAAAAGCGAAAAAGGTTCTCGTCACTAAAGAAAGGGGTGGCTACTCTGTCTTGGTCAGCATAGATTCAAATACTGAACCCGAGACACTACCCCAGGCTACACGTGAGATTCGCAATACGGTTAGCACTCTCTTAAACGAGGCTGAGGTTGAAATACACACCTTGATTAAAAATGACGAAAAACCCAAAAGATCAATCGAAGATGCTGAAGATGATTTTGAGAAGATTGATGCGCGTTTCATCGAAAGATCGATTACTGATAATCTAGCCGATGATTATGGAATTCCGGTTCGAAAAGTGAATGTTGTCAGTTACGATAATAAATTTGATGTTACCGTAGAGCTGAAACATCCGCAAAATGACAGCGAATTATTTACCACCAAACTGGATATTGAAGACCGATTTGCACCATGGCTAAAAGAGGTCGAGGAAGTTGATTTTGAGATTCGATTTGACAAGCTTTCTCAGTAAAAAAAATACCTCGAAATACTACATTAAAACGCAAAAACCCGTTTATATGTAGTATTTTTGATTTTTGCGACCAGACAACACAAAAAGTTTCTGCCATACTAACCGCAGATGATTTATGTAGATGTCGCTTTTCGTCGGCGTACCCCGCTCGCCAATAACGGCGTGTTCACCTATTCGGTGCCAAGCGATTTAGAGCAACACCTAACCGAAGGGGTGATTGTTACCGCACCGTTACAAAAAGATATTACGGCGGGGATTGTCGTAAAGATATATGAAGAAACGCCGCCGTTTGAAGTATTGCCGATTGAACAAGTTATTCAAGGCGAACCGGTGATAACGCCCGCGCAGCTTTTGCTCGCCAAGGCGATTGCCACCGGTTGCTTTACCACATTCGGCAAAGCCCTTACTTTATTCGTACCGAACAAGATCTGGCTCGGCACCTCCGCTCCACCAAAAACCGAATGGCTTAGCATGAACAAAAAGGATGAGACAAGTGTGCGCGGCAAAAAGATGCAAGCCGTACTCGATTACCTTCAAAGCTGCACCGAAGCCACCACCGAACAGGTAAAAGATGTTAGTGGTGCAGGGAATCCCACTCTCAAAAAACTAATCGAACAAAAGATGATTTGTTCGGAACTCAAACCGCAATTCAGCAATCGACAAGAAGAACCGGTAAACGTAGAGCCTCTTCCCCTGAACGATCATCAATCTGATGTAATTGAATACATTGAACGAAGCAAGGCTGAGAAACCATTTTTGCTGTTTGGCGCCGCCGGTGCCGGCAAAAGCCATACAATTCGCGCGCTTTCGCAAGATGTGATTTGCCATGGCAAAACAGTGGCGATCATCGTGCCCGAGATTGGGCTAACCGGCGAATTACTGAGCAGATGTAAAACCGCCTTTGGCGAAGAAAATGTTGCCGTGTTTCACTCGCAACTAAGCGAAGGTGAACGAATAAAAACATATTGGCGCGTGTTTTTTGGTGATGTACGTGTGGTGGTGGGCAGCCGCCTGGCGCTGTTTTTGCCGTTTCAGGATTTGGGGCTCGTTGCCGTAGAAGAAGAACACGAATGGACCTTCAAAGAGCAATCGACCCCACGCTGCCATGCGTGTACAGCCGCAAAGCAGTTGGGGCAGATTCATGGAGCAAAAGTGATATTCAGTTCCGCCACGCCCACGCTCGAAACCTGGACTGCAGCAAAAGAGCAAAAGCTCAACAGAATCGACCTGCCCGACCGCACCGAAAAGCCGCAGATCGAAATCGCCGATATGCGCGAAGAAATCGCCGGTAAGAACTATTCGCCGATCTCGCGCCCATTACAACGCACCATTTTAGAGACGATTGCCGCCAAAAAACAAGTACTGTTGTTTTTAAACCGTCGCGGCGTGTATCGCGTACTTACCTGCGAAGATTGTGGCGAAGCGGTCAAAAACCCCGAAAACGAAGTACCGCTCGTGGTTCACGGCGGGCCCAAGCGCGACTTTTTATTGTGCCACCACACCGGTAAAGTTTTTCAAATCCCCTCGCGCTGCCCGGTGTGTGGCGGAACAAAGCTCAAGGCATTTGGCAGCGGCACCGCCGGGCTCGAACGCACTGCCAAGCAGATTTTTCAAGATGCCCGCATCGTCCGCATCGACCGCGACACCACCGCGCACAAAAACGCCTTTTACAACCTGCACGAAACATTCGACACCGGCAATGCCGATATTCTGATCGGTACACAGATCGTTTCAAAAGGGCTCGATTTTCAAAATATCGGGCTTGTCGGTATTATCGCCGCCGATGCCGGTTTGCACATTCCCGACTTTCGTGCCAACGAACGCACCTACCAGCTCATCACCCAGGTAATGGGGCGCGGCGGGCGCGGCGGCAACGGGCATAAAGTCATTCTGCAAACCCGCGTCCCGAACCATCCGGTAATCCAAGCAATATCAAAACAGAACACGAGCGACTTTTATGATCGCGAACTGCAACACCGCGAGCAATTTCAACTCCCGCCGTACCGCAGGATCATCAAACTGATTTTTAGCGGCAAGCAGAAAGAAGCGGTTTATAAAAACGCCCGCAAAACCGAAGAGTTGCTAAAAAGATATGCCAAACAATTCTTTGCGAATGAGAATGCGATGGTCACGGTGGCGCCCGCGTTGGTGCCGCGCAAACACGAGAAATATTTTGTGAATGTTCTGCTGTTTGCCGAAAACCCCGAGCCGCTGATAAAAGCAACTCCCCTGCCCCGCTGCATAGTTGACGTCGACCCGATCGATATCATCGGATAGAAAATCCTACATTTAAACGCAGCTCCCCGTTTAAATGCAGTATTTTGGAATCCAAGACTAATTTAAATACTATAAAGAATCCTATCTTGTATCTCGCGCATCTCAATGCAAAAAAAATCGATGTATTTTATTTGAATAACGCCGACCCAACGCGCACGAACGTTGCCCCGGTTTTAAGCGCCAATTCATAATCGTTACTCATTCCCATTGAAAGATGGAAAAACTCATCGCCAAAAATCTTTTGCAAACGGATCTCATCACGTAATTCTTTTAAACCCATAAACGCTTGCTCCATTTCTTGTTCGGTGGCATCAAGCTTACCAATCGTCATCAAGCCGCAAATCGTCAGATGAGACAATCGCGCCAATTCGGGAGCCATTGTAAGCAACTCCGATTTTGTAAAGCCGTGTTTATCGGGGTCGGTGGCGATGTTGACCTGTAGCAGAACATTAATCCGTTTTCCGATTTTTCCCGCTTCGGTGTCGATCTTTTCGGCGAGCGCCAAGCTATCGACCGATTGGATCCAGCTAAACAGCTCGACCGCTTTTTTAACCTTGTTTTTTTGTAGATGCCCGATCAAATGGTATTTTCCGTGAAAGCGTAATCGAGGGATTTCTTCGGTTGCTTCTTGAATGCGATTAAATGCGAGCCGGTTTGCTCCGGCGTCGATCAACTGTTGAATTTTTTCAAGCGGTTGATACTTTACGACCGCAATCAACTCGGCATGGGGGTACGATTCGAGACACTGCTGAACTTGCCGAAAATTCTGTTCGATACTCATCGCGCAAAACATGCACTTTTTCGATTGAAAAGAAAAGCCCGCTTTGTAAGAATAAAGATGATTTTTTATGAGCCGATGCGATTCCTGACATATTTTATGTTCTTGGTGTTTTTCATCTTCACGGGAGTGATGATATTCGGAAACATGCGGCAATTGGGTGAGTTTTTCTTTTTACAGCCCTATGAGGGTGTCTCACTGGCAATGCCGTTCTTGGGCTTTTCGGTACTTGGGGCAATAACGGGAATGTTGTTTCTGCAAAGTATTCGATATGTTCTTAGCGGCCCCAAGAGGCCAAAAAAACAACCGATAACCAACCAGGCGGAACAAGTATGAAAAAAATAGGATTAATGCTCTTCGGCGTATTGTTCGTGGGCAGTGGATTCGCCGGCGCCACCGATGATTTAGAGGTTTGGACGAATGCTCAGCGAGAGCAATTCGCTTCGGCGTTTGAGCTGGAGATTTTTGCCAGTAACGACGATGCCCGCATCTTTTGGACAAAGTCACCCAATGTCTCACCGGCAGAAGGATTGATGTTCGAAGAGCCGATCACCATTACCCGCAGCGGGGCGGTTTATTTTTTTGCCTTTACTCCCGAACCCGAGGTGTCATACACGCCGATGAAAAAACAAACTTTTTTTGTTGAATCAAAAAGCGGCTTCGAGCATTTGCGGATTATCAATGTCGATCCGTTCACCAAAAAACTCACCATTAAAAACTTTTCGCAATTCACTATGCCCGGCGAAGGCTGGCGTTTGCAATCGGAACGTGATGAGATTTTGCTCGGAGAGTACATGTTTTTACCCGGAGAAACGATGGAAATAGAAATACCGATGAAAAGCGTGATGCCTAAAATATATCTGATCGCACCGAATAATAATGCCGAGCAATTGGCGGCACTTCCGGTCTTGTCGAAAAAACAATTTTGGCAATGCACTTCACACCGATCTTCGAGTTGTGCGGTCAGCGAAAAATAAGAAAGGATTCATAAAAGCGGTTTTCTTGCTTTTCATTATTGTATTTGATGGGTATAATAAACTATGAATACATACACTAAAAATGAATCCAGTCTTTGAAAAAGTCCGTCAGTTAGAGTCGACCCTTATGCCGTTTGCTTTCGGTAAGATCGAAGTCGTACGCTTGCTCGAAATCCCCTTATTGATCGGTGGACATATTTTGATCAACGATTTGCCGGGAGTTGGAAAAACCACACTTTCGAAAGCGTTTGCGCGAGTTCTGGGAAGAGATTTTTCGAGGCTACAAGGCACCAGTGACACCTTA
>CAZOZW010000007.1:12448-19122 GCA_964584385.1 uncultured Candidatus Peribacteria bacterium
GCAAGACGTTTTGGGTGGTGAGATCTTGGATATGAAAACCCGTGAATTTCAGGTACGCAAAGGGCCGATCTTTGCTGAGATCGTGCTGATCGATGAGATCAATCGTATGCATCCCAAATCGCAAAGTGCCTTTTTAGAGGCGATGGAAGAAAAACATGTTTCAATCGCCGGTAATCGCTACCAATTGCCCGAAATCCACATGGTGCTCGCAACGCAGAACCCAATCGAATACAGCGGTACTTACCCGTTACCCGAAGCCCAGCGCGACCGTTTTGCCTGCATGGTTTCAATGGGTTTTCCGAGCACTGAAGTACAAACCGATATCTTGCGCCACCAAAAATATAACAACCTCGACCAACAGATCGCCGATCTGCCGCAGATTCTAACCCAAGAAGATATCGTTTTTTTACGTAATAGCGTGCAATCGGTAAAAATCTCCGATGAGATCTTAAATAGACTGATCAGCCTGGCAGAATGGACGCGTAACCCCGAAGAGTTCCGCTATGGATTGAGTCCGCGCTCGCTTTCGGTGTTTGCGGCGGCAATGCGCGCAAATGCGGTGCTCGAAGGGCGAGCATATGTCATCCCCGAAGATGGCTACATTTTGGCACGCCCATGTGTACGACATCGCGTTGAGCACCTTAATCCTTCGCTTGCCGATGAAAAACTGGGCGAAGTCATCGAACAAAAATACAAAGAGCTTTTTCGCGGGCTGTAGGGCTTTTTCCCCCCTGATAAGGGGGATTGAGGGGGTTTTTGAGTGCGTGACGGATCGGTACGGATGAGCGAATATCGAAAGGACGATGCCGTTAATCCTCGTGCCCACCGGGAGCTTAGTAGGGCAACAAAGGGAAGAGAAAAGTAAGATACTTTTACAAAAAGACTGTGAGACAAAAATGGAATAATTGGCTCAACTCGCGCGGGTTTTTAACGAAAACCGGTTTGGCATTATTCGGTATTGCTCTTCTTTTAACGTTCATCTCGTTTGTAAAAGGAATACAGGTGTTGATGTTTATACCTGCCTTCGTGCTCGCGTTATTCATCTATTCGTTTTTCGATGTACGGTTTAAACGCAAACAAGTCGCAGCCGGCTGGAAAAACGACGAACACTTAGAACTGCATCTGCAATTTAAGCAAGAGATTGATTCCTGTCGGTTTTTTTTGGTGTTCGACACCGGCGAAACAATTGAACGAATGGAGCCACGAGCCGGCTTAAGCTTTGCCGTTCCACAACACAAGGGCGAGGTGAAGCTGCTTATTCTAGGGCGATTTGATATTTTTCGTGCCACGATAGCGCTGCCAAAAGTACCAGAGCCAAAACACGAGCAAAGCGGCAAACTTGCCGAACTCGGTGAACTCTACTTTTTGTTGCGCCCGTTCGAAGAGGGCGATCAGCTTCGGCGGATCGATGCTTTGCAGACGGCAAAGCGCGACGAGTTATATGTTCGACGCATTATCCACGAAGCTCCAGCACGCCGCCGCCGCAAGCGAAGCGGCAAAATGCAAATGGCGCTGCTTGCAAATTATCCGATTTTTCCTAAGAAAAACGTCGAACTTGCCCGCATCATAGAATGGTTGATCATTGCGATCTTGATTGTTGCAGCTCATCTAGAATGGCGGATGATGTGGTTTACACTACTCTGTATTGGGAGCAGCGGCTTTATCCTTACTTGGCAATATGTGCTTAAGTGGCGGGCGCCCGGCCGAAAATTGATGAATACCGTTGCCTTGTTCTTGTTTTTTGCCTGTTTTGCCGAAGGTGGTATTATGGATGATACCGTCTTGGCAGGATCGCATTTTTTGATATTGCTTTCGATATGGAAGCACTGGTTTGTGCGTGAACGGCGCGACGCATTTACCTACATCTTTTTGGCCTTATTCGTCTTTGTAGCACTCTCGCTCTACACCCTTAATGCTTGGTTCTTCTTTCTATTTTTCGGCTTTTTACTCCTTTCAATCGCACTTTTCTCTCTCTACGCTGCCGGCGAACGAGAAGAAGAGATTAAATACTGCTTCGAGCGTCCGCTCGAAAGAAGGTCATATATCAAGATGAATCTGATAGTGCTCCTTTCGACCTTTGCTCTGTTTTTTGTACTCCCCCATGGCGACCGCGCCAAAGATACCTCGCTGATCGAAAAACAAGAAGATGTTATGAAAACAGGCTTTAGCGAAGAGGTAAACCTGAATGATATGCTTTCGATCATGCAAGATTTTGGCAAACAGTTTGTTGTTGAAAACGCAAACAGCCGCGATATTCCATATTTCCACGATTTGTATTGGCGTGGTATGCGTTTTACCGAGTTTAAAGAAGGCACCTGGCATAAACCGAAAATCAACGATACACGTTACGATACTATCAACGACACCAGCATACCCACTAAGCAGTTGCGAGTTCGATACTACCCCGAAGGCGAACGGAATATATTTATTCCGGCGGCAGCGATGAATGTTAATGGCTCATTCTTTTCACATCCAATGGGCGATCAAACATTATTAACATTCGCCAGACCGAAATATAACGATATTACCATCGACATAACCGTACCTGTCGACGAACAAGGGCTTGTGCCGGAGCATCAGTATCAATTCAAATCGATCGACTCGCTCGATGACGAAACAAAAGCCCTGTTTGAACAATTCTGGGAGACGATCCCCGAAAATGCCAAAACCGATCCTCAGCTTTTAAGCAGCTTCATCCAGAATAATGCCGGATTCACCTACTCACTCACCGAAACCGCACCGAATTTACAATCATTTTTATACGACAGCAAACAAGGACACTGCGAATACTTTGCCACCGTACTTGCCCTAACCCTATGGCATTTTGGATACAATGCCACATACGTGAACGGATTTACCGGCGGCGAATGGAACGACAGTGGACAAATGTGGGTGGTACGCGGTGCCGATGCGCATTCGTGGGTAGAGGTATTCGACGAAACAACCGGCTGGCAGCGCTTCGACCCAACCCCGAGCAGCAACGAGACATTTTTTGCCCGTCGCAGTAATAACCTGCTTCAACAAGCGGTACAGTTTTACGACTATATCGAACTAAGATGGTTTGAGTACGTTGTTAGTTTTTCGGGCGAACGGCAAAAGCAGCTATTGCGAGGCATTTTTGAACATCGGCGTACCATCTTTTATTCCATCATCATCTTCTTCGTCGCTCGTCGGCTGAGGAGATTCTATAAAGCCAAGATCAGACCTGCACTGCAGCGAACCCCGGTAGAACGGTTTTTATGGTGGCTATCGAAAAAAACGAAGCAATCCGTATTCGCGCTTGATTCATTGAACAAGCGCTATCCCGAATTAACCAACCAAACCCGCGACCTGGTATTTGGTACCGATCCGACCAAAAAACAATTACAGCAGCTTAAATCGCGTTGGCGCAAGGTTTTGTGATTACGGCGCCTCTACAACAATGTTCGAGTCGTAGTAGTAGCGAAAAGTGCGTCCGTCATCTGAAGGAAAATTCACGAATGAACCTTCGCGCCTCCCAAATGCGGTAACAGCAGCGGTTGCAGCATTATCGAGCATTAACGCTGGGGTTAGCTCTTGGGTTTCGAGGTTATATTTCAAAATCAGGAATTCAAGTGTGTCGTTGCGTTCGGCACCCAAAAAGAATGCCATTTTTCCTTCGGTACTCTGGCAGCCACCAAAAAGGTCTTCGACTTCTAGAAAACCATTGGCAAAGCGAATTCGCTTTTGCAGCAATGAATCGGTGAATTGCTGAAACCAGGCCTGGGTGATGAAGTTGCCCATCTGCCCGCAATTACGAAACGGGTATTCAACCTGCTCTTCTGCTAAAACCGCTGTTTTGATCAGCTCTAAATGCTCGTTCGAAATACTGGCTGCTGCCGGAGTAAGCACGGCTTGCTGCTCTTTTTCGGCAAGCTCTAGTTGGCATATCTCCAATTGCCTGTTGGCGGCATCGAGCTCAAGCGAAACATCGGCGTTTTCTTCGCGACAGATCAGTAATTCGGTATCATCTTCATCGCTAAGTAGCCGACCATCATCAAGACCGTTTTCATCTGCTATCAAGTCGCCGTTTTCGTCGACATTCGCTTCATCACTTTCAATCGAACTCGGCAAATCATCTCCTGCTGAAATCACATAATCAGGTGGAAACTGTCCGACCTCATCCGGTGGTGCGGTCTCATCACCGCAAGAAGCAAAAATAATTGGTAATATAAGCAAGAAGGTAAATTTTTTCATGCGAAAGCAGTAATTAAAAAGCACATCAGATTCTTGCAAAAATCATCTTCATCGTCAAACCTTGCACAAGTGAAAAAGAAATCGATATGCCTTTTTTTATAAAATGGGGCATAGTACGAAGCGCTATTTTTTACAACCAAATGCTTAGTGGGCTCAACGGAAATATTATTGCAGTAACCGAAACTTCGGTACAAATCGAAGCTGGTTTTTTTCATTTGACCGTTCTTTGCCCACGTACGATAACGACAATGGTAAAACCGGGCGAGGCGATTTTTTTGCATACGCATTTGCATGTCCGAGAAGATGATTTGGCACTGTTCGGATTCGAAACGAAAAGTGGCTTGCAACTCTTCCGTCATCTTATATCGGTCAGTGGTATTGGTCCTAAAATCGCACTCGAGATTTTAGCGGCGGGCGAAGCGGCAGTATGCAGTGCTTTAATACAAGAAGATGTCGCTTTTATGACATCGATCAAAGGAATTGGCAAAAAAACCGCCGAACGTGCGGTTCTCGAACTTTCCGAAAAAGTGCAAGATGTTGCAATCCACAGTGATTCTGCAACGGATAAGAATCGAAAGAACTCAGCCGTTATAAATGAAGAGATTGTAATGGCTCTCGAGGGATTGGGATGGAAACGCAATGAGATCATCCGACGACTGAGCGAACTGCCCCCTGAGCTCAATAAAGCGGAAGATGCCGTAAAGTGGTTTTTGACAAATTCATGATTTTATGAGACAATAAACAAACAAAAAAACAGAGAATTGAAACAAAAAAAACTCCCTCCAAACGGCTTTACGATAGTTGAATTACTCGTAGTTATGTTTGTGATCTCAATGCTGACGATTGCAATGCTGGCGATGAATGAGATTACCTCGGAACAGCGAAAGCGAGAACAGTTTCAAAATGATGTCGAGACGGTGGTTACCTATTTGCGTGCAGCACGCAGTGATGCCATTAGCAATCGTCAACTTGGCGCACTGAACGAAACACGTGAAGATGCGGGATTCGGGATCTATATCGACTACGATCAATCTGGAGATCAAGACACCCTGCAACTGATCAGATACCTCGATAACAAAGATGATGTTTCATCCGATGTTGCCGATCAACAACTCAGCTTTTCGAGCGGGAATCCGGTCGATCACATCATCGAACAAAAAACACTCAACGCCCCTTGGGTTTTTTCGATCGAAAATCCTCTTCCGGCAACCATCACACCGGCCAACGAGATCAATACGCTTTTCTTGCCGCCAAATTCAGACATGGTGATAAACACAAATGATGCTGCCGAAGACCTGCGCAGTGTTGAACTGGTGTTCGAGTATCAAGATCGTAAAAGAAGGATTTGCTTAAACCGCGTATCGCGCTTCATCGAGATTATTTCCGGAGAGACATGTCCGTAAAGAATATACAACGCAATCGGCGTGGTTCGATCATGATGCAAGTGATTGTTTCGATCTATATTCTCTCGATGGGATTGGTCGGGTCGATGGCACTGATCATAGCGGCAATCGAATCGAATCGCACCAATATCAACCGGATGACCGCTACCAACTTAGCGCAAGAAGGGCTCGAAGTCGTACGAAACATGCGCGACACCAACTGGATGACCTACTCGACGAATCTGCGCGAATGCTGGAACTTTTGGGATGATACGGATGAGAATCGGGATATCGATGGTGCTGATACCGATTGCGTACCGAATGGGTCGGGGCAGAATAATCACCCCTGGGGCTATAGCATTGAGGCAGGTGGCACATTTGTCAATTCTTACATCGTCGACATCGACCCTGACGATTTTCGTGGCATTCTGATCGCCGATAACAACTTTAACGGAAAATATGCCGATGGCGCTCGTCTGTTTAAAACTACCGTCAACGGTACCGATTTTTACACCCACGATAACTCCCCCGGAAACACCGAGACGATTTTCGAGCGTGAGATCGAAATGTATTATATCGATGCCACCGTTTTCAACGACACGACCAACCCGATTACCGGCGGAGATTATCCGTTAAACCTGAAAGCGCAAGATAACCGAATCTTAGTGATATCAACCGTTTCGTGGGAGCTCAAAGGGCGCACGAGAAGCGTGGTGATGAGCAGCATCTTAACCGACTTTTTAAGCCGCACAGAATGGAGTTCATAAAAAAACAATCCGGCTATTCTTTAGTAGAGGTGATGGTCGCCATCGGTATTTTTGCGATTATCATGACACTTACGACAACGATCATGATCAATTTCTATAATGCTCAAAAACGTGAACGGGTTCGCAATACGCTCATCGAAGAAACACAGTTCATGCTCAACAGGATCTCGAATCTGGTGCGCAATAACGCCATCGATTATTCGGAGTATTATTCGAATAATCTCGAAGAAACAGATCCGCCAGGCAATGACCGCACCGATATTTTGTACGGAAATGAGCCGAAAGAATACGAATATAACTTTTTGTATAT
>CAZOZW010000007.1:19152-49313 GCA_964584385.1 uncultured Candidatus Peribacteria bacterium
CCCTCCTGCGACCCCGGCGAAACTCAAGGCGATGACACGGACGTAGACGGAGTGACATGCGACCGTGAAGATGTGAACGCGTTTGATGAAGGCTATTACACCACTCGGGCAGACAACGACAGAGTAAATGACGATGCCGGCGCTTCGGCACTGGTGCAAGTTGATGGTGCCACAAATGTGAATGGCTACGAACAACATGAATTATATTTGGTTTCGAGCGATGGTACTTATAAAACGATTCTCCGTCGCTTTAGCAACGGCATAGATGATGACGAAGACGGAGCCGTAGATGAAGACGGTGAAGACTGGTGGACACCGCTTAACAACGGCATAGATGACGATGGTGACAGCGTGATCGATGAGAATGATGAGGTCGACGGTGCCGAGCGCTTGGCGATTTTAGAGCTTGAAGCATTATCAGACCTCGATGCCGACAATGAACTCGACTTCACCCCCGAAGCGAGTAATTTTCAGGCAGATGGGGACAGCCTGATCGAACTTGTGGATTTTATCCCGATCAGCCCTTCACAGATCGATATCGTTGATCTCAAATTTTTTATCTCTCCACTCGATGATCCTCGAAAAGCGATCAGCGAAAGCTCACGATCAAGTCAAATCCAACCGCATGTCACCATAGTCCTTACCACAAGACCCAGCAAAAAGCTAACTCGCCAACTGGCCGGAACCAATTTCGACCTATCGATACAAACCACTGTTTCTTCGCGCACACTTTCCAACGTCATTTTTCCGGAACCATAATGAAATCTTTTCTTCACAAAAACACAAACGGTAACGCCATTCTCATCTCACTAGGTATGACCAGCCTTTTGTTCATCGTTGCGGCAGGTGCCACCAGCGTGATCAACTCCTCACTCAGACAATCCCCCAAGGTGGTGAATTCGAGTAAAGCTTTTTTCGCCGCCGAAGGAGCGGTAGAATCGGCATTGTACGAAGCCGCCGGTCGCGGCTCGGGCTACATCGTTAATGCCGGAACCGAAGCAGGACACGCAGCCTACATCGAGATGGATCACATCAACCGCACCAAGTCATCGTGGGCTACTACAGGTCGTACCGAATTAAATACAGAACGCGACCGCGACGAAAACCATGAATATGCAAAAACCCTATTCATTCCTCCGCGTATTGTAGATGAATACGATTCGGGAGTGCCAAAGTTCGATCTAAAAAACTGGAAACCGATCAAGTTCGGCGAATCGATTACTTTTGACCTATTCGTTGATAACCATGGTCAAGAGCCAGGCTCCGATCGCAACGTTACCGTTGGCATGGGAGGTGTAACCGGTTATACTCCCTCTGATGAAAGTCCTTGCGGGATTGGTTTAGATCATCAAGTCATCGGTCCCAATGGCATCTGTGCCCAATATACTAAAAGTATCTTTGGGCATAATTATAATTCAGATGGAGAAAATGATAAACTGGAGAATATCTATATCGACCTTTTCTTGCCGAACACTTACGAATTGAAGATGGAAGATGAAGAAACCGACAAGCTTTTGACCTGGACGCTTACCGGAAGATCCGGTCTGACAAACGATGCAAACACACCAAGGATTCTTACCCTTCAATCGGCACAGAACTGCGATCGGATAAATGCTGGAATTGACCCTCTCGAACCGGGCTCGATCTGCAAAAAGCATTTCGATCGTGCCACCCTCCCCGCTAATCAAATCGAACAACACTTCGATCAGTTCGAAGAAATCGGCGGCACATGGGTACGATTAAACAACCCGGTCGGTATATTCCGCCAAAAGAAAAAGCGTTTTCCACTCTCAATGCTCAAATTTGCACAACGCGAGATGGAATCACCAGACCATGCAACAAACATCGAACCAGCGATGTACTTCCCGCAACTCACCATCCACATGGGGGCACCGATTCGCATCAAGAGAGATGTCGACGGCCCAGTAGAGGGCTTAAGCCAAGCCTATATCAGGGTTGGCTTCGTACATCAAGAAACTACTGATATGAACAGTGATGGCAATAGCAATGGTGTTCCTGACTTTTTCGATAATTTTGCCCTTCCCGATGACAAAGTCGGCATTCAGGCGATTGGCGAAGTAGATGGCTATAAGCAGCGAATCGATGTTAATATCACTCCGTCGCAATTGGCCCCGATGTTCGACTATGCAGTGTTCCAGCCATAAAGAGAATTATGAATAGTTAGAATAAGAGCAATGTGGGCATTGTCCTAAGCCGATGATTGCCCGGTACCGAAAGAATTACGAATCAAGAAATATCTTCTTAATTCGTAATTCGACATTCTTCATTCAAACTCTCTGGGTTTAAAGTAATGAAAAAGCCAAACCTTGTTTTACAAGAGGTGGTTATGGCACAATCGCGCTGCTTTTTTAACGACTCATGACAGCACAGATCTTAGACGGCAAGGCTTTGGCGGAGAAAATAATTTTAGAATGCAAACAAAAGGCCGAAACGCTCAAGCCGACCTTGGCTGTTGTTTTAGTAGGGAACGATTCGGCGAGCGCGGTGTATGTGCGCAATAAAGAAAAATCTTGCGAGCGAGCAAATATTCATTCGCTGGTGATTCGAATGGATGAAAATACCACTCAAGAAGAGTTGATGGCAAAGGTCGATCAATTAAACACAGATCCGCAGATCACCGGTTTTATCGTGCAAATGCCGCTGCCACGCCATCTTGATTCAACCGAAGTATTACGGGCGATCGACCCCAAAAAAGATGCCGATGGTTTTCATGCCACAAACTTGGGCAAAATGCTGCAAAGCAAAGATTTCGAAGACCTACCGCCAGCTACTCCAGCCGGTATTATCCGCTTGCTCGAAGAATATAATATCGATCCCAGTGGCAAAGAGGCAGTGGTTGTAGGGCGCTCGAATATCGTTGGCAAGCCTATCGCCGTAATGCTGATCAATCGCTCGGCAACCGTTACGGTGTGCCACAGTCGCACAGCCGATCTCAATGCACATATCAAACGAGCCGATATTCTGATCGCCGCGGTCGGCAAAGCCAAATTCATCACCGGTGAAATGCTAAAACCCGGCGCAACGGTAATCGACGTTGGCATGAATCGCGATGAGAACGGCAAACTCTGTGGCGATGTCGATTTCGAAACCGCAAAAGAAGTCGCCGGCTTCATCACTCCCGTACCCGGCGGTGTAGGGCCGATGACAGTGGCGAGCCTGATCGAGAATACGGTTAATGCGGCAGAACGTCAGCAATCAGGGGTCAACTAGCAACCATCAGCGATCAATCATGCGACTGAAATGAACTTGCAGGTATCGACTATTACTAAACAATTATAATTTATAAGATGAATTCGACCAAAGCAAGCACCGGGTTTCAACCAAAAAAGAGCATGCTTGAAACAAAAGCAGATTCATTTGCACATCTGTCCTATAAACTCACAAGGAGCTTTCCGCCGGAGGAGCGGTTTGGTCATACTTCACAATTGCGTCGCTCTGCGATTTCGGTTGTACTCAATATCGTAGAAGGCTTTGCGAGAAAGAATCAGAAAGAGCATCTTCATTTTCTGCGAATAGCATATGGATCACTGCGAGAAGCAGCGTATTTGATCGAGTTTTGTAAACAAGAATGTTTCTTTTCAGCCGATAAAGCAGATGATTATCAGTCGGCTATGCATCTGGCAGACCAAATTGGTGCTATGCTTTGGAAAACCATGTCGACAATCGAGCAAAAAATCCGCCTGAACAAGGAATGATATTTTTTGACACCGACAATCGTTTTCGGAATAATCAATTGCCCTTTATAAGGTGTTTTCTGTTTTTTGATAGTTGATGGTTGAATTATTGATGCCTGCCGGCAACCTTGAAAAACTGAAATTCGCAATCGCGTACGGCGCCGATGCGGTGTACGCCGGGGTACCCGCCTATTCATTGCGCGCACGCGAGAACCAATTCAATATCGATTTTTTGCAGCAAGCGACTGAATACTGTCACAGTCGTGGCAAGAAGATCTATTTCACGGCGAATATTTTTCCGCATAATGTAAAGATCCCGCATTTTTTGCGGGCGATGGAAAAAATGCTCGAACTCAAACCCGATGCGTTCATTATGTCCGACCCCGGTTTGATCCATTTGGTGCGGCAGAATTTCCCCGAAGCGGTGATCCATCTTTCGGTACAAGCGAATAACGTCAACTGGGCAAGCGCGCAATTTTGGCACAGCCAAGGCGTTGAACGGATTATTCTTTCGCGTGAGTTGTCGCTCAAAGAAATCACCGAGATCATCGAGAAAAACCCAAAGCTCGAGATCGAATGCTTTATCCATGGCGCCATTTGCATGGCGTATTCTGGCAGATGCTTGCTGTCGAATTACTTTTCTTGGCGCGATGCCAACCAAGGCACTTGCGCCCATTCGTGTCGTTGGCAATACAAACTCCACGAAGCCAAAGAAAACTACGCCGGCGAGGTTGAAAAGTACGTTCCGCTTGATGGCAATTTTTATTTAGAAGAAGAACAGCGCCCCGGGCAAATGCTCGAAATCGACGAAGACCAATACGGCACCTACATCATGAATGCGCGCGATTTATGCCTGCTCGAATATTTAGAGCAGATGATTGATGCCGGCGTGATGAGTTTAAAGGTCGAAGGGCGCAGCAAAACCATCTATTACGCGGCGATTACCGCCCGGGCGTATCGCATTGCGATTGATGCGATTGCAAACGGCACTTTTACCAAAGAGCTGATCGACGAACTGCTGACCGAAGTCTTCACGACCAATAATCGTGGCTATATTCCCGGGTTTTTGGTGGGCGATCCGCGAGCCAAAGCGCAAGAATACGAAGAACGCCAAGGCTTTACCACCCATCAATTCGCCGGCGTGGTGCGCAAAAAAAACGGTAATCGCCTCACGATCGAATGCCGTAACCGGCTCGATAAAGGCGAAGAGTTAGAGTTTTGCTTTCCGAACAAAGCCGATGATTTTAGCGTAACACTCGAAGATTTTTACAACGAAGATGAGGAATCGATCGATAAATTCTCGGGTGGGCAGGGCTATTTTTTGTTGGATGTTTCAGATGAGCAGGCGGCAAAATTCGGCGACGGCGAACTGTTTTGTGTAATTCGCAAGCGGCTTACCGGCGTAGAAACGCCGAAGATGTATGGGGCAGATGAGGAGTAGGAGAAAATAAGAATTACGAATGTGGAATTATGAATGAAGAAGTTTCAAATTCCTCCGATAGAAATCTTATATTTTGGCGGAGTACCTGTTTGCCTAGAAGTAAATGTATTGTCTTGAGTATGTGTTATACCAGTTATCAATATAAATACGACGCGTTGTTTTCCCCCTGCCTGCCCTGCGTAGCCTTGGCGAAGAAGGGATAAGGGGGATTAAGGGGGATTAAGGGGGTTTGTGGAAAGTTTTGTAAGATTGATATTAGGTATTGGTATCACAGAAGAGATGTATATCCAGAGACTCCGCCGAGATATAGGTAAAAGAATTGTTGAGACGTTGCATGCAACGTCTCAACGCCACATTGTAGACATGTTAACCGCTGTAGTTCACTAACGGTTTTTCAGGCAGAAAGAGCTGAGAAAAATCGGTGCAATTTTATTCTCGGCGGAGTCTCCTCTTTCGAGGGCAACGAGATTGAGAGACTGCGCCACACTGTAGCCTTGTTAACCGACCAGTTCACTGGCGGTTTTCAAGGCGGAACAAGCAAATCATAATCGGTACAATTGCAATTGCCCTCTTGATCACGTAGCCAGACCCCGATGCTTCGATCGGGGAAGCGAATCTTTGCGTTATTTGCGACCGAAGTGATTTTGCTGAAAAAAGGAGATTATAGCGTAAGTTCACGCTATAACCTACTGGATTCTATTGCGATAATCTGAATCAAGAATAGAATTGCGAATGATACCCGATAGCTGATGGTTGTTAGCGGATTTTTTGATTTCCACCTAAAATTGTGAGAAAATAAACATGTATCCAAAATCAAATGAAAATCAAATTCCATGGTGCGGCCGGGGGCGTAACCGGCAGTAAGCATATTGTTGAGGTTGCCGGCAAACGCATTTTGCTCGACTGCGGCATGTATCAGGGGAAACGTGCCGAATCGGCAGAACTGAACAAACACCTGCCCTTCGATGCCCGCTCGATCGATGCAGTGTTGCTTTCGCACGCTCATATCGATCATTCGGGATTACTCCCCTTGCTCTTAAAAAACGGCTACGATGGGCCGATCTACTGCACACCGGCAACGGCGGATATTTTAACCCCGATGTTGCTCGATGCCGCGCACATCCAAGAAGCCGATGCCGCATATTTTCTTAAGAAAAAACGACTGCGCGAAAACGCTGTTTACCCGATCGAGCCGCTGTACACCACCGAAGATGCAATGCAGGTTTTGCAATTATTGGCACCGAAAAAACGCGGTGAAACATTCGAGGTATTCGAAGATATCAATGTTACATTCTATAATGCCGGACACGTTTTGGGCAGTGCACAGGTGTTTCTCGAAGGCGATGGCAAAAAGCTGGTGTTCACCGGCGATTACGGTCGCAAAAACCGCAAGATCATCAAAGACCCCGAGCCGCTCCCCCCAGCCGATGCGATTATTACCGAAACCACCTATGGTGGCAGAAAGCACGAACCGGTTAATGAAACGCGCGGCAAGCTCGCCAAAGTGGTAAAAGAAACCGCAGCAAAGGGCGGTAAAATCATCATCCCGAGCTTTGCTCTAGAACGATCGCAAGAAATTCTCTACGACCTGCACATCTTGTTTCACGAAAAACAGATCCCGAATATTCCGGTGTATGTCGATTCACCGCTGACCACGAAATTTACGAAGATATTCGAAAAAAACGTTGATGCGTTCGACGAACACACCCGGGAGTATTTTCTCGATCGCGATAAAAACCCGTTCTCGTTCAGCAACTTGCGACATACGGTTACCACCGAAGAAAGCAAAAACCTCAACGAAAAACCGGGGCCGTGCATTATCATCTCTGCTAGTGGCATGTGCGAAGCGGATTCGCCACCACTTAAAACATGGCTTGCCGCATAACGAAAACACCGTGCTGATCGTGGGCTACCAAGCGCAACACACCCTGGGGCGCAAGCTCGTTGAGCGCCATAATATGGTAAAGATCTTCAACCGGATGTACCCGGTAAATGCGCGGGTCGAGATTTTAAACGGCTACTCGGGGCATGGCGACCAGACTGATCTGTTCGAAAACATTGCGGGAATCGAGGATTTAAAACAGGTGTTTTTAGTACATGGCGAACCCGATCAGCAAGAAGCATTCGAAGCTTTGCTCAAAAAAGAGTTACCGCAACTGAAGGTTTCGAAACCACTCCCCGGTGATGAGATTGAAGTGCATGGCTGAACAAAAAGAAACGCAGCGTAAGTAATAAAAAAGCATCGGCGCCGTTATCGCGATCCCGCCTTGGCGGGAGAAGCGATCCAGACAGAAACAATAAACAAAAATGAAGTACAAGACGCAAAGCGCTAAATCTGCTTTTTATCTGAGTAAATCCGTTGAATGAGTGACTGCTACCTGGATTGCTTCGTTCCTTCCACCTGCGCATTCGCTTCGGCGGACACGCGCAATGACCCACTACGGCGGGCACTGCGCAAGCGGGTGGATTGCTACCCCTCTCTGTTCCCTGTTCCCTGCTCCGTATTCCATGACGACCGCCAGTCGTACACCAACAACCCCGTAAGCACCACCAAAGCAAACACCGCCCCCACCAAAAACGCCAGTACTGTGCCTTCTATGCTGCCGCCAAAATATTGCACCGACCCATACAGCACCGCCAGGCTAGTAGCGGCAATGGGGATTAAAACGAACCGGCGCAGCGCCAAGAAGTAATTGATGAACAAGTTCAATACCGAAACAATCAGCACCAACAGCCCAACCCACGGTAACAAATAGGCGAAGGGTGCATACTTGCTACCGATGAGGATGTTGATTACTACTTCGGGGAACAGCCAAAACACGCCAAACACCCCGCCGCCCATAAAGAGTATGAGCAGCAGCGATTTAATGAACAAACGAACATTTTGCCCAAACGTGGCTTCTATTTTTACCGCCGAAAGTAGCACCATTACCACCGACCCGGTACCAAAAAAAATGATCCGTGCCACGGTGGCAATACCGCCGTAGAGCCCGGCTTCTTCGGGGGTGAAGGCGGTTTTTACCAAAACGACATCGGCGGTGTACAGCGCGGTAACCAACCCGGTGGCGAATAATACCAACACGCCGTACCATAGCTCTTTGCGTAACTCGCGGGTAAAGCGAATTTTATGCCACAATGGCAAGCGTAATTTGCCTTTAACCCGTATTTTAGAATATATAATCGCCAACACGATGGTGCAAAACAGGGCAAAAATTGCACCAAAGGTTGCCCAGCCGAGCAGTACAAAAATTACTGCAAAAAACAACTTGCCGCCCGCTTGGCTAATACTAATAACCGAGGCATTGAAAAAGTCGCTTACACCACGAAAGTAGGCTATGTAAAACAACAAATGCGTACCGGCAAGGAGCGAAAGCGCCAAGGCATAAAATGGCATGGAGCTTTGCATAAACGGTGCTGCTAGCAAAATACCAATAGCGATAAGAAAATTGAGCGAAAGCGCCAAGCTGTGCAAACCATGAAGGGTTTTTAATCGCTTTTGATTGCCACTAGAATTTACGACAATATTGACAGCAATGTATGTAAAAATATTTGTTAAAATACCCAGTTGCATTGCCATCGATATTAGTGCCTGTACCTCACCAAAATCTTCAATACTCATCATGCGGCTAAGCACCGGGTGGTAGGCATAGTTTAAAACCGCCGTAAGCCCCGAACCAATAAACAAGATAATATTATTGCGCATGAATGGGTCTTTTGCCAGTGCGGTGAGTTTTTGAATCATTGACTTTTCTTATATAAATTCTTTATAATGAGAATGAACGATAAGACCGTTGTGAGTTGTCTCAGGTGTTCCCATCCATCGTAGTTGGCTAGAACCGGAGCATAAAGAACTTGCAAGGCACGTTTTTTTTATAGTTTCGTAAATGCTTCGAACCAAGGGTGTAATGTTGAAACAAAGCGAGTCTACAATACTCGCTTGCGTCATCGCGAGTGAAACGACGCGATCCAGACAAAAACAATACACAAAACACATTTAAAAACGCAAAGCATTGAACTTTGTACCTGCTAATATATTCACGATGAATTAGTGACTGCTGCCTAGATTGCTTCGTTCCTCGCAATGACGCAAGCGCGTAGTTTGATAACTGAGTGTGATGAAAGGCTGCGTTTCGTTGCCTCTGGTTATTCGCACCATAAAACCCCCCAACCCCCCTTAACAAGGGGGCGAATTTTATTAAATCCTTCTCTAACTCCCCCCTTAATGGGAATGATGATGCTATCTTGCAGCCGAGGCGATGAACTTGTTGCAACATCATTTTCTTAATATGTTTGGTAAACTGCATAGCAAAATCATTGATTGCAAACGTGACACCTCCCCCTTGATAAAGGGGGAATACAAGGGGGATTTCGCGACAGCAAGGCAATTTAATGATTGAGTGTGATGAAAGGTTGCGTTTCGTTGCTCACTTGTAAAACACCGAAGCCTGTTGAGTAAGAAAAAATCCCCCTCTAACTCCCCCTTTCCACCACGGCGGACAAGTATCAAGGGGGAGGACCGGCGCCGATACTTTTTTACCGCTTTTCTCATTTTGTTTTCTTGTTCTTGGCTTTTCGTTTTCCATCTAAGCGCTTTTTTGTTTCACCAACAATGGCAGATTCTTTCTGCCCGGCTTCTTCTTCATCACCTTTATTCGATTCATCAGCATTCGCTTTATTCAGTTTTTTACGCTTTCTACGTCGCACAAAGTCGTACCCTAAATACACAATACAACCGGCAAATGTTGTGCCGCTGATCAAAAGCCCCAAGTAAAACCAGCGCTGGGGGGGGAACTCGATTATGAGTTGATATTGGTTTTTTGTATTATCAATAGTCGCCGAACCCAAATCGACAAACCATGCATTAGCAAAACCATTTGCAACAAAATGCTGTTGTACGAATGGTTTTACTTCAATGGATCTCGCATTTTGCTCGCCGACAGAACCGACCGATAACCTCCAATCAGGATGAAAGTTATCCTTGAAAATTAAGAAAAACTGTTGATCAAGATTGCTTACATTAATGATTTTCTTTGTGTTTTTGTTTAGAGTCAAATTATATTTATACAACTTTTTCTCAATTTTCGGTGAGTAATTATTGAGTAATGAATCGAATGTTTGTGAATAAGTATAATCCAAATATGTTGGTGTCGTTGCTAGTTCATCAAATATATCTAGCGATGAACCAATCTTCCGATATGCAGATATATCGTATAGTACAACTTCCAAATCATCTTCCTGTGTGCCAATAAAAAATCGGTTTGTGAGGTACAGCTCCAAGCCTAAAACCGTTGCATCTTCTATGTTTTCGCGAATATTATAAACTAGACGATTGATACTGCCAGCAGTATTGTAAATACCCTTTTTAAGCTGAATGGCGTTGCCCTGATATGAATGATCATCGTATTCATGCATTATAATACTTCTAGTGCCTCCGCCAGGATCAACAATCTTTATGCCAAGCATTATAGCGGAATGATTATTGGTTTTAACATTTAACATTAAATAACCCAAATCATCAGCTGACATGGGTTCAACAAAGTTTAACAAATCAATTTTTTTATACGTGTATTTATCACTATTGGGATATCGTAATACCAACTCCTCACTAAAACAGCTTTCATCAACCTCGGAAAACAAAAAAATATCCTTTATAACCAAGGCACCTGTAGGTTTGTTTTTGTTCGATTGGAAATGATTGGTGCCTCTAACCTCAATAATTTCTGGTGTTGCCGCAGCATTATTAAGATTATAAATTAATGTGTAATAATCTGAACTTGAGTGTGCACGGTCATCAATAATATTCTCCTTGTAAACTGGCGGGTTTATCGGCGCACTGGCAACGTTCATTAAGTCATCACCAGATTCAGCTAGCATGTTGATGTAAATGGAGGCTGAATCAGTGGATTTAAAGGTGACGCCCAAATATTTATTATCCCCTGCATCAAGTGTTGTTCTTGCAAGCAAATCATTCTCACTAGTTAGTTCAGCTGATATGTCACTCAAGATAGTTTTTTTGTGACCAATTTCATTTGCATCTGGATTGCATCCTCGAATAAATTTGCTCTTATTGAGAATCTGGTCACTTGGACTATCCACACTTTCGGCAATAGTAGCTACGCTGTTCGTGAGTGTTATTACATCCGATGGGTTGGCAACAGAATAAAGTGTTACCCGCTTATTATCAATGACTGGTAACAAGAAGTCCTTATTTTTTAATATGTTGTCAATAATTTCAGGTGATTTTATGGTAGCACCCTTGTAGAAGTTTAAATTGATGTCCTTTTTTACTAAAATGTAATCAATATTAAAAGTATTTAGTATATTCAAATTAAAATTGCCCACCTCAATGCTTTTTGATAATTCACGTACTATGCGATTCTGATTAATCTCAGGCGCTATGCCAATGACATAGGGCTTGTAGGTTGACATATATATTAAATCCTTGGAAGTATGGCCCATATCCAGTACGCTCGATTGATGGATGTGCGGAAAATATGGCAACGATAAAACACGTCCATTTGTTTTGGTATTTCGCAAATAATTGCTTACTTCTTTGTATTCCTCTGGGAGACTAATCCTTGCACCTGGTATGCCTTGGTGACCGCTTGGCACGACGTCACCATTTAGCAATGGATACCCATATAGCAGAAGTAATATGGCTATGCATGCCACGGGTACCAGCCTTTTAATACCCCTAGACTTAAGGCTTGTCAGGATTGAGCTTAGACCTACAGCCAACAATGCCGAATAGGCAATAACAAAAAATAGACCTATTTTCGAATAGGGTGCTCTATATGCAAGTGCATAAAAGTGTATACTGTAAAGCTTTTCATTCATAAAGCCAACAGGCGCATTTGGTCCTTTTATTAAAAAAATAGACGCTAGTAAAAGGACCATTAGCAAAGTTATCCAAATGCTTTTTTGCATTCTGTAATACGCAAAAAAAACAATGAACGAAAGAAAAAAAGGCAGATAAATAAAATAATTACCACCCGCTTCTGTATATAGCCTACCCCAATATGGTGTCGGACTCTCTTTCGGGTCATCGTACAAGGAATCCATACCAGTGTTCTTGAGTAGATTGTGGATTTTAGTATTTTTCGTTGTTTTAGCGACAATTTCTTCATACCCTATGTGATTCGCACGTTCTGATATTTCATTGGCACTTAATAGCTGCGGCATTAACCACCAAGAATGGAAAAGAATAAATAATAAGAAGAAGGCAAGGCTCTTTACTACGAATTTTACTGAATAACTCTTTGTTAAAATTGTGTAAGTGAGCCAGATTAGTGCCAAACATGCACCTAGTGCACCCATAAATGCTATATTTGTTAAATTGGGTACAACTAAAAATGTAACCAATAATACTTTTATCATTAGTACTGCGTTCTTTTGCTCAAGCCATTTACAAAAAAGTAACATGATTAACGGTGCAAATGCGAATAAGAAGATGGATGTATTGAGTATCCGCCAAATATAAACCAGTGAGAAAAGACTAAAGCCATAGGAAATTGCACCGAGAAACGATGCATAGAATAGGCATTCCCACGACACTTCATTATTTATTCTAGCCAAAAGGTACTTAAACAGCTCATAGCTGGTAAGCAGCCCAGAACTAAACAATACAATATTGAGTAAATATTGCGCAAAAAAAATATATTCACCATCAAGTGAAAATATATATATAAAAAGAAAGTAGGGCAAAAACGCGAAACCAGATGCATCTGTACTACCGAAGTTAAGTGTGTGCCAATACTGAAAAAACTCAACCAGAGCCTCACTCGGACCAAGGGGATAGGTCTGATCCCAGAACAAAATTAAGTAGCCGCTGTGCCAGAGTGTTACCGATAAAGCTGCAAGTGCAAGTAGTCCAATTTTCAAATACTTATCCATGCTTTAGCGTTAACTCAAGTAATTTTGACTGGATTTTCACGTTAAATGTATTTTGCACTTCACCCCGATTTTTTTTTCCGATATCTAATAATCTAGGTTTATCATCAATTAAATCATCAATTAGGCAGGCAATCTTAGATATCTCACCTTGCTCAAATACAAAGTTGTTCTTACCTGCAATCTCATTGACCGCGCCACAATCATAAGCAATTACGGGCAAGCCAGATGCCATTGCTTCGACAACAGTAAAACCAAATTGCTCTTCATAAACATGTATTCCGTAGCGCTTGCCACTAGTTGGCAAGGTAATGAACAAGTCATTCTGACGGTATAGCTCACTAAGTTGAACATTATTCATTTGTTTTTTCCAAGTTAATCTAATATCGAGTGCCTTAATGGTTTCAATCACCTGCCGCATTGGTCCATCACCTACAACGGTTAATTCTATGCGACTCCGTGTATTTGCATTAATTTTTTTTAGTATATGCGGAATGTTCTGAAAACCCTTATGCTCAAATAATTTACCGACCCAGAGTATTTTTAGGTTTTTCGAGGCAGCATCTTTGATAGATGATGCTTGGAATAGATTTGTATCGACACCGGGGTAAAGTACTTTATTTTTTTTTGGATCAACACGCATTGACTTTAGGTGTGCACTGGTCTTACTGCTTACAGAAAAAAATAAGCTGGCGTACTTCAAGCATTGTTTTGTATTATGCCTGAAAAAAGGCAGATAGTACAATGGATGCGTTTTAATATTCTCCCAAACTATTACATTAAGCGGCACATTATATTTTCTTGATAAACGACAAGCCTGTTTTGATGTAAATGAAAAAAGCTCAACAGAAACAATCGAAGTAACATCCTTCATTACCTTCTTCTCATTTATTTCATATTCTAGTGGTGCAGCAGTGTTGCCAAATTTCTTGTATAGCCTGTTAACTATCCTTGTTGGGGCAACCACATTTTTGTGCCAACACTTCTCAACAAGGTTTGTCAATGGCGTATCAGACAGGAATAAAACCTTATACTCATTAAAATTACTTAATAAGCCGACTTCATAGTGCATTCGTCCCGGCGGCACTATAAATAAAATCATCGTTTTGTTAATAGATTTACAGCGTACGTGTACACTGTCGCGCAACTGATTAGTGGATGCAAGCACCACTCATACCGCCTTTCTTTTACGGCGCATATAATCGCTTCAATTGTGGGTCCAATGAATGTGCCCAAATAGAAAGCAGATAAATACAATTTTTTAGAACCCCTGCCATCTACCCACGTATCCTCTTTTCTACCTCTTCTCCCTAAAAATTTTCTCGCTATCTTCTTCCTTTTGGCAATGTAATCTTTTAAATCTTCACAATAATAATGATAAATACCCACATTAGGTATATTCGCATACGAAACCTCAGTTTTTTGGGCTATTTCGGCAAGCAAATTCGCTTCTGCAAATTTTTTTAAACCATGATTGTTATACTTATCTACAATTTGCTTTCTCCACAAGAAACCATTTGCGCCTGCTACTGGCGCACTTCCTTTTTTGAAATATTTAACGTTGAATCCATTTTTCTTTTTAACTTTATAGGGCTTGCTCGCAAGCATTCTCGCCAAAGGATCTACTATCACAAGTAAATTCGCATATGTATTAACTGGCGTAAAATCATCAGCTATCAAGTAGTTCGATTCTACCCCCATTATTTCTGCTTCATCAGCGAAAGGTTGTACCATTTTTTTGAGCCAATCATTTTCCGCAATAATATTATCTGCGTCTATCAGCGCCACTATTTCGCCCTTTGCTCGTTCTAGAGCGACATATTTGCCATCGTCGCAATCTCTCGCCGGGTTTTCAAGCAACACCACATCATAATTTTTTAAAATCTCACGGGTCGTATCTGTCGATTCGCCGTCAGCAACTAAAACCTCATACCTATCTTTCGGATAATCTTGCATGAATATGCTATCCATGCAACGCCTTAGATACTTTTCGGCATTGTAAGTCGGTGTAATGTATGAAACCATCGGGAGATCCTTTTTACTCATACAATAGAAAAGTCATAAAAGGTGGCATCGGTACTATTGTTATCTACTACAATCAACTCGATGTGTGGGTTTTTAAAATCCCCCTCTGACTCCCCCTTTTTCCCGCCTACGCCAAGGCTTCGGCGGGCAGGCAAAGGGGGAGGACAATAGGATTGATTCTTGATCGAAACCAAACACGCCTCTAAAAACTCGGCGCTGTTTTTGGTGGGCACAATAACACTCACCAATGGTTTGTTTGCTGTTGATGTTTGCGGGTTGTTCATATGTATTTCGTTTGCCGGTTGGCTATGTTTTATGGCGGCTGATTATCTAAATTTCAAAAAATTATATCCCTAGTTCAACTTTATTGAAAGTTGATATTGGTGGTTTTCGCAAAAAGCCCTTGAACAATTTTTGGGTTGTTTAATAGTAATAGTTTGTGGGGCACGGAGTCATCGCGATCCCGCCTTGGCGGGAGAAGCGATCCAGACAAAAACACAAAAATGAAGTACAAGACGCAAAGCGCTTAACATGGCTGTTATCTGGGTAACTCCGAGAAGTGACTTACTGCTTCCTAGATTGCTTCGCTTTGCTCGCAATGACGCAAGCGGCTGATTGGCTTGGCGCCTCACAATGACGCAAGCGGGTAGCCTGCTTCGTTCCTTCCACCTGCGCATTCGCTTCGGCGGACACGCGCAATGACCCGCCTACGCTTAGGCTACGTCGGGCACGGCGCAAGCGGGTTAATTGCTTCGCATCTTCCGCCTTCATTTCGTTATCGATGAACCAATACCAAAACAAGAAATCAACACGGGTCGGTTGCAACAACAAAGTAACGGCGCCGTCATCGCGAGCGGAGCGACGCGATCCAGACAGAAACAATAAACAGGTTAAGAAGAAGAACGCACGGCGCTGAATCTGGTTTTTATCTAGGTGATTCCGTTGGATAGCTATTTGCTTCCTGGATTGCTTCGTTCCTTCCACCTGCGTATTCGCTTCGGCGGACACGCGCAATGACCCGCCTACGCTTAGGCTTCCATCTTCGCAAAAGCAACAATGAATAAGCCGGTTGACGAACTAAAGAATAAACGGGCGGGCGGGCGCTAGTGAGCAGATTGTCTTATCATATTCGTTACCGGGCAAAAAACACTGGACATAACTCAATCAATCAGTAGAATAATTTTACGTTTGAATATTGGCGCGGGGTGGAGCAGTGGCAGCTCGTCGGGCTCATAACCCGAAGGTCGTAGGTTCGATTCCTACCCCCGCAACCAAATATGATGCAAGTCTGACATTTTTGTTGATAGCTCATTTTATTCGGAATCGGAATTCATCTCGACATATTTATCGGCGATCTGCTCGAATGTATTTTCGGGCATTTGTTCGATTTGCTTGAGTGTAGAAACTAAATACGGCGCCAAGGCAAAATGAAACCCACCTTTCGCAATATTTTTTTCTCTGATCTGCCCTGCGAAATCATACAAGCCGCCGAACAAATAGGCGTGAATCTGCTGGAGACCTTTTATCGTACCGAGTTCAATTTCAGCGATCAGGCTGCTTTCAAACAGTGCGTATGCCTTTTTCTTGCTTTGCCCATCAATACTATTGTCGCTATAGGTAAACCAATCAAGGAACTTGAAAGACTTTTTACTGGGAATTACTTTTACCACACTGAGAATATCGTCTTGCGAAAAGCAGTCGGTGGCATATTTTTTCCCATCGGCAGATTCCAGTCTCAGTTGTATACACTTTGAATACAACTCATTGTTTTGTTTCTTTAGACGATTCTTCAGAGTGCCCCAATACACTCTCGGGCGAGGACTATCGGTAATTGCAGCGACAACATCCACGATAGAAAACCACCACTTACTCCCTTTTCCGTCCCATATCGCCCGTACCTCCCGGTCATCAAAAAAACGAATCGATACTCTACTCATCAATAGCATGAAAGAAGCATCAACATGCTATTGAATTCTCGATCACAATGAAATGCCATTTGATTGATCAAGTAAAAGAAGTCAGGCTCGTTTTTGCACTAACCGAGGATTGGATAAGATTTTCTATATTGCATTAGCCGAATTTAATATCTAGATTGGGAGAGCATATATAAAAATGACCCTATTCTACGCTTGTATCGGTTTTGTATTGTTTGTGATTTGGGGCGAGATTTTACATAAAAAAGGAGTACCGGCAGAGTTGACCCGCAAAATGGTGCATGTTGCCGGCGGACTGCTTGCTTTTGTACTGCCCTATTTTCTTTCGTACGGTGCGGTTATCGTTCTGGCAACCGCCCTTTTTATCGTACTGCTGATCACAAAAAGGTCCGGCATGTTATCATCGGTGCACGCAGTACAGCGCAAAACCCATGGTGCCATTTTATTTCCGGTGGGCATCGCGCTCTCTGCACTACTGTTTTGGCCGATCGATCCGCTGTTGTTTCAGGTTTCGGCACTGGTACTTGGCTTTGCCGATGGCCTATCGGGCTTGGGAGATTACTTTTACAAACACAAGAGCAAGTTTGGTTCGATCGTATTTTTTTCGGTCACATTCGGTATTTTTTATTTCTTTCGTCTGGCGCTTAATATCGATCAGCTCCTTATGTTGGCAGTGGCGGTATTACTGATTACGCTGATAGAATGGTTTACCCCCCACGGGTTCGATAATATTACCGTGCCGATTGCCAGCGGCGGTACGGCACTGGCGTTTTTGATCTAAGTGTAGCCAAACGGAATCGACCACCGTGAAAAGTAAAAAACTACATGTAGACGCAAAAACCCGTTTTTCATGTGGTGTTTTCCTTCTACGGATTTCGAAACGCGCTTGCGGTAGAGACGCATTGCAATGCGTCTTTGCATAATGATTACTAATACCATTTCGTAATCAAAAAAATACTTATTAAAATAAAACCCCCTTCTTCCCCCTTATCAGGGGGACATAATATGTATTTTTTTGAAAACTATTTCGTATGAGCTGCTGCAAATAAAAAAGAAAATGGAGTTGTGGCGACCGGTTTGCTCTTGCCCGCATACATCGGTAAGCTGGTTTCGTACATTTTTCAGCGATACGCAATGATCGGTATTTTCGATTCGGGGTTTGGCGGCTTAACGACATTGCGCGAATGGCACAAGATCACGCGCGAGTACGATGTCGTGTTTTTGGGCGATTCGGCACGTACACCCTATGGTTCGCGCAGCACCGAAACGGTAACCCGCTTTGTTGAAGAAGGCGTGAATCGCTTGTTCGATTTAGGAGCGACGATTGTTTTGCTGGCGTGTAATACCGCCAGTGCCGATGCCTTGCGCCATTTGCAGGCAAAATACCCGAATCGCAAAACATTAGGGGTGATTATTCCGGCAGCGGAGTTAGCGCTGCAACAAAGCCGATTTGGGCGGATTGGGGTGATTGGGACCCGCGGCACGGTCAACACGAAAAACTACGACCGCGAGATTGAAAAACTCAAAGCAGAGCATTACAAACCAACCGATAAACGTGCGCTTGAAATACCAAACGTTACCTCGGTAGCTGCACCGCTGCTGGTGCCGTTGGTAGAAGAAGGCTGGATCAAAAAACCCGAAACGCGCTCGATTCTCAAAAAATACCTGTTTCCGCTCAAGCACGCCAATATCGATACATTGATTCTGGGCTGCACGCATTATCCGCTATTACAAAAAGAATTCGAACGCAAAATGGGCAAGCGCTGTACCGTTATCAATTCTGCCAAGGCACAAGCCGAGCGCTTTGCCGATTACTTACAGCGCCATCCGGAAATAGAATCGAACTTGAGTAAAAATGGCACCACCACATTTTACACCACCGACGACCCCAAGCGCTTTCGTGAACTGGGGAATGGCTTTTTAGATCAGAAGATCGGCGCAGGCTCGGTGCAAAAAATCGAACTGCCATAAAGACCGGAGTTTGATTTAACACTACAGGTAGTGTACACTATAAGCAGTGTAATATCGATATATGAAAAACATCACTCTCAGTGCCGATGAAAACCTCATCACCGCTGCCCGCAAGCAAGCCAAGCTACAACACACTACTTTGAATGCCATGTTTCGAAAGTGGCTGCAGTCGTATGCTTTTCCTCCTGAAAGAGAACATCGATTCAATCGACTGGTCGACGACATGAAAGGCAAGATCGCATTCGATCAAAAATATTCTCGTGATGAAGCAAATGAGAGATAAATACTTTCTCGATACGAATATCTTCGTTTACATGTTTACCACCGGTGAACAAGCAAAGAGTAAGATTGCGAAAAAATTGATCGAGGATGGGATTGTTAGTAACAGCGGAGTAGTAAGTAGCCAAGTGGTTCAAGAGTTTCTCAACGTTTTACTAAAAAAGCATGTCGCATTACACGAGGCTGACTTGCAGCGACTTTTAAACGAACTACTGCTGCCGATCTGTGATCACTATCCAGATGCGGGGTTTTATCGCAGAGTGCTCGAAACGCGCGAACGCTACCAGCTTGGTTTATATAATGCCATGATTGTTGCGGCTGCAAATGACATGGGCTGCAAAACGCTCTATTCCGAAGATCTACAGCATCAGCAGACCTACGGCATTGTTCAGGTTATCAATCCGTTCGTCTAGCTGCTTCTCTGAGTGTTAACGAATACCTTGCATAATCGCCGCATGCAGTTTTTTTGGCTCATCGGTGCCGATTCGGTAACGCTTACCGCTTTTGGTGATGATCTCAACCGCATCGAACCCCGAAACATTGAAGATGAGCATTGATGGCACCGGCCAATAGCGAATGCCCCAGCCGTAGTACCATTTATTTCGCACCGGCTCTGCCAAGACGATATTGCTCAATTGTATTCGCTTGACCGTAATCGCGGCAAACGTAATGGCAAGTTGCGTCCGATCGATCGTTACTTTGAGCGAGGTGAACATTGCAAGAATAACAATAATCACTGTCATCAAGATCAAAAGCACGGGGTCGAACCCGCTTTGCGTTAGAATCGCCAGAAAGAGCGTGGCTACTCCAAAAAGCACAATCCACATCAGCTTCCCCGTTTGGGTGTGTTCATACCTCATAATTCGTTTATATATTGGGATTTCGTGATTGTTTCGTCAAGCTCGCCAGTTTTGCTATGCTTGCATTTGTGAGCAATTCTGCAACAAAAGCACTCGGCACCCTCATCCACGATTTTTTGATGTATTTAGAGGTCGCCAAAAACCGAAGCCCCAAAACACTGCAGAACTATCATCATTATTTGAGGCGGTTTGCGAAATTCTACGGCGAAGAAAAATCGGTCGAACACATCGACTCAAACATAATTCAGCAGTACCGCTTGCATTTAAATCGTTTAGAACCAAAGCTTTCGATCAAAACGATCAATTTTCATCTTGTTTCGTTACGCAGTTTTTTTAAGTATTTGCAAAAACACGATATAGCGACAATGGCAGCAGAAAAAGTCGATCTGCCAAAACTACCCGACCGTCAGATAGAGTTTTTAACAAAAGAAGAAGTGGTGTTGCTGTTCAATGCCTTGGGCGGCGACAGCATTTTAGATGTGCGCAATCGGGCGATCATCCACACTTTGTATTCTACGGGTTTACGTGTTTCGGAGTTATGTTCTCTCAATCGCAACAGGGTCAATCTCGATACCGGTCAATTTGCGGTGCTCGGCAAGGGCGGCAAAGTGCGGATCGTGTTTCTGACCGATCTGGCGACCGACGCCATCAGCGAATATTTAACAATGCGAAACGATGAATTGGAGCCGGTGTTCATTTCACACGCAAAAAAATCTCCGGCGGAGCGCAAAGCAGAAAAGCGCCGATTAACCGGTGTAACGGTCGATACGGTGGTAAAGCGAGCCGCCCTCAAAGCGGGCATCGTCAAACGTGTCACCCCGCACACGCTTCGTCATTCGTTTGCGACCACTTTGCTCCAAAATGGTGCCGATATCCGTGCGGTACAGATGATGCTCGGCCACAGCACTATTGCCACAACACAGATCTACACGCATGTAACCGACCGCAATTTAAAAGAGATTCACGAGAAGTTTCATCAGTGATCGGTTAGCAGTTATCAATCATCAACTATCAATTCGCTAAGGAGGAATGAGATTTAGGATTTACGAATTATGATTTATGAATCGAGGTCGTGGAGAGGCAAAATACACAAGAGGTTTGGCACGAGATCAGAGGTTTGAGGTTAGGTCTTGAAGTTGTTGGGGATTTAAGATTTAGGATTTAAGACGGATTTTACTCTCGGCGGAGTCTCCTCTTTCGAGTGAAACGAGATTGAGGAACTCCGCCGTTCAGCTTTCAAAAAATCTAGACATCGCCAGACCCCGGTATTTTTCCAACTCCACAATTAAGCCCTATATCTTCAGGATAATGAGGTCATCTCAGTAAGCAAAAAACCGGGGAAGCGAATCTTTGTGTATTTTGAGAACGAGACGCTTTTACTGAAAAAAAGGAGACTATGGCGTGAGTTCACGCTATAACCTACTGGAATTTACTCCGATGATTTGATTTGAGACTAAAGCTCCCTGTTCCCTGCTCCCTGCTCCCTGTTGGTTGATAATTGATGGTTGATAGTTGATAAAAAGTACGGGTACAATCTGCAAAGCAATTTTAAAAGCATGAAAAAATCCACAATTATTATGGTGTCACTAATCGCTACTCTTGCGATTGGCACACCGCATGGCGCTCAAGCCGCCACAATTTTTACCGATGTTCTGCCGGGCAACCAATACTTCGAGTCGGTTTCAGCTCTGCAAAAGCGAGGTGTGATCAACGGCTATGCCGATGGTACTTTTCGCCCGAATCAGGATATTTCACGCGCAGCAGCGTTAAAGATCATTTTGATGGCGACCGGCACCGAGATCACCGGAGTTGCCAGTCAGCCGCCGTTCCCCGATGTGCCGGTGAATGAATGGTACGCCCCCATCGCCAAAAAAGGACGAGATCTAGGTGTGGTAAAAGGCGATGCCGCCGGGAATTTCATCCCCGCGCGGCAGGTTTCTCGGTCTGAGGCGCTGGCGATGCTCTACCGCACTGCCGGGATCAATCCGCCATCGCCGAGTGAGCCGCCGTTTAACGACACCCCGGTTACCGCCTGGTATGCCGGTTATTTTGCCCAAGCAAAACAAGACGGCTTGTTCAGTGGCAGCAGTATTAACCCCGACCAGTACATCACGCGTGGGCAGGTTGCCGAAATCACCTACGAGTTTTTTAAATCGAGCTGGCTCGATAGCGAAATGGTTGGCGAAGCGAGCTACTATGGCAGCAGTTTTGAAGGACGCAATACCGCCAGTGGCGAAAAATTGCAAAACGGCGAATTCACTGCCGCACACAAAACATTGCCCTTTGGCACTCGGGTAAAAGTAACCCATCGCGAAACGCTTGAATCGGTGGTTGTGCGAATTACCGACCGCGGGCCGTTTGTAGCCGGTCGCATTATCGACCTTACCCAAGCGGCATTCGAAACCTTGGCTCCGCTTTCACGTGGGGTCATGCCGGTCGAGCTCGAAGTCGTTCCCGAATCGGTGCCGCTAGGTCCACCACAAAACTGCGCTCCGGCAATCGACAACATTCAAATCGCCGATACGGTGTTCGACGGAGTAAAACTGCTCGGCAACGTACCGGGTGAATTCCGCAAAAACGAGGTCTTTTTACTGCGCGGCGAATTTCTGACTGACCCCGCGCCCAACCGCATCGTGGCGATGATTAAGAGCAGTGGGTACGAACGCACCTTTCATGGCACGGTAAATGGCAAGATTTTCACCATTCCGCTTGAACTCAACCAAAACGGTACATTCACGCTATCGCTGTTCCCTGGCGATACGCGCTCGAGCAACGCTGCCGAAATCAAAGTACTTGAGATGAAATGCGACCCCAACGTAAATGCAGAAACCGGCGGCGCTACAAATCTACGTGCTAGAGTGCAAAATGGCGACACCATTCTATATTGGGATGATGGGCAAAACGACCTCTTTCGGATCGAGATCGAACAAGGGCGCAAAAAGGTTACTTTTTACGTGCGCGATCAAACCACGCTCACTCCCCCACCGCGCGCGCTCGATTCATTTTCGAGCGGACAGGCAACGGTAAAGATATGGAGTGCGAAAACCAACAGTGGCAATGTGTTCGATCGCCAAACCGCTTGGGCATACGGTGGCGAGATCGATCTCTTTTTAGTCGATCGTGTTTCACGTCACCAAAATCGGTTGCAGAATGTCTCGCTGACCGATCAATATAAGATCGGTCAACGCATTACCCTAAGCGGTAATTCTTCAAATCCGCTTAATCCGCAAGTCTACATCATCGACCCCGATGAAGAGATTATCACCCAGCAGATGGAGATAAAAAGCAACGGCGATTTTTTATTGCATTTCACGCCCCAAAAAGCCGGCGCATATTTATTCGAGATCAACCAAGATGACGCGCTCGCCTTATTTGTTGGCTCATCTGTGCTTGAAGGCACCGTGCCATTGCTCCCCGATTACTTCGACATGGACGAAGTCGAAGGCAAAACGGCAAGTAACGAGCTCCCCGACACAATGCTTAAACTTATCAACCAAGAACGGCTGATCCGCAAGTCGAATACCCTCAAGCTCGATGGTGATCTTTCAAGCCTGGCGCAGTTTCGTGCCGATGACATGTGCAATCAGAATTACTTTTCGCATGTCGACCCCGAAGGCAAAAAAGCCGCCGACTACCGCGTGATCCACAACGTGCAAACCGCGATCGGCGAGAACATCGCCAAAGATTCAAGCCTGCGTGCGGCCCACGAGAGTTTGATGCGCTCACCGGCGCATCGCAAATTGATTATCGATGAAAGTTTTACCCGCGTGGGGCTGGGGTTTTGCACCGATCCGAATAACAGCGATGCCTACGTGATCGTACAGATTTTTGGCGGCGACCCCTACAATACAAACGAGATTCCCGATCTGCGCCAAAATGTTTTAGAGCAGGTCAACAGCGTTCGTACCGAAAACCCGATTGTGCCGAATGTCGTGCTCGAAGGCGTAGCACAGCAATGGGCGCAGAACATGGCAGAGCAGAACTTTTGGGGCTTTGAGTTCGGTGATCAAAGCTTAGAAAAATCATTACGCGAAGCCGGCATCAATGCATCGACCCAAGCGATAGTGCTAAAAATCGGTAGTGTTTCAGAGCTGTATAACGCCTTTTTGCAGCCAAATGTGGCAATTGGTGAAACAAACGAGAGCAATTTCTTGTTACAACAAAACATCACAAAAATGGGGCTCGGCATTGCCCAAAGCACCAATTGGGAATTATATGTAGTTATTTTAGCCGTTGAATAATGAGCCTACAAGACTACGCCGTCATCAATATCGGGCCTGTTTCACTCCACTTTTACGGCTTGATGTACGCCGTTGGCGCAATCATCGCATTTTTCATCACCCGTTGGTACGCCCGCAAAACCAAGGCACCACTCAATGACGAAGAAATCACTAATATTATTTTTTGGGCGATGATCGGCGGCGTGATCGGCGGTAGGATTTTTTACACCCTTGTCTACAATTTTGAATATTACTTCAATAACCCGTTGCAAATATTAGCAGTGTGGCAAGGCGGAATGGCGATTCATGGCGGATTTATCGGCGGCGGACTGGCTTTATGGCTGGTTTGTCGATGGATGAAGAAGAGCTTTTGGCAAGTAGCAGACGCATTCGCCCCCGGGCTTGCTTTTGGGCTGGCGATGGGAAGAATCGGCAATTTCGTCAACGGCGAACTTGTCGGGCGTGTAACCGATGTGCCCTGGGGCATGGATTTCGGCGATGGCGAAAATCGTCACCCGTCGCAACTCTACGCTGTTATCAAAGACATCGCCCTAAGCGGCTTTCTTGCGCTGGTTGGCTCGCGCGTACCTTTTGCGCCAGGAGTGATAACCGGGCTGTTTTTTCAGACATATGGGATTTTTCGCTTCGCGGTCGAATACTTTCGACAACCCGATCCGCAATTGGGATTTTTGGCGTTTGGTTTTACCATGGGGCAATGGCTCTCGATCGGTCTGATCATCGTTGGTTCCGGCATTGTTAAATACTGCTTACGTGCGGATATGAAATCACGAAGCAAACCAAACCGCACAGACACGACAAAAAAACGTCATCGCTGACGTCTTTTTGTGTTTGTTTTTTTATCGCGGTTCGATTCCTTCCTTACGACGAGAACATGATGTAAGTCGAGGAGAAAACGATGAAACGACGTGAGCCGAACCAAACTCGGTATTTCTTGCCTTTCTCCGGTACTATTTAGAGCCGTTCCGGCGGCTTGCCCGGTATTCATCCGATCGAAGAGATATAAATATTTCTTGTCGTTTGCGAGCTGATTGGTATGGGGTAGAAGAGGGGTTCAGTGTCTAATACCTTCTTGAAAAGCGAAGAAAAGAAAATCTTTTCAGGTGAGAAGAAAACATCTTTTTTTCACCGCTTTCGGCGGGTTTTGCAAGTTTTATGGTGTTAAGGTTCTTCTGCTCTCGCCCCAACCTGTTTGCTTCTTGATCGATTCAAATAATATTACACCCGTTGCGTGAGAATTTCAAATGCTTTTTTTGGGCAGATGGAATAAACAGCGGATCGGATGAAACCTGCTTGCTGATTAACATGTATATTTTATAATGACGTTATCAACAGGTCATCGTTGTCACCAACACAAAAAACAGCTAGCTTAGAAATTGAAAAGACCCCTTTCTGCACTTTGATTCATATATCAATCATAAACTATGAAACCAAGCTTTACGAACGATTACAGCGAAGGCGCACACCCTCGTATTTTGGAGGCACTTCAAAAAACCAACCTGGTACAAACACTGGGGTACGGTAAAGATGAATACTGCCAAAAAGCTGCTGATCTGATTCGCAAACAGTTAGGCGATAAAAACGCTGATATCCACTTTCTCAGTGGTGGGACCCAAGCGAACCTCATTATACTTTCTGCGATTTTAAGACCACATGAATCTGTTATTGCCGCAAATACAGGACACATTGCCGTAAACGAGGCGGGAGCGATTGAAGCTACCGGGCACAAAGTCAACTCAGCTGCTCATAAAAACGGTAAGTTAACAATCGACAACATAAAAGAAGTATTTTCTGAGCACACTGGCGAGCACATGGTAAAGCCCAAGGCGGTCTATATCTCTAACTCCACCGAACTCGGTAGCATCTACACAAAGCAAGAACTAAGAACTCTCTCGGAATTCTGCAAAACCAATGAACTGTACCTCGTTTTAGACGGTGCACGACTCGGATCTGCCCTTGCGTCAAAAAGCAGCGACCTAAGCTTAAAAGACATCGCTGACTTGGTTGATATTTTTTACATTGGCGGCACAAAAAACGGTGCCTTGTTTGGTGAGGCGATTGTTATAACCAATGATTTGCTCAAAGAGGAGTTTCGATATCACCTAAAACAAAAAGGGGCGCTGCTCGCAAAAGGAAGAGTACTCGGAATTCAATTTGCCGAATTATTCGCCGATGACTTGTTTTTTGAGCTCGGAGACTATGCGAATAAAATGGCCCAAAGAATTGCCGAAAGTGTTGAAGCAGCGGGTTATGAGTTTTTATCAAAACCGGAATCGAACGTACTATTCCCAATATTGCCAAATAGTGTCGCTCAGAAGCTTGAAGAACATTTTCACTTTTCGCGCTGCAAGCCCACAGACGAAAAACATACGGCGATTAGGATTGTTACATCTTGGGCAACACCAGAAGGACACGTACAAAGCTTTATGAAAGAGATTACAAACAGCAAGCAATCATAAAAGCTTAGAGGCGCATTGCAATGCGCCTCTACACTATGCGTTTGGTTGATTTTTTACTGCCCCCCTGAACTTGAAACGTTTTGCAAAACGTCTCTACCGCAAGCGATGTCTAAAAATTTTACACAAAAAATACTACATTTAACGGCAAATCGCGTTTAGATGTAGTATTAAAACCTTTACTCTCGGCGGAGTCTCCTCTTTCGAGTGAAACGAGATTGAGGGACTCCGCCGTTCAGCTTTCAAAAAATCTAGACATCGCCAGACCCCTATGCTTCAATCGGGGAAGCGAATCTTTGTGTATTTTGAGAACGAGACGCTTTTGCTGAAAAAAAGGAGACTATAGCGTGAGTTCACGCTATAACCTACTGGATTCTATCTTGATAATTTGAGTTGAGACTAAAGTTCCCTGTTCCCTGTTGGTTGATAGTTGATTCCTGACCCAAGATCAGACCTCAAACCACCGCTCTTCTTTGACCTGAAAAATATCCTCGATTTGTGGTGGTGCGGCAATCCCCTGCTCGTAGCCATGCACTGGCAGATTATTCTGCTTGATGAATTCTAGAATTTTATCGGTGACCGACCAGCTCGCCAAAATTTCGGGAAAACTCAAAAAATGCAGTCGATTGTTCGCCAACACATCTAGCAGCAGCAATGAGTGTTCCGGTAAAAAGTCGACCCCACGATAAGCGATTGATTCACGCGTTCCGATTTCGTGGTATTCAGACGATTGCCCGAATTTATTGAGGAGGCGGATGTGGATCATTTCATCGGGCTGAAGTTCGAACACCAAGCGGTTTGGCTCGATGTCTTTTTGAAACGGCAACTTTTTAAATTCAACGACGATCGATGTCAACTTGCGATCCATCTGTTTTCCGGTACGAACAAAAATCGGTACGCCATACCAACTCTCACGGTCGATTTTGAGCTTAGCGGCAAAATACGTTTCGGTCTTTGAATTCGGCTCAATACCATCGATGTTTTCGTAGCCTTTATACTGACCCAAAAATACATGTTCGGCCTTGGGGGTAAAATCGAGCGCCGAAAGCACCGATTGTTTTTCACGGTGAAAACTTTTCGCATCGGGTGAAATCGGGATATACATCGTCGCCATTGCCAAAAGTTGGGTGATATGCGACTGAAACATGTCTTTAATCAGCCCAACACTATCGAAATATCCGGCGCGATCTTCGACTCCCACCATTTCGTGTGCGGTGATTTGAATATTGGCGATGTTCCGCCCGCGCAACAAGATGTTTAAAATCGCATTATTATGGCGCAAGGCAAGAATACTTTGTACAGATATCTTCCCAAGATAATGATCGAGCAAAAACACCTGATCTTCTTCGTAAAACCGTGAGATAAAGTGGAATAAGCTCTCCGCCGATTCTTCATCTTCACCGAATGGTTTTTCAAGCACCACTCGTAAATCATCGTCGGCAGAATGCCTGGCCAAGGCAAGGTTTTGCAGGATTGGCTGAAATACCGATGGCGGCACCGAAAAATAGGCGATATGGGTTTTTGGCAAAGGTTGATTCAGCTCTTTGGCGGCATCATGCAAAAACGTAAAAAAGTTTTCAAAATCTTCGAGTTGATCGTATTGCCCCGAAAAATAAAATACGTGTTTCAGCAGGTTTTCAACGATTTGCTCAGAGTATTGGATTTGGATCAGCTGACGCTCGCAACAATGGCGAATGCTGTCGGCGAATTCTTGGCGGAATTGTTCTTGGGTCTTTTTACTGCGCGCATAACCAACCACCATAAAGTTTTTTGGTAAACGGTTTTGGGCGGCAAGGGCAAAAAACGACGGAAAGATCTTTAATTTCGCCAAGTCGCCCGAGGCGCCGAAGACGGTAAAAATAAACGGATTGTCGATTTTTTCAAGCATAGCAGAAAGAGAGAATTATGATTGCATCCATTCTTCGTGAAACGAGCCTTCGCGGTCGGTGCGCTCGAATGTATGAGCCCCAAACGCATCGCGCAAGCCCTGAATAAAGTTTGCCGAAGCACCAGCCCGCGTCATTTGTTCTAAATGCGCCAAGGCAGCCAGCAAACCGGGAATCGGCACACCGGTTGCAACCGCGTCGGTTACGGTTGCCCTCAGAGCGGGCAAACACTCTTTGATTTCGGTGACAATCTCGGGCAGCGACAATAATGGTCGGTCGTTGTCGTTTTCGCGAAAGTTCTTTTCTAAAAAGGTTAACAGTTCGGCGCGAATAATACAGCCACCCTGCCAAATCCGCGATACCTCCGAATAATCGATCTCCCATTCCATTTCTTTCGCCGCTTTGGCGATCAGCCAAAATCCTTCAGAATACGCCGAGATCATCGCGATGTAAATCGCCTTTTCGAGCGCTTTTATATCAACCTCTTTTTCGTTACGCTCGGGAGATACCGCCTGTTGCAGATCGACCCGCAGCTTTTTCTGCCCCGAAAAAATCCGCGCATTCACCGCAGCGCTTATCGTGGGTACTGCCACCGCGCGTTCGGTGGCATCTAATACCGTCCAGCGACCGGTGCCTTTTTGCCCGGCACTATCGAGTACCTTATCGATCAAATAGCCTTCGCCATGCGGATCGCGCTTTTGCAAGATCGTCTCCGAAAGCTCCACCAAAAACGAAGCGAGCCGACCCTTGTTCCACTCACCGAATACGCTTGCGATTTCGGGAGCGCTCTTACCCGCTCCGCGCATCATGTCGTAAGCTTCGGCCAAAAACTGCATTACCGCATACTCGATTCCGTTATGTACCATTTTTACATAATGCCCTGCTCCATTTGCGCCAACCTTCGTAACACAAGCCCCGCCGTGAAAATCTTTGGCGGCAATCGGTTCGAACAGTGGCATTAACGCATCGAGCATGTCGTCATCTCCGCCCGGCATAATGCTCGGTCCGTTCAGTGCCCCTTCTTCTCCGCCAGATATCCCACACCCAACAAAACCGATTCCGCGCGCTTTTAGATCTTTCTCACGACGAATCGTATCGGGATAATGTGTATTGCCGCCATCGATGATGATATCACCTTCTTCGAGCAGCGGTAAAAGGCCATCGATTACCGCATCGACCGGTCGCCCGGCCTGTACCATTAAAATGATTTTGCGCGGTCGTTCAAGCGATGCGACAAAATTTGCCAACTCGGCCTGCATCGATAAAAAATCATTACCGTGTTCGGCAATAAAATCTTCGGCAGTTTTGGTGGTGCGGTTAAAAACCACGATCGGAATTTTACGACTGGCGAAATTCCGCGCCAGGTTTTGCCCCATCACCGCCAAGCCGATTAATCCGATTTTATTTGTTGCAGACATTCAGTACGTCAAAAGTTGCGCCCAGAATAAAAGTTTTTGGCAGATTTGAAAAGCGAAAAAGCGCATGT
>CAZOZW010000008.1:0-2481 GCA_964584385.1 uncultured Candidatus Peribacteria bacterium
ATTTTTACGATTTTTTAAACACAAATGTTTGTTGAAGATACATTTTCATCAGGTCTACGACTTATCACCGTTCCTCGCACCGATACGCGTGTGGTGACATCTTTGATCTTGGTAGGGTCGGGGAGCCGCTACGAAACAAGTGCCGAACGTGGTATTGCTCATTTTTTAGAGCATATGTTCTTTAAGGGGGGCAAGCGCTATCCCACACCAAAATCGGTAGCAGGAACCATCGACTCGATTGGTGCCGACTTTAACGCGTTTACGGCGAAAGAGTATGCCGGCTACTACGTAAATGGTGCCGCCGAGCATTTACCGATCGCACTTGATGTGCTGAGTGACATGTTATTGAACACAAAATTAGCTCAAGAAGATATCGAGCGTGAACGTGGCGTTATTCTCGAAGAGTTGAATATGTATCTCGATGCGCCGAGCCACCAGATCGGCTGGGATTTCGAACATCTTTTATTCGGCGATACTCCAATGGGGCGCGACCAGATCGGTCTGCCCGAAACGATTACAAGCTTTGATGAGGCCGATTTCAAGAAGTATCGCCACGATTTGTATACAGCCGATAATACGGTGATTGTTCTTTCGGGCGCGATTACCCCCGAACTAGCCAAAAAACGTGTTAATGAGTTTTTTGAGTTCGATACTCGTAAAAAAAGCCGTACGGCTCTGCCATTCGACGGTTATCGGCACCAGCGGCAAGTGCACGTACGCGAAAAGAAAACCGAACAAGCCCATGTTATGCTCGGGTTTCCGGCACTTACCTATCACGACTCTAATCGATACGTCGGTCGAGTGCTCTCTACCATCCTCGGCGGCAATATGAGTTCGAGGCTGTTCAGCACTGTGCGCGAAGAAATGGGCCTATGCTATAGTATTTCGAGCGGCCTTGCCTCGTACACCGATGTCGGCACACTTACCATTCATGCCGGAGTCGATTTAAAACGATTGCAAAAAGCATTGGTGGCGATTGGTCAGCAGTGTCGAATCGTTCGTGAGATGGGTGTCGCGAAAGAAGAGGTTGCTCATGCGATCGGGTACTTAAAAGGGCAACTCGCCTTGAGTATGGAAGACAGCGAAGAGCTTGCCGCACTCGCCGGGGTGCAATCGATGCTTGGGGTTAAACAGCTAAAAACCCTCGAAGACATCATCCACCAAATCGAACAGGTTACGCCCGAGCAGGTCAACACACTTGCCAAGCAGATATTCGACCCCGCAAAAGTAGCCCTCAGCTTGATCGGGCCGTTTGCCCAGCAAGAACAGCAATTGTTAGCGGCTTTACAAGAAAATCTTTAAAAATGCCAACGGCAAGTGAGGTCTGTAACCAACCAGTTCATTGGTGTTGTGCATTGTTACGCTGAATAAAAAACTTACGTAAAGTCTGCCAAAACCCGAAATACTGTCTTGGTTTTACCGAAATCCACTTGTGTTACCATTAGTACGCCTCGCTTACATTTCGGCTTTTATGCGGTTTATCTGAGTTTCCCGGTATTCTTTTTCTGTACTCAGGAAATTCGGATTATAGAGTTTTACAGACTTTCCTTAAGAAAAAACTTGCATTTCTATGGCAAAACTTTAAAAAGGGTTTGACGGTTTTTGCGATTTCGGAAAAAAAACGAACATTGCTCCGTTAATCGAGTAGATTTATTTCTGTTGCGCTTACTCATTATGAATCGGGAAGATACGAAAGTCCTCTTAGAGAATAACGATGTTGTCATATTCGGCGAAGGGGAAAAAGGCGAGCCGATCAGTGGCCCCACCGCTCAGGTACAAGAGATATTCGATGAACTTGCCCCCGATTACATCATGGTGAATGTTGCCGATGACAAAGATGCCTGGGAAGAGATCTTAAGTGAGATCGTTGACGAATGGAATGAGTTCCCGGTGGTGTTTGTCCATGGAAGATCGATTTCAGATTTTGAAGAGGTGATCCGCCTTGAAGAAGAGGGTGAACTCGAAGAAATGCTCGCTTAATTTTAACGATTCGCCATGCAGCAGTATCACGACCTTGCCAAATTGGTATTAGATAAGGGCACGGATAAAACCGATCGCACCGGCACCGGCACGCGCTGTGTTTTTGGCGCGCAGGCACGATATGATCTTGCCGATGGGTTTCCGATGGTGACTACGAAAAAGCTCCATCTCAAATCGATCATCCACGAATTATTGTGGTTTTTACAAGGTTCGACCAATGTGCAGTATTTACAAGAAAATGGCGTGCGGATTTGGAACGAATGGGCGGATGAGAACGGTGAACTCGGCCCGGTGTACGGCAAACAATGGCGCAGCTGGCAAGCTCCAAACGGAAACACCATCGATCAGATCTCACAAGTGATCGAGCAGATCAGAACCACGCCCGATTCACGGCGGCTGATCGTTTCGGCATGGAATGTCGGTGAGATCGAGCAAATGGCGTTGCCGCCTTGCCACTGTCTTTTTCAGTTTTATGTGGCCGAAGGGAAGCTCAGTTGTCAA
>CAZOZW010000008.1:2491-20410 GCA_964584385.1 uncultured Candidatus Peribacteria bacterium
GTTCAACATTGCGAGTTATTCATTGTTAACGATGATGATGGCACAGGCGTGCGATCTTAAACCGGGTGATTTTATCCATACTTTTGGTGATTTGCATATTTACAACAATCATTTCGAGCAGATAGAATTGCAACTTTCACGAAAGCCGAAGCCATTGCCGCAGATGAACATCAATCCGAAAAAGAAGAATATCTTCGATTTCGTGTTCGACGATTTTGAGCTGATCGGCTACGACCCACATCCGCATATTCCCGGTAAAGTTGCGGTTTAGGTCAGTTATATTTATGCCTGCAAGAAAGTGTTTTTTGAAAATTATCTTGTATTAATTCATTAACACAGGTACAACATTGTTGCTATTAAAAATGCCCATCCTCACCATAATCGCCGCCATTGGCAAAAACCGTGAACTCGGTGCAAATAACGATCTTTTATGGAATCTGCCGGACGAAATGGCGCATTTTCGTAATACCACCCGTGGTTTATCGGTAGTAATGGGGCGCAAAACTTTTGAATCGATCGGGAAGCCACTCCCCAATCGTTGCAATATCGTTCTCACCAGAGATGAAAAACTTCATATCCCGGGCACCATTACCTGTACGAGCTTAGAAGAAGCTTTAATCCTCAGCAAAAATTTTGGTGAAGAATTGTTCGTGATCGGGGGGAGTAAGATCTATGAGATGTCTTTACCATTCGCCGAAAGAATGTATCTCACGATTGTTGATGCGGCTTTCCCAAAGGCCGATACGTTTTTTCCAAACTTCGACAAAAGCCGGTGGCAAGAGGTTGATCGAACCCACCACAAGACGGATGAAAAACACAAATATGCGTTCGACATTATTACATTCGAACGCGCCGACGATGAGTAGCTCTTTAGCGGCGCAAACGATAAGCCGGGTTCTGTCCCCGATTAAATCGGGGTCCGATCATCTCTCTTGAAGTGAATACTCACTTTCGTAGCGGCGGGCAGTGTTTTTTTCGAACAAACCATCGTTATAAAAAAACAACTCCCATCCCGCCTTGCAACCCATGGGGTTTGCCAAGATTCTTGCCTTGCGGCAAGTCTCCCCGGTGCGGTTTTGGGTATTTCACAGCTGGGGCTTTTCACCTCGTTTTGTCTCTGCGGCACTTTCCGTATTAATACCTCATCGGCATTAACCATGGCCGTTAGCCATCATGGCGGCTTGTGTGTTGCCCGGACTTTCCTTCCCACCCATTCAATCTTCCAAACTAATTGCTATTCGCTTCTTAAGGCCTTGTAGTGCACTGCCGTATTTCTTAAGATTCAGTTCACGTTTTTGTGCATCTGCTTTCGATTTAAACACTTCGCAGTATGCAACGAACCATGGAGATTTTCCACGCGTCGAGGTATTGAGATTCGAGTTGTGTTCGGCAAGTCGTCGTTTAAGGTCATTTGTAAAGCCGATGTAGATATGGTTGGTCTTTTTACTTTTGATTAAGTATACGTAATACATGTTTTTGGGAAACTGAATGGGTGGGACGATCGGATGTTTGCGCCGTTGTATTAAAGAGCAGATTTTATTATTGATTTCTCGAGCGGCTTTTGCAAGAATAATCGAGCTTATTTTTTAAATCAAAAAAATAAGCAGAAGATTTAACAAACGAGTTGCGGGATCTTGTATCAAACCCGATAGACCGGAACGTTGCCCGGTCGCCAAGCGCAGATGAATTCGAGACGAACGAAGTGAGTCCGAAGATACTGCGTCCCGCACGCTCAACAACATCGTGATTCTGTGTAGGAAGTCATTATCACGAGAGCAACTCAAAGATGCGGGATCTTGTATCACACTGCAAAGCCGGTGTCCCGCACGAGACTAACCGTCTTGACAGCTAGGAAACCAAAACAACATTTACAACATCGCTTGCGAGATACGGGATCTCTCATAAACCCGAAGACCGACGTTGCCCGGTCGCCAAGTGGTAAGGCACGGGGCTTTGAACCCCGCATTCGCTGGTTCGATCCCAGCCCGGGCAGCCAAATTTAGCTTTTAGAGCTATCTTACATATGAATAACGAACACACCCAAGAGCCTAAACCGTACAAAGTACAAACAGCTTTTCTTACTGTTTTTTCGTTCGTTCTGTTCCTCATATCTCCGCTTATAGCAGAAGCAACAAGCGGTGGACCGGGCCCAATTCTTAAAGAGGCTTTTTTTTCTAGCGGGGATATTTATATTCTATCAGAGTTTAATGATGGACGCGGCTACTCGGCTCAGCTACAAAAAATCAGCCAAAATTCCCAAACCACAACTCTGTATTCGTGGGAAGATACCCTAGAGATGGATCATTCAAATGATGGGGAGATTTCGACTTACATTGAAAGTCTGATTCCAGCTGATGCGATTGCCCTACAAGAAGTTGACCTGCAGAAACGAAACTTTTCTGTTGAATATTCGGTGATGCTCGAAGCAGCAGATCTCAAAAAAACAGAAAGTAATACCTTTAACCCCAATTACACTACTTGGCGACTTAAGGGCGACATAGCAGTAAACGACGAATCGAAAACCGAGTTCTTTATCGATCATTGCATTACTTATCAAAACGGCATTAACGTGAGGGGATACGGATTACCGGGGCAGGAATTTTTGCTGTTTGTTGTTACATACATCGGCAAGTGTCACGAATATGGCTATATTGCTGAATCGTTTCATTTAAGCCAAGGTTACCAAATTCCTGTTGATGCCTTCTTGGTGGCATCGCACAACCCGGTTATTCCAGCCGGCTTGCCAGAGAGTGAGTATTGCTGCCCGCTGGGCACAAAGGTTTTTGCTTCACCTTCGGGATTCTATACAAGTGACAACCTTCCGATTCCGAAAATGATCAATAATGCCGGCTTTGAGATGTATCTTGCTGAGAGTTACGAAATGGCGAAACAATACTTTTCAATCGCAATCACACTTTCAGAGAATATTGATGGATATCCCAATCGAGAACCGTATCACATGCCGCGGTTCAACCTTGCCGCTGTGCAGAGTAAAACCGGCGATTACGATTCGGCATTACAGAATGTTCGTATTCTCTTTAGAAGCCGCGACCCGAAGTATATCAACAAAATTTTTACAGATGCCGACTTTGAGCCGATAATCGTTGAGCTTACTCTGCTCTTTTTAAAAGATCGATTCTTGTTTTACGTAAAACCATTTTTTCAACCGCAGATGCTTTAGGGAGGAATAAAATTTAGCGGTTGATAAAATTTCATTACGCACGATAAAACAGCGGCATTTTTTACTCTGCGGCTTGCAAGTTCAGCGTGTGTTCATATGTAGTAATGTGTTATAATACATTTACTAAAACATACCAAATGAAAAACCTAATGCAGTCAGTCTTTTTCGTTCTGGCGTTCACCATCCCTGGCATCTCTCTTGCTACTACCCCCTGTCAACAAGAACTAAACCCCCCTGCCCAATACGGCAGTGCTACCCACGCTGCACTCGGTCAGGTAACCCCTGCTACTACAGCCAGTTGCGATGCCGACCAGGTCACGATTACTACTAACCCGATTCCGAATCAGACCCAACTCTACTTCAGCACAGGCTACATCCTCCAAAACAGCAACTGGGTTCCTTTAAACTTTGAGGGCGGCACCCCTTTTAAAGATTCCTCAGGAGCATCTCACAACACCTGGCTCACCGGCAACGCCACTGCTAGCGCAGAAATCACCCAATCAACCAAAGCCATTTATTACCACTTCTTTAGCTGCACCTACACCCAAAACCAATGGAAATGCGGTTGTAAAAACCAAGCTTGCCAAACTCCGATGTAGCAGATAGCGCGGTTTCAGCCAGAACCTGCGACAACCGAAGACCCAAATGATACATCGACAAATACCTCTCCCATTGCCGGAACCGGCAAGCAATGCATGCCCGAAAAGATTGTGCAACAATACACTTTCGAAAACGGTTTTGGTCCGATCAGGTTCACCTACAAATGCCGCGATGATCAATTTACGATTCAAAATGATCCCGCCGGTGGAACCAACAAGGTGATTCGCATTATAGCCGATGGCAACCAGAAATGCCGCGAACCTGGGGGCGAAATGAAAAGTCGAAATTTCTTTTATACCGATGGGGTGAATCGCACATATCAATCGGGCTATGTGTATACCATTAGTGCGAAAGTGTTTATCAAAGATATGCATCCGAAAGGTGGCTCCTGTGTTGCCGGTTCTTTTAGCAAACGTGGTGGCGGCGATGTTATCGGCTCTACCCCACAGATCTATTGGTGTAACCAAGAATTCAAATTGAGGAATCCGGTCGACAATTATTCAAACAAAGACACGATGACGCTAAAACGCGTGCCGGTGCCGTTCAATCGTTGGTTTACGCTGGCGCAAGAATACAAACACGGCAATCCCGATGGCTACTACAAAGTATATATTGACGGCGAATTAGTGCTCGACCACCAAGGACACGTTGGCAGCCCGGCTTATGGGAGTAAGGTTTATCAACCACGTTTCGGTTTCTACTATGGGCCCGAAATGCGAGATGGTTCATACGAGATGTATTTCGATGACATCACAGTGGGTGATGGAGCATGTAAATAAAGCATCAAGAAAAAATGGTCGGTGTACAGCCGACTGTTTTTGCAGTGTTCGACGTATAAATAAACAACCTCGTGTTTCCTTTGTGATCAAAATACCATCGTTTTTTGACAGTTCTTAAACAAAATGAAAAACTCTGCTTAGCATTCTTTTTATTAAAAAAATGGCTGATAAGAAAAAATGGTTGACGATTCCCGTTCTTTTGATCGGAATTGTAATTCTACTCGCCGTCTGGCTTTTTAGCGGTTACAACCGCTTGGTGGGTTTAGACGAAGGGGTGAGTAAAACCTTCGCCAATATTGAAACACAGTTGCAGCGTCGTTTCGATCTCATCCCCAATTTACAGGGGATTGTAGAGGGTGCCGCCGATTTTGAACAAAGCACGTTTACCGCGGTTACCCAAGCGCGCAATCAATTTAACGCCGCAGGCACCACCGAGGGCAAAATCGAAGCCGCCAATCAATTCGAAAGTGCGTTATCGCGTTTGCTCGTTACCTTCGAGAACTACCCGCAATTGCAAGCCACGCAAGCGTTTCGCGATTTTATGACTCAACTTGAAGGCACCGAAAACCGTATTTCGGTTGAGCGCACACGCTACAACGAAGCCGCGACGAGTTATAACACTGTTATTCGCCGCGTGCCCACGAATATTATCGCGGGTCTGTTCGGGTTCGAACGACATGAGTTATACGACGCTGTTGCCGAAGCCGATACCGCTCCGCAGGTCGAGTTCGATTTTGGCTCGTAATATGATTATTTCACGATTTACTTTTACCAGAGGCACCGAAGTCTTTGAGGTGATCGTTGCCGAGAAGTGGTCTCCCGACCTCCTCAAAACTGTTGAGTTGCACAACAAAGCGGCAAGCATTCTCTTGCTCGAAACCGATGATCTTCAGCTCGGGCAAGATGTATTCGCACTCGATTATTTTTTGATGAAGCAAACCGGAAACTTACTCGAAGGCGAAGACCTTTTAAAAAGCCTGAAGATCAATGATTCATCGTTACGTCACTGCCTCGAAAACGAAGTACGACGCTTGGCTGCCCGCACCCGCGAGGCGTTTTTGCTCAGCAGAAACATCCCTGCAAAAAGTGTGATGCTTACGCTCGGTGGTATTGCCAGTGCCCTCGAATATCTTGGTATTAAAAATCCATTAACCGATGACGAAAAGCAGAACATCACCAGTGTAAAAGGTGCTTTTAGTGCTCGTAGCAGAAGTGCTGCCGTGCTGGAGCTGTTGCAAAAATGGGAAGATCTACTCGAAGCAAAACCCCGGAAATCATAAAAAATGATGCGATTTGTTTCATTTGCCATTGGCATTTTATTTCTTCCGCTAAGTGTTGGTGCTATTTCGTTTCAAGAAGTCGCCCAATATACCCCCGGGGGGTATGTGAGCGATTTGGGTGAGATGCTCGATTCTGATACTGCTCTTGAAGATCAGCTTGCTGAATTGAACCGCGAAACGAGCGTGGAGTTTGCGGTTGTCACAATCGATTCATTACCACCGAATCACACCATCGAAACCTTTGCCACTGAACTGTTTACCGAATGGGGGATTGGCAATGCCGAGCGCGATACCGGATTGCTCTTGTTGATCTCGCGCAATGACCGGAAGTTTCGGCTTGAAACGGGGTACGGTTTAGAAGGTGCCATTCCCGATCTACTCGCCAAACAGATCGCCGAAGCAAAGTTGATACCGGCATTTAAAGCGAACGATTACGATCGTGGTGTTTCAACGACCATTGCCGCCGTGCAAGAAATTTTGCTCGATGATACCGGTTTGGTTGCCGAGCAATACTCCGGTTCAAGTGAAAATGCTGATGGCTTTCGGTTTTTTCTGCTCGGGTTGATGGGTTGGTTTTTAAGCATCGGTATTTTAACCGGTGTATGGCAGATTCTCGGCTTTGGCATTGCGACGATTGTTGCGTGGCTCCTCGCTGGGTTTTTGGGGATCTTCTTATTTTGGTTTTTCTGGCTGATCTGGTTTATCATCGCTCATGGCGAAGGTGGCGGCGGCGGTGGTGGATCTGGCGGCTATCGCGGTGGCGGTTTTAGTAGTGGTGGGTCGAGCTTTGGTGGCTTTAGTGGCGGCATGAGTGGCGGCGGCGGCTTTTCGGGGAGCTGGTAATACCATTTTAGAACAAGCTCTTTAATATCTATGCAGCATCAAATAGATAATTATCGTTTATAGTGTTTTCCCGAACTCGCTTTCGCCGAAGCTCGAATGCCCCAGATCAATCCCGGGTCGATCGAAAATTCAATGCAAGGTTTTTACAACTAAGAACAGATTCACCGCTTCTTGCGCTTCAAAAGCTGTTTTTCTTTTGCTTGCGGTTGACCAAGTTGCCCTCACTGCTTTTCGGCGGCACAAATAGGCTAGATGACTAAAAGATTTGGGATTATTTCATGAAAGAATCATCTGGCGTTCACTAAAAACGCCTGAGCTGCTCTTGCCATACATCCGCTGCTGTGCGCGCAATTCGGAACATCGATCAATTGCCACGGTGAACTTGAAGATATGCGCCGCCCGAAGTCGTACATATACTTTGCTCGTTCGAATCGGTTCCTCCCTTGCGCGTTTGCACTGCTGGAGGTTCTCAGGTTCGAATCGATTGCCGTATCATCCTCACCGCGAAAGATGATCATTCGCTTTTGTGCCCAAGTGGTAATATCGACTTCGTTATAATTCAGCTGCTCGTGGTTAAGCCCGTACGGGTAATTCTCGGTTGTACTCGGTAATGTCCACCAGCCCGGGTTTGCAGGCATGGCAAAGCGAACAGGCGCGTTTGGCTTGAACACAAGAAAGCGGTGCACAAACTGCGCGCCCGCCGAATGCCCCCATATATCATAGGTATTGCTTAAAAGCGCAAAGTTTTTCATCACCATTTGTGCGGTGTTATCGGCAATCGTAAATGCCCACTCGTCTTCGCTGCTTAGTTTCCCACGTCCTTCGCGGTCGCCATCGAACATATTACCGAGTGCGTAGCCGTTCGAACCGGGCCAATTCTCATCGTTGAAATGTGGCGCGATCACAATCGTATTCGTTTCTACCGCCCAATCATCCCAGCGAGAAATATAGCTCTCTGCCGTGCGCCCCACACCGTGATGCACCGAAACCAAACGCGAATCGCGGTTTACATTTTTTGGTACCACGATAAAAAACCGCACCGGCGGATTACTGCCGTCATCATACCAAAACGAATCGATCTCGTTGGCTAAAAACACCAAAATCCGTTGACGTTTTTCTGTTCCGTTCGTATTCGAGATGATCTCATAAACCGTTTCAAAGCCATTTCGTTTGTTGAGTTCAAAATCTGCTTCACTCCCATTCGCCCGATATACGTTTTGTTCGGTTTGCCAGTTGCCACCACGAGTTTGACTGCGTGTTAAGCGATGTACAACCCAAGTCGTATTCGTGTTGCCAGACTGAAACTCATATCTGCCAGCCGGACGCATCGTCGCTTCGTTTAAAGGCTTAGCTCCAGAACCTGTCGCGCTTTTCATTTGTGCGTTAAATGTTTGTAGCTGCCAATAGCCGGTTCGACAGGCAGCATCTTTACATCCGCATTTCCAAGAACCGTCAGCTCGATTACACGTGAAAGCAACCACAAACGTGTCGCCGCCTTGGGTGATCTGCGAATGATCAATCGTTGCCGAGGCAGATGAACGACTCCATTGATCCGCTCCCGGATAATCCTCTCCGTTAAATCTTATTGCTTCCCAATGATTATCCGCGAACACATAGCCCGTATTATATATGGCTTCCCCTTGTGCCGATATTACAGTCTCGTCTGCACAATCTGCTGTTATTGCCAGTTGCTTGGTCTCAACTGAATATGGCGGCGCATAATCGGTGAATCCGCTTAAATCTGTCGATGCATCTATGCCGTGGCATGATGCGGCAAACACATTATCCGTAATGCCGAGAATAACTGCAGTCAGCAAGAAAAGCCAACCGCCCAGTATACGCCTACTCAAATCCATGATAGAGCTTGAGCGTGCTTGATTCTTCTTCACTGAATAGCTCTCCTTGTTCTTCAGGTGCTGGCTCTGAATCGGTGCTTGGTTCAGTCGTAGGCAATTTTGGTAATTCCGGCAATGCGGCACGCATCAACTCTGTTGTGTCCGCCGGAAGATCTTCAATAACTAACGGTGGAGGATTTGGTGGAAGATCGAGAGCTACCATCAATAGCTTGGCAATCTCTGCTCGTGTCATCGGCTTATCGGGGTTAAAATCTACTTTTTCACCGATTTCTACCGGCTCTGTTAGGCCCAATAGTTTCGCATGTTTGATATATGGATAATACCAGCTATCGGTCGGAACATCGTCATAGTCTTGCGGTGTTGGAGGTGGCGCTATGGTTTCTGCCGTACCGAATGAGTATTCATCACCATTAGCGGAGATTATCTCTGGGGCAAGATTTGCCGCAATCAGCAGCATTTTTATGCCTTCGCCGCGTGTCACCGGCTTGTTCGGATAAAACATACCGTCAGGCATGCCGTTTATAACGCCTTTTTCGATCATGACTGCAACGTATTCGGTCTGCCAGTTATTTCTCGGAACATCGCTGAAAGGCAGTGATTCTATTTCACTTTCACTTTCACTGAAATACGCGTCTTTTAAAAGTTTTGAAAGCTCGGCACGAGTTAGTGGTCCGTTCGGGTCAAACCTACCATCGCCTTTCCCGTTGATAATACCCTTATCCGCGAGTGCAATAATGTAGTCATTTGCCCAGTGTCCGGCAATATCCGGAAAAACGCCATCCTCGATCAATTCCGTTGGAACCGCAGGCGGCATTGGTGGCGTGAGTGATTGAATCATCAAAATACCCGAGTTTGGTAATTCGGGTGGATTGCTCGGAGTTTCGGCACTCGCTAATGGCAACAAGGCGCTCAATAGAATGGCTCCAAGCATGGCATGAGCCGCAAACCTATAGACCTTTTTTTCCGTATTCATTCTGTTTTAGATATATTTTCATTGTATTATACCAGAATATTATTGAATGCAAAAGTTCTTTCTTCTGCTTTCTTTTTACTTGCTCTTTTTTAAATGATTACGGGTTTCGATTTGTTGAAAACCGTTTGACCTAAAACGAAAAAAGCGAGATATTACTGCGGCAGATTTTAATGATGATGAGAAAAGCGGTGGTATATTTATTGGGTATAATCGCAGTCGGATTTGCTGCATATTCTATTCTTCAAAACCAAGTTGCAGTTAAGCCCGAGCCCGAAGCTCAAGAGATTGAAAATCCCGGTTTATCTCAGTTACAAGATAAAACCGTTTTCTTTTATATCGCCGAGCAAGAGCCGATCCGCTCGATCGCAAGTCGACTGCAAGAGCTTGGTTTTATCGAAAACCCGGAATCATTCATTGAATATGCCGATGCATCGGGTGATGCACGCAATTATCAAGCCGGAGATTTTCGTTTGCAGATGGGCAGTAGTATCGCCGAGATATCACAAAGTCTTACCAAAGCGGTGGTTGAGCAAATTCCTGTTACCATTCCCGAAGGGTTTCGTAATATCGATATCGATAACCGCCTCACCGAACTGGGCTTGATCGATCGGGGCGAGTTTTTACAATGCGTTGCTGATTGTATTTTTGCCGATTACCCTTTTCTACCGAACAGTTCCGCTCAGCGCGAAGGCTACTTTTTTCCCGATACGTATTTTGTGTTGCGCAGTGAATTTGCGGTTGAAGATTTTGCCACCAAGCAACTCCAGGCTTTTGTCGATAAAGCCTGGCCTGTTGCCCGTCAATCACAAAGATCGCTCGATGATGTGGTCGTTCTTGCATCGATCATCGAAAAAGAAGCCTTTACCGACGAAGAACGACCGCTGATCGCCGATATATTCTGGAAACGACTCGATGCCGATTGGGCACTGGGCGCCGATGCCACCACGCGCTACGGTTTGAATAAAATGGAAGGTGAATTGGTTGAAGCCGATTTTCAAGTCGATGATCCATATAACACACGAATCAACAAGGGGTTACCGCCAAGTGCAATCAGCAACCCAGGTTTAGCATCGATTCAAGCTGCTGCGAATCCTCAAGACAGTGAATATATGTTTTTTATCCACGACGAACAAAAGCGCATTCATTTCGCAAAGACGTATGAGCAGCATCGTCAAAACCGTGATCTGTACCTGAATGAATAAATCTGCCTTATGATAGTACGAAGGGGCACAGTTCCGTTTGAATATGTATTTAATAGCAGTATTTATTCGCGGCTTGATTCTGCCAATTAGCACCTCGATCCTTATGAAATACCTTTTATGTTATAGCGTAATTGAACGCAATTAAAGTACAAGAGTATCGCTTGAGCATGTATTCGTTGGTTTTGTTGATGTGGCACGACAAAAAATTGGATATATTTTATTGACATGGTATAATATTTTTGAAATAAATAATAAAATGAAAATACTGATCAGAACTTTCGTCTTTACTGCTGCACTTGCTTGCCCAATTTCTGCATTCGGCGCAACCCCCTGCCAACAACCCCTTACCCCGCCCGCCCAATACGGTGCTGCAGCACATGCCGCCCTTGGCAGTAAAGATTACGCCACCGTTGCCACTTGTGAAGCCGACAGCGTCACCATCACCACCAATCCCATCCCCGATCAAACCCAACTCTACTTCAATACCGGCTATATCCTCCAAGGTTCGAACTGGACCCCACTCACATTCAAGGGTGGTACCCCTTTTAAAGATTCCTCAGGAGCATCTCACAATACCTGGCTCACCAGCAATGCCTCTGCCACATCACGAATAACCCAAACCACCAAACCAACCTACTACCTCTTCTTCAGCTGCACTTACGCCCAAAACCAATGGAAATGCGGTTGTAAGGATCAAACTTGCCAAACACCGATGTGGCAGATCGCCAGGTTTCAACCTGCTGCTCCAACCGCCGAGAATCCGCAAAACTCAAGCGGTGCTCCGCACGATATCCCCGGAAGAACATTCCTTCAAGAAGACTTTGAAAATGGTTTTGGTGCCTTTAAACAACAGAAGTGTCACCCTTATTCAATCAACATTGTTGGTCAGGGCGAGATGGGCGCACCAAAAGCCCGTAGCGGCAACAAAATGCTGCGTTTTGAAACAAGGCAATCAGATAAGGCTCCAATGGGATGTACGTCGTCAGCGCGTGGAAATGGTCTATTAACCCATCGCGCCGAAGTACTCACCAGCAGGCTCCCGGTCGGCAAGCACAATTGGGTCAGTTGGAGTATTTATCTTCCACCATCGTTTAAGCCTGATGACTTTCGCAGTAACGGTTTTAATCTTTCTCAGCTCCACTCGGGCGAAGGTTCGTGTAAATATGCGATGAAACTGGCAGTCGATAGGGATGGCAGCGCTCCATTTGCATGGAGTTTTAAGGCGGGATATAGAGATACAAAAAAAGGGAACACTGCATTTACGGCGAACGATTACGGGAGATGGATCGATTTTAAATGGCACAGTTACCAAGGTGGTGGCAAGCATATCTCCGAAATCTTCAAAGACGGCGAACTCTTAAGCTCGTACGATGGTCCTTCGAAATGCGGTGCCGAACCCCTTTATTTCAAAGCTGGTATTTACCACCATAATCCCGGGCAAAACTTAATCACGTTCGTCGATAATATTAAAATAACCACCGAGTAGCTTATGAAACAACAATCACTCACATTTACACTCATCCTGTCAATTCTTGCTTTAGTGCCTGCTTTTGCCCACGCCCAAACTCCCTGCCAACAACCCCTCACCCCACCCGCCCAATACGGCAGCGCTACCCATGCCGCCCTCAATAACAACCAACAAGCCACCACTGCCACTTGTACCCCCGAAGAGGTCACCATCACCACCAATCCCATCCCCGATCAAACCCAACTCTATTTCAATACCGGTTATATCCTCCAAAACAGCAACTGGGTTCCTTTAAACTTCAAAGGTGGTACCCCGTTTAAAGATTCCTCCGGAGCATCTCACAAAACTTGGCTTACCGGTAAAGCATCTGCCACCGCCCCCATTACCACGACGAGCAAAGCCACCTACTACCTCTTCTTTAGTTGTACCTATGCGGATAGTCGTTGGAAGTGTGGCTGTCGTGATGGAACGTGCGAGACACCGTATTGGCAGATCGCGAAATTTCAGCCGACGCAAAGCTCAGGTAGCAATTATGCTTCTGCAAAACGTTACGAAGATTTTGAAACCGGCACCTACGAGCAGAAGCTCTCACAAGGCATTCTCACTGAACAAGGCGGATGCTATCCACATTCATTTGCCATAGTTCCCGATCCTGCAGGATCGGGCAAAGCTTTTCGAACAAACCAGAAGGGCAACATGAAATCAATCTGCAAAAAAAACAGTGAGGATAAGCACCGTACCGAAGTTGGTTTCTATGGTGCAAGAGATGAAAAGTTCCCCCACGGGAGCGACTTTTGGTTCGGCATGAAGATGTATATCGGTGAAGATTACGAGGCAACGCCAAGTGAAGGAGTAATCGTCGTGCAAACCATTGCTTCCGATTACGTTGCCGTAAAGGGACATCCGAACATCATGTTTATCATTAAAGGCGATCAGATATATTTTAATATCATGGGAACCGATAAGACCTTGCAGCAAAAAATCGGTACAACCGACATGCCAAAAGGGCAATGGGTCGATTGGAAAGTCCACCAAAAAATCTCAACCGGCAGCGACGGCTCGGTTACCATTTGGAAAAATGGCGAACAGATTGTCTCATACCAAGGACAAAGCACTCGCGGCGAATTTGATCAGTACATGAAATTTGGTCCGTATTGGGGTACCGACAACCGCGGTGATAAAGATTTTGCCGTATATTACGACGATATTTGGGTCTCACCCAGTGATCCTTCGAAATAAAAAATCTTTTTTGCTTGGTGATTAAGCAATATTCCGTTAAAGTGCGGCAAGTTTTAACAACTTATGGAAATCCGCAATATTGCGATCATCGCTCACGTAGACCACGGCAAAACCACTTTGGTCGATGCTTTGCTGCAGGGCAGCAACACCTTCGCCGCTCACGAAAAGGTCGATGAACGGGTGATGGATAGCAACGATCAAGAAAAGGAGCGGGGGATTACGATCTATGCCAAAAACACCGCAATCAATTACAAAGAGACGAAGATCAATATCATCGATACACCCGGGCATGCCGATTTTGGCAGTGAGGTTGAGCGTATGTTACGCACGGTCGATGCAACGCTTTTAGTGGTAGATGCCTATGAAGGTCCGATGCCGCAAACAAAATTTGTGCTTTCGAAATCGCTTGAACTCGGCAAAAAAGTCTTGGTGGTAATCAACAAGATCGATAAAGATTCAGCGCGCCCCGATGTGGTGATCGACGAATTGTTCGATCTGTTCGCCCAACTCGGCGCCAGTGACGATCAGCTCGATTTTCCGTATTTGTATGCCATTGCCCGCGACGGGATTGCGATTCGCGACCTTGCCGATGAAAAAAAAGATATCACCCCTTTGCTCGATTGGGTGTTAGAAGAAGTAAAGCCAGCACCTAAAAATGATGAAGGTGTCTTTATGTTTCAACCGGCAACCCTTTCATACGATTCGTTCTTGGGTCGAATTGCCGTTGGGCGGGTGCATCAGGGTACGGTTAAAAAGAACGCACAAGTTACTATTCTAACGCCCGATGGGCAAAAACGCAGCGCTAAGATCAGCAAGTTGTTCACGTTTCAGGGGCTCAATCGTATAGAAGTAGATGCCGTGCAAAGCGGCGATGTGGTAGCGATTGCCGGTATTGCCGACATTTACGTCGGCGAGACGATAACGACCGATCCTAGTGCCGAGCCGCTTCCGGCGATCTCGGTTGATCCGCCGGCATTGGCGATGGATTTTATGGTCAACGATTCACCACTTGCCGGGCGCGAAGGCAAACTTGTTACCTCGCGCAATATTCGTGAGCGACTCGAACGCGAGCTCGAAACGAATGTTGGTCTGCAAGTGCAATTCAGTAACGATGCCGATGTCTTTAAAGTATTTGGGCGTGGAGAGATGCATTTGGCGGTGTTGATCGAAGAAATGCGCCGCGAAGGCTTTGAACTTCAAGTAAGCCAGCCCGAAGTGGTGTTGAAAGAAATCGACGGTGTGGTGCACGAGCCACTCGAAACAGTGCATATCAATGCTCCCGAAGAATGTAGCGGATCAATCATCGAAGCGCTGGCGAAACGCAAAGGAGAAATGAAAAACATGAAGGTCGAGAACAACTATGTCACCCTAGAATTTTCATCGCCGACTCGGGGCTTACTTGGTTTTCGCGGTACGTTCATCGTACTCACCAAAGGCGAGGGTACCTTTTACCATGCATTCGACAAATTCGTTCCACACATGGGCAAGATCGAACGCAGAAGTGTTGGCTCTATGATCAGCGGAGTTGATGGTGAATGTGTTGGCTACGCGCTTTGGAATTTACAAGAACGTGGGCCACTGTTCGTCTCACCACAAGAAAAAGTCTACGAAGGCATGATCATCGGCGAGCATAATCAGGGAAGTGATTTGGTGGTGAATCCTTTAAAGCAAAAAAAGCTCAGCAACGTGCGTGCCAGCGGTAAAGACGATGCCATCAATCTTACTCCACCACTCGAGATGACGCTCGAAAAAGCACTCGAATACATCGACAACGATGAATATGTCGAAGTAACACCGAAGAGTATTCGCTTACGTAAAAAATACCGTAACGAGACCGATCGTAAGCGGTTTGAGAAAAAGCAGAAGTAAGACATTTTTTGTCACCATGCGGTAAGAGGCGTCTCATTGAGACGCCCCAAGTAAAACAGAATTACTGACCGAAGAGCGTAAACTCTTTTGATTTACCTTCAATATAAACCTGGTATGGCTTGTGGTTTTGCCAATACCATTTGTTCTCATTCTCGTCGTGCCGCAGACCACTTACGTCAATCGTTAGTAAGTGTGGCGACTGCAATTGCAAATAGAAGTACTCGGGTACGGTGGGCATTTGCACGCTCCAATGAGTAGCTCGATCGGAAGAAACCAACTGCTGCTCATGAGCAATCTCATGTGTAGATGTGTTAACAAGCGCTATTGTAACGTTCCCTCGAATACAATTTACTTGTTCGGTTGCCACTATTCTGGCAGTAAGAAGAATCTTGGTGCCCTTGCGTCCAACCAGGGTGTTCCCTTTCTTACTCACCGATACTCCTTTTATGGTGAAGTGGATCTCAATCTCTGTATTGGTAGGATTCAGCTTTCCGAGTTTCATAACGTGTTGAATGGTCATTTATTTTCTCCGGTGCATTAATGTTCTGTAAATATTGTGAGAAACACATCTGTAAAATGGTTCCAATCAACGAAATTATTTTACGTATTCCTTACATCCTGTCAAACAAAGCTTAGGTTCTTACTGAGTTTGTGTAATCGAACACAAAAAACCCCGCCCCTCTTCAGGGCGGGTAGTTAACAACACTTTAGCCAAAGAACATCCTAGTATAGTCTCTTAGGCTTGGTTCTTTCCCAATCAAGTGCCAAACCGAACAATATCGCTTATCCTCTGGGACCGGGAATAAATAGATTCCTATGGCAAGGCCTTCGTTCGGTACCATGAAAGCGTTCGGCTTGAACATGCCTTTTGTATTATTATCAAATACAATTTCTTGGCTTGGTGAAAGATCAAAGGTTATTTTGCCGAATAATTCCTGATCGGTGTCGCGATCTAACCATTGTTGGAACAAATATATAACTTGGTTTTGCAATACACGGGAGTGTTCGCAAGACATTAAGTGGATTGAAAACTGTTTTCCGGATATGCCGGCAAATATATTCCTCGCGAAGTGCTTGTTCCCTTCGTGCTCGTATCGAATTCTTGATATAGATTCGGTTAAAATCATTAATCGAAAGTCAGGTAGTTGTTTATACATATTGTTTCTCCCATTAGGATTAATTCAAATGCCGCTTTGGTTTTTCACCGCGGATGTATAGAGTATAGTAATAAACCGGGTAGTTGATTAAAGGCACTACAAGAATTGGCAGTAATTGTCCGGGTGGAGGTGTTATAAACATTGTCTCTGGGAGACTGCCCTCAATTACGTTGCTTTCGGCAAGTGTATTTCGACAAATCACATTTACCATTTCTTGAGAAGTGTTTGGTGGATTAATAATTATCGGTGTCACAATTACACTTGTTGTCTCTCCGGGAAGGTAATAGCAAACATCGATCCTACTAGAAAGCAGTGCTGCCTCTTGCGGCGAATCGAGGTGTGAATTTAAAAATTCTATGCATGGCAAATTGAACCGTGCAGTTAGAGAATATTCAGAGTTCGCCTTAACTATAATGATGTTACCTTCGGTACCGACTTGCTGCGCATTGATCTGTACTTGCAAATACTTACCGATTGGAAAATCACGAGTATCAATCTCTTTCATAACCGTGTACCTCTTGCTGTGTTGTTAAATTGCTGGTTTGCAGACCTTCGACAGTTTGGCTGTGAAGAATCTAACTCGTATACTTTATCTTTCATTTAAAAAAAAGCAAGTTATGGAATTGCTATCCATAATAAAAAATGCAATAATTAAGTGATGATACTTGCCTACGAAAATCACGGCGAAACCACTCAGGTGCAACTCCTGCAAGAAAATGGGGAATCGGTCGATCACTCCGAGGTTTTTATCGACGAGCCGGGGATTAAAAACCGCCCCGATCTTTTGGTTGAGATTACAAACCTGCTCGAAAAAAACTCGATCAAACCAAAAACGCTGACCGGTATTTTATTCGTAAACGGACCCGGTCGTTTTACACCAATGCGTACCGCCACCAGTATTGCCAATTTGTTTGCCCGTGATCTTAAAATACCACTGTATCCTATTGATGCGAGCGATTATCAGCAACACAGCAGTAGTTTTACGAAAGTTATAGCGAACGGTCTGCCACCGGCGATGAGTTACGTAGAAGCGGTTTTCAACAACCCACCGCGTATTACCTATTCGCAAAAAAACGAACGGATCGAGAAATAAAAACCGTTTTGCATTTCGATTTAAAAAACGGATACTTTGTGCATGAAAGTGTTTCTGGAGTACCCGTTGCTTGTACCGATCATTGCCGGCACTTTGGCTGAAATCGCCAAGCTCACACACATCTTCTATAAAAAACACTTTTTAGAAGCGGGCGATTTTTTTCAAACCGGAGGTATGCCGAGCGGGCATACGATTTTTGTGGTTTCACTTGCTACAACTGTTGGGATTATCGATGGTTTACAATCCACGACATTTGCGATCGCGTTAAGTTTTGCGATCGTGGTGATGTACGATGCGCTTAAATTGCGTCGCGCCGTAGGTAATCATGCCACCGAACTCAACCGTTTACGTGGCGACAATAAGTTCCACGAAGGTGTGG
>CAZOZW010000008.1:20420-33804 GCA_964584385.1 uncultured Candidatus Peribacteria bacterium
CTCCGCTCGAAGTATTTGCCGGCATCGTCGCCGGTTCGGTATCTACATTCTTTCTTCTTTCTGTTTTTTAATTACTTATGAACAACGAAGTTCACTACAATCCCCAGAAAAAGTGCTGTCCTAAAAAGCGTTCGCACTCATGCGCCAAAACGGCTTTTGTTGCCGGTATTATGATTGGTGGCGTGTATGGCATGCTCTTTGCCAAAACTGCCGGTAAAGAATTACGCACCAAGCTGAAAAAATCGAAAACCCCGATGGTCGATTTTATCGAGGCAGGTGCCGAAATGGATTTGGAATTCGTCAAATTCATCCGTGAAAAAGTCGTAAAATATCTTAATGATTAATCTTTACATATAATGAAACAATCACTGCTTGCCGTTCGCACCGATAAAGACGCGCCGCACGACGCCGAATCGAAAAATGCCGAACTGCTCACCCGCGCCGGCTTTATTAAGAAAGAGATCGCCGGTGTGTATTCGTACCTGCCACTCGGGTATAAGGTGCTCCGCAAAATCGAACAGATCATCCGCGAAGAGATGAATGCGGTTTGTGCTCAAGAGCTGCTCATGCCGGTGCTTACTCCGCGTGAGAACTGGGAAAAAACCGGTCGGGCTGATACCGATATCGGTTATACGCCGACCAAGAATACAATCCTGAGCTGGAGCCACGAAGAAATGGTCACCCCGATCGCCAAAGATCTGATCCGCAGTTACCGCGATTTCCCACTCTGCTTGTATCATATTCAAGCCAAGTTCCGTAACGAACCGCGCGCCAAAAGTGGTATTTTGCGCGGGCGCGAATTTTTGATGAAAGACGCCTACTCGTTTCACAAAACCCAAGCAGAATTCGAAAAATACTACGAACAAATGGCTGAGGCGTATTTTCGGGTATTCGAGCGTTGCGGTCTTAAATCGTACCGCATCGAATCCGACGGTGGCGCCTTCACCAAAAAAAACTCCGACGAGTTCTCGGTCGTTACTCCGGCAGGAGAAGATACTATGATCTATTGCGAAAAATGCGGTTTTGCCCAAAACAGCGAAATCGCCGAAAATCTCAAAAAATCCGACCCCTGCCCTAGTTGCAACGATGGAAAACTCGATGAAAAAAAGTGTGTTGAGGTCGGGAATATTTTCGACCTTGGAACGAAGTTTTCCGAAAGCTTCGGTTTTACCTTTACCGATAGCGACGGTAAGCAAAGGCCGGTGATTATGGGATGCTATGGCATTGGTGTGAGTCGTTTACTGGGAACAGTGGTAGAGGCGAGTCACGACGAAGGCGGCATTATTTGGCCGAAATCACTTGCCCCGTTTCAGGTGCATATCATCTCTCTACGCGAAGATGACACGGCAGAGCGCATTGCTTTCGATTTAGAGCAAGACGGCTACGACGTGTTGGTCGATGAACGTGATGAATCCCCCGGTAAAAAATTCGCCGATTCCGATCTACTCGGCATTCCCCTGCGGGTTGTGGTGAGCAAGCGGACGCTAGAACGCGAATGCGTTGAGCTTCGCTATCGCGCCGATGGCAAAACCGTAGAAGTACCTATTCACGAGCTGCCACATTGTGTTTGGGATCATTACACTGATAAAAGCTAAGATGACGAAGATCTGCGTTTCGATCAGCACTTCAGAACTATCGCAAGCTTTGGAGCAAATCGGTAAAGCCGAACAGTCTGGTGCTGAGGCTCTTGAGCTCTGGCTTGGTGAACTCAACGAACGCGATTACACCGCTTTGCGCAAAGCAACCAAGCTACCCTTAGTTGCTAACTGCAAACCACCCGCCGAGCAGGGGGGTTTTACCGGGAGTGACCAAGATCGCTTTGAAATTTTACGAGAAGCGGCAAAAGCAGGTTTTGAATATGTAGATTTCGACTACGGATTCGATGCGGATTTATTGGAAGAATTTATTGCCGATGCACCAAGTGATTGCCAATTGATTCTTTCGGCACATTTTTTTGAAGGTACACCCGGTTTGCCGGCGTTAACCCGTTTGATCGAAGTCATACAAAAGAACAAGCCCGATATCATAAAGATTGCCGCTCTTGCCACAAAAAAGAAAGACCTGATCACGATGCTTCGACTTGCCGAAAAGTTAGAGAAAAAATCTATCAAACATATCATCATCTCGATGGGAGAGATCGGCAAGGCATCGCGCATTATCGCCCCGGTGCTTGGCAGCGAATTGATGTTTGCCGCGATTGACGGAGAATTAGCGACCGCACCCGGACAATTGCTCGTAAAAGACTTGTTAAACGCCTACCAAATGCTGTAGAATAAGATAATTATTGCAAAAAAAATATGAAGCAACTGATACTGACCGGCATGCTTTTGCTGGCGTTTACCGCGCCCGCACAAGCGATAACGATTCTCGATATCATTGAAACCGATCATATTTCAGTTAATCAAACAAAGCCAAAAATCGAAGTACCAACACTCGTGATACAAAGCGAACCAGCAGAAACCGAGCAAAATGAGACTCTACCAAAAAACGTAACCGAACAAGGAATCCTTGCTTTAAAAGAGGCGGGCAAGCTAACCCGCAAAGTGTGCAACTCGTTAGTCGGCAACCAGTTCTCGCGCTTTTGCAATCGTCAATTCGCGTTGCAGAATATTTCTGTTCGCGAGTTCGATTTTATCAATCAGCGCCGATCCGACTGGTCGCTCACCAAAGATTTTTGCGACAAACGCACCACCTACGAGAATAACCAACACTGCTTGAACGAGCTAAGAAAGCAAGAAGCTGCATGCTCAGAGCAAGTCACCAATGGCAATCGCATCATCATCGATTTGGGCAATCAAGTGATGTATGGACTAAAAAACTGTGAACTAAAAGTGTACACCCGTGTTACCACCGGTAAAAACAAAACCCCAACACCTACCGGTAAATGGAAGATCTACGAAGCACGCGGCCCGCACTGGATGCAAGGGGAATGGTTTGTTACGAAGGCATTCTATTTTTATGGCGGATATGCGATCCACGATGCCGGCTGGCGCGTTCCACCGTTTTGGAAACCCGAAAACCGTGGTGTGTACGGTTCCCATGGTTGCATCAATACGCCGTTCTTACCAATGGATGAATTGTGGGATGAGTTTACCGTTGGCGATTGGGTGGAGATCTACTACACCTTGCCCGCCGATAAACAAGCCGAGCTCGACCAAAAGATTCAAAACCGCGCGCCGATCGACCCCGAAGTGAATCCCGATTTTGCGGTCAATCAGAACTAGCCTCTTTGCTCTCCATAACCTTTAGAGTAAAGAATTATTCGGCACAAACAAAAATCAAACATGCAAGAAAACCAAGAACCAACAAAGGATTTTAATTTGTGCATAGCATCCGACACGAGTGGCAGAGTGCCGAGTCGCGGAAATAACCCCGATGCTCTTGATGGACTTCTTGCCGATATCGGTGGGGGTATGCCAGAACTATTGCAAAAACTTGGTCTCGAATCATCTCAGCTGTCGAGCGAAGCGATCAATCGACTAAAATCAGAACACCAAGAGCAATACCAAGCTTTGCTACAACTTCTTGAAAAGAGAAGTGAGCTCACGAATAATCTTACGAGTTTTTTAGAGCACTCGCCGTTTCAAAACGAAACCGATCCCCGCTCGGCTTTGCAATTTCGTGGCTTTAAAAAAATAATCGACTTTTTGCAAAACGGCGGTACCGATGGTGTGTTATGGTACCCCACCGGCACCGGTAAGTCTCGTATTATTGCGAATCTTGCTGTGCAGTCTGGTCAAAAAGTGTTGGTGCTTACCCCGTCGCTCACGGTCAACAAGCAACTCGAAGACGAATTGGTGCAAGACCCAAAAGGCGATCATACTCATTTAGCGGCAGGTTCGGTTGCGGTCGTCGATTCAGAGCACGGCAAAGCCGATCTTAACGATGCTCGGATAGTGATATCGACCTATAATTCGATGGAAAAAACCTTGGCGGAATTCACCCCCGACCTTATTGTTATGGATGAGCAGCATCGTGCCGGAACCGAAAACAGAAACAAGGTTTTGGTAGAAGCGCAAAAAAAGATCGAATACCCCCGAGCAGATAAACCGCTTGATGTAGATGGGCAATTAAAACAGCTAGATAATACAATCCCAAAGATCAGTTTTTCGGCGACACCATTTAATGGTGAAAGGAATTTTCTGCAAGAAGGAAGAGAACTTATCGACGCCGCGACTTTGAAAGAATGTATTAAATGCGGTTTGCTTGCGCCAATCAATAACCGTACACGAGAAATGGCACTGAGTGAGATCGAGCTGAAGAAAAGTGCGAACGGGAAAGCCGAATTCGTACTTGCAGAAGATCGGCAAGATCAATTGAATGAGCAGTATCTGGCGAATTACGATGAGGTGAGGAAAGAACTACGAGATAAAAAGAACGATTCTGAATATCACCCACAGGCAATCAACTTTTGTGTTAGCAGAAAGCAAGGCTTAAAACTGGCAGAAATCATTAATCGGCAAGAAATGGATGACTATAGTGTTGATTCGGGAATCGAACACATTAAAACGGTTGATCAGTTGCAAAGTTTTTTTACAGAACACAATCGCTACCCATTCGCTTTCTTTTTAGATGGCGATACGAATCCCAAACTCGATCAGCTTGTAAGAGAGTTGTATGGCAAAAGCAAAATCCATGTTTTAACGAGTGCGAATTTGCTCGATGAAGGCGCCGACCTTCCACAGGCCGAAATGGCAAATATCCCGCCATCGAAATCGTGGACAACATACCTGCAACGACTCGGTCGCATTATTCGCTTAAACCCATTGAATCATGAAAAAAGGGCTTATATCTACGATCACCCGATTGCAAAAAAGCCATCTTGCCAAGCCAAGCGTGCGGTTTATATGAGTTACTTACCATTAGAAGTCCAGAATTTAGTTCATCAAAAAAACCAGGTCTCACTCAAACAGACGATCGAAGATCATACCCGGCAAGAAATTACCGTCAACGAGAATCCGATTAAGGGTGATAATTATGGAAAAGATGAGAAAACAAAAATGACATTTCTTTACAAAGAGAAGGGCAAACCGAAGCCGAAACCAAAAAACCCAGACACTTTCGCTCCCCTGAAAAACAGCTTTTTTCGAGTAGATGAGAACGGGAAATATGTGATAACCATTGCATATAGGGGTGGTGATTGGTCGCAAAGTTTTTCAAGTTTGACTGAAATCCTCGAAAGTGAAAAGACCTTAAAACACTGGGACAAGTTTTATAAAGCTATTCCCGGTGCGCATGGCGGCAATTTATGGCAATATGTCAAAGAACGTTGTATACAGAAATACGGGAAAGAGTTCAAAATAAGTTCAGCAAAAGATAGTTCTAAGCCGGAGTATGCCGAGCTCATAGCTGTTGTCCAGAACATCGAATCACATTTTTCAAATCCCAGATGAACAAAGAACATGAACCAAGAATAGAGTTTGATAGTGAGAGCGATGTTTATTCTATCAAGGCAAAAATTTACGAATATATGGATGGTGATGATTTGAGCGGTGAAGATGTTGAAGCATTGGCACTCGCCATTGCCAGTATTCCGCAGATGGATATTGCCGACTTAGTCCGCTTGCTCTCGAAAGATCGTAAAGTTACGCTTTCTGAGAAAGCTGTCCTCGAAATATCCGAAATGATAAGAGAAGAAATCGAAGACCAAGACTTGCGATAGGAAACTAATTAATTGATAGAAGGTGGTAATTCAAAGTACCACAAAAAAAGTTTAAACCGATTAGTAATCAGTTATTTGCTGACAATTTTCCGAAATGCCAATCGACCTTCGCAGAGCTGCTGCATGCAAGATCACAGCCGTTACACAAAACGGACTTTTTGATTCTGATCAGCGTTTACTTAAAACTTCTCTGCATTAGAATGAAATGACAATTATGCGTGCGATTCTTAAATCTTAAATCCAAAATCATACATCTAATACCTTCACCACCTATCCACCGCATTCTCAAGAAACCCCTTATTGCCCTTGCCGATTGCTCTTCCAAAACGCCCCATATAAATCATCTTCGGGGCGAATGGCGGCACTTTTTGAGTTCTGCTTCACGTCGGTAAATTCTACCGGCGGATTTTGTAACAACACAAACGGTACGCGTTCATTTGCCTGACCGAAATAGTTTTGCGCAAAACCCGCTAAATTATCCGCTACTGCTAATCGAGAAACCTTAAGCGGCTTACCGTAGAGATCATTTTTTCCACGCTCGTCGCTTACGCCGGTAAACCCAACCCATGCCAGAGCTACCCCACTAATTCCCAGTCGAAATGGCACCACCCGTGAATCGGCGATGATCACCCCAAAATGCTTGAGCTTGTACTTTTCCATGAAGTAATTACGAATCAGGTCGGCGCTCGCTTGGCTGTTTTTCGGCAACAAAATGGCTGTGCCCAAAGGAGCATTACTGCTATCAATACCGGCATTCGGCATCATCATCCCGTTCTTTTTGGTGAGATAAAACCCAAATTCCTGCGATGCACCCAATACCTCATCGGCTTCGCTTTTCACGAGCGTATCGAATTGATCTTTCGTTTTACACTGTTTTACCGAACCTTCGGCAACCGCCACCACTTTTGAGGTGATCACCAAAACCGACTGTTCTAAATCAGTATCAAAAACCAAGCGATCGATCACTTCAGCCAGATCATCACCAATTTCTATCAGCGGTGAGGCAAGTGGAATCGCCTTCATTTTAATGACGGTGTTTTCCTTTGTATTTCTCGATCTGCGGTCGAATCTCTTTTTCGAGCTGATCCCACACGGTGAGCAGATTCTTTTCGGCTTGTGCTTCGGCGCGCAAAACGTCGCCAGGGAGCGAGATGGTTAAAGCGCCACCGACAAGATGCTTCGCTTTTGAGATGATCTCGTAATCGAGTTTGATGACGGTTGATTCATCACCCATTTCGCGGGCGAGGTGAATTAACTTTTCAGCTTTTTTTTGGAGTTGTTCTTTGTCGAAATCGAGGAGTTCGAAGTTTTTTGCGTGAATCTGAATCATTTGGGAGAAAATATAGCTCTAAAATTCTGCCAAAAAATTACCGAAAGCGAAAGTTTGATTTTCGTGTTTTTTTTCGTCACTATATCATACGTCTGATACATCCCCATGAAATTGAGAATATTTATCGGTTTAGTGCTCTTGGTTGCGACGACTACTTTTGCAGCGTGTAGTTTGAACGCCGATCAGAATACAGATACCACACCGGAGGTCACAACACCGCAGAAAAAATCATTGATATTGTCCCCAAAGAAAAAACCATCTACGAGAACAGTACTCATGTTTTATACACCGACGAAAATCGCCAGTACCCACTTCGAAGCCAAGTGGTGAGCCTTTCACAATTCGAAGATGAAAATGTTGAAGTGACAGGCGAGATCGAAGTGGGCGATGAAGATGAGGTAATCACTGTTTATACCGTAACCCGTTTACAAGATGAAGCCGAGCAACGACTTTCGGTTTTTGCCGAAGATGACCTCGGATTCTCGGTTGTATTACCCGGTAATTGGGAACGCGACGAATCGCCGTCGGGCGTGGTGATGTACGGAATCGAGCAGCAGGATCCATCAATCACGGTTTCGCAACTTACGGCACAAACCTCCGCTGCACTCGAGGCACGTGAAAAAATGACGACCGGCAATAATATACAAATTGCAAATGGTACAACACCCGCAGTACGCGTGTTACATAATTCAGGCGAAGTCGATGTGTTTATCACCCGTCAGCCGGCAAACGATATTTTGGAGTTCAGTTTTCAACCACAACAAAAACCCGAAACCGAAAAAGCCGTTTTTTACGACATGCTCGGCATGCTCGAATGGCAAGATGCAAGCGAAGTGGTTGCAGATGAGCAAATCAACGACAATGAAGTGATCGTATGTGGCGGCAAAGCAAAAAAACTCTGCCCAAGCGGTTATCGCTGCGAACTCGACGGACTTGATGTCAATGCGACCGGAATCTGTGTTTCATCGAGCCTTTCTCCCGATGTCATCACCAAAATACTCTCGGAGCAGAGCGCGCCCGAAATCCCCGAAGATGCTGTTTTAAGAAGCGATTCAGACGATGAAGAACTCATGATTCCGAATGAATATACCGTGTATAATCGCGAGCGCTTCAATTACACCTTTGCTATTCCTAAAAGCTGGTGGTGGAGCGAAAACGGAGAAAGTGAAGCAGTGATCAGCAAGGTTTCGATCGCCCCCGAAGAAGTAACACCCGACAACACTATCGTTACCCTCGAAATCCACCCGAACAGCATCGATTCCCGCCAAGCCGGTGAATATGGGAATGCTTACGAAATCAAGATACCGCGTGATGACGAAAGCCATTTTATCGTTCGCGGTGATGCCGAGTTCGAAACACAAATCAAAAACATAGCAGATTCTCTTTCTTTTCTCTCATCCACATGAAAAAATTCATAATCGGTCTCCTTGCCGGAATCTCTGCCGGAATCCTCTTCGCGCCAAAATCGGGCGAAAAACTCCGTGCCGAATTAAAAAAATCCGACGCCAAGTTCAACGACTTTGGCAAATCTCTTGTCGATGCCGCATCGAGCGCCGGTACCGAAGTGCAAACGTTTTTGCAATCGAAAGAAATGCAAGATATCCTCCAGTCGGGCAAAAAATCGGCCGATGATTTTTTAAGTTTTCTTGAAAAAAAAGGCGGCGAGCTCAGCAAAACCGCTCAAGCCGAACTCGATAATATTGTCGATAGTGCGATTAAAACCGCAAAAGGAACGAAAAAATCCGCACAAAAAAAGGCGAATAGCGTTGCCAAGCAAGTCAAGAGCAAGGCCGATGATGTCAAAAAGTCGGTGAAGAAAACCGTCAAGAAAAAGTCATAAGCATCTTCAACTGATGATTTTAAAAAAACGGGAGAAATTAGCTCCCGTTTTTTTGATTCACAGTTATGTAAAAAGGAGACTATAGCGTGATTTCGCGCAATAGTCTCCTTTTTTGGCGAAAACATGGTTTACCAATATTGTTTCTCTAATCCTCGAAGGCGATTTCTGGAGATGATGATTGGTATTGCAAGGGAGCTTTCATGAAAATGTAAACCACAGAATCCGAAGCTCTAGTGATCGACTCTGTTCCTGCTCTGAAGATTAATCACACCGTACGACTCTTTCTTTAACAGCAGGCACCTGTAACAAAAAGGAGATTAAGGCGTATATTAACGCTATGGTCTCTTTTTTTTATAAAAATTACATCGATAGTGTTCGAATAAGGTCAACAGATTCGAGATGACGTTATCACATTACCTTTCAAAAAGCATGTTCACTACGCAAACCGTATTTCGGGCGGTTGCTCACTCTGGCAATCGCAACGTTAATAAGTATTAAAAGTTATAGAGGGTGCCAGCACTGGTGCAGATGCTTGTTGCTCGTCTGGCTTTTAGGACGAAGCGTTGAGCTGATGAGAAAATGAGTTGGTACATACTCATTGTTTGATAGTAAGATTTTGTATTATTCGGCATGGTGATGCTGTTTTTTAAAAGCTGTGGAGATACTGGTCAGTATACCTCTATAACATTGGTGTTATTAGTCAAAATAAATAAATTGGAATGGCTTGTTAAAGCCATTAAAAAGCGGTATTATAAGTTGAAATAAATACCAAAAACTATGACGAATCAAGACAAAGCGCCCGATGTGGCCGAGCAGGTTTTATTGCAGCATCACAAAAAGCGCCGCAAAAAGCGCTATCGGTGGTTTATTCCGCTGATCATCGTGGTGGCGATCGGCTATTATATTCTGCGACCCCAAAATGAAATGATCGAATTTAAAACCGAACAGCCGGCAATGGGGCCAGTGCAGCAAATTGTAGAAGCGACCGGCAGTGTAGAAGCACAAAAAGAAATCGCCTTGCGGTTTGAGCGAAGTGGAACCATTACTCAGATCTATGCCAAAAAAGGACTAAAAGTAGAAAAGGGTGAGGTGCTGATCGAACTCGACGGACAAGATGAGTTTTTGCAAATGGAACAAGCCAGAGCCGTTTTAGCATCAGCACAAGCCGATTTAGACGCCCGTTACGCCCCGCCGACAAACGCCGACCTGCAAAGCGTAGAAACCGAGATCGAAACCGCACAAACAAACATAGTGGCGCTGGTAGAGCGAATGCAGGAGCAAAAACAAGTGAACGAATTGCAACTGCAAAAGGCCGAACTCGCTGTAGAGCAGGCAACAATCACAGCCAGCATTGCCGAAACAGGCCTTACCAATACCACACAAACCCGTAACCAAAGCCAGCAGCAGGTTGATCTAAGCTTGAGGAATACCCTCGAAACCTTGTCGAAAACCGCCGAAAGTGCGATTGATGATGTACGTCATGCGCAGTCTGTCATCGACACGATACTTTCAACCACGACCAGTGCCGGTAAAGCTCGCCAGCTTAACCTTGGCTTTAAAGATCCAAACCTGAAAAACGAAGCGAATCGCAATTACCGCCAGCATGATGTTCTCATCGAGCAACTTGAATCAGCCAAGCAAGCCGCCGAAGCCGAACCGACCATCGAAGTGGCGACCATCTCTCTCAATACGTTTGAAGAGATCATCACCACACAAAAAGATCATCTCGACACGGTATTCGAGATGTTGATCGCTTCGCGCAGCGGTGCCGATTTATCTGTTGCCGAGATCGAGTCGTTCAAAGCTTCGATCAAGGCCGAGCAGAATGCGTTGATTGTTACGATCGCCACTGTTCAAAACGCCCGACAGGCATTAGAATCTGCCGATCTCTCGATAGATACTACCGAGGTGCTTACCACCGAAGCGCTCGATACCGCCGATGCCGGCAGGCAGAATTCGGCAAGTGCCCTGCAAATCGCCGAATCTGACTACAAGCGTGTTGAGCTTGAAACCAAGCTTGCAATAAGCGCTTTAGAACGTGAACTCGATCAACAAAAGCTCATGCTCGATCGTGCCAAAAACAACAAAGCCAAATTACTCGAAACCCCCCGCAGTGTAGATGTTGCCGCCCAGCAAGCACTCGTACAACAACGATTGAACGCCTGGAAACAAGCGCGCAACGCTTACGAAGAAACCATCATCAAAGCACCGACCGCCGGGGTGATAACCCAAGTCATGCCCGAAATCGGCGAAGCCGCACAGCCCGGCACCGAGGCGATTCAGCTGATGACCAATGCTCTGCAGATCGCGGTTAATATCCCCGAAACCGATATCGACAGTATTTCTGTGGGCAATACAACGAGCATCACTTTCGATGCCTTTTCATACGATGACATTTTTACCGGTACGGTTGTAAATATCGACCCGGCAGAAACCGTGATTCAAGGGGTGATCTATTACCGCATTGAAATCGCCCTCGATGAGCAAGACGATGGATCCGAGCGGATAAAATCGGGGATGACCGCCGATGTCGAAATCCTCGTCGGAGAAGTTGAAAATGCACTCACGATCCGTGCCGATGCCTTACGCTACGAAGAAAACAAACCTTTTGTATTCGTTGAAAGCGAGCCGGGTATACAAGAGCCGCGCTCTATTGAAATCGGGCTCGAGGGCGAACGCGTGATCGAAGTGACGAGCGGATTATCGCTCGATGATGAAGTTGTGCTGTATGAGATCACCGAAGAATAAATTGCACCGTAAATATGACAAACAAAGTAATCGAGCTTCATAATATACAAAAAGCTTACGCCACCGGTCGCCTGGTGGCGCACGTGCTGAAAGGTATTTCGCTCACCATCAACGAAGGCGAATTCGTGGCGATTATGGGTCCATCTGGCTCTGGTAAATCGACGCTTATGAATATTATGGGCTTTTTAGATGTACCAAATGCCGGAGAATATAAATTCGACGGCTTGCCGACCACCGGCTTCGACGAAGATGAACTCGCCGAGATCCGCCGTAATAAGATCGGCTTTGTTTTTCAGATGTTCTACTTGCTCAGCAAGATGACCTCACTCGATAATGTAAAGCTCCCCATGCTCTACGCCGGGGTGCAATCTGCCTTGCAAGATGAGCGGGCGATTGCCTCACTCGCCGCCGTGGGGCTCGAAGACCGCATGGATCATCGCCCCAACGAGCTTTCGGGCGGGCAGCAACAACGTGTTTCTATTGCCCGCGCATTGGTCAATCAGCCACGGGTGATCTTTGCCGACGAACCAACCGGAAACCTCGATTCAAAATCGGGCGATGAAGTGATGGAGATTTTTCAGCAGCTCCATAACGACGGTAAAACAATAATCATGGTGACGCACGAAGACGATATTGCCGCTCATGCTTCACGCAAGATCATTATTAAAGACGGATTGATTCTTGAAGATATCCAACAAAAACCACTCAAGACCAAAAAGCCATCTGCCAAGAAAAAGTGAAAAGCACCGCTTTGATCATTCGGCTGGCATTGGCGGGTATTTTCGAGAACAAGACTCGGGCGGCTCTTACCATGCTCGGCATAATCATCGGCGTTGCTTCGGTCATCGCCATTATGTCGATTGGCGCCGGGGCGCAAAGCCTGATCACCGGTTCGCTCAAACAAATGGGTACTAACCTGGTTGCGGTGCTACCGGGCGCCAGTAACGATAGTGGCCCACCCGCTGCGGCAATGGGTATTACTATAACCACACTGGGGACCGATGACGCCGAAGCGATTGCCGATCTGCCGTTTGTCGATGGTATTTCGGCGTATAATCGTGGCACCGGTTCGCTTGTAGCCGGCGAAGAGAGCAAAGACGGTTCGTTCATAGGCATTACACACCAATATCCGTTTGTCGAAAACCATGCGATAGAACGCGGTCGCTTTTTTACCGAAGCCGAAGCCGACGCCAATAAGCGTGTTGCGGTCATCGGCTCAGAAATAAAAGAAGATTTGTATCCGTATACCGATCCACTCGGCAAAAAGCTCCGTATTGGTTCGGTGCCGTTTACGGTCATCGGCGTGTTAGAGCGAAAAGGTTCATCGCTGTTCAACAGTGCCGATGATTCGGTGCTGATTCCGCTTGAAGTCTCGCAAAAACAACTTACCGGTGTCGATCACGTCAGCCTTGTTCGCACAAAGATCAACGACGATTATAGCGTGCCGCTGGCGATGGAGAACATCCGCCGACTTATGCGCCAGCGACACGATATCACTAATCCTGATGAAGATGATTTCTCGGTGCGTTCGTTAGATCAAGCCATAGAAACACTAGAAGCGGTAACCGGCGCTTTAAAATTCTTTTTAGCGAGTATTGCCGCTATTTCACTCATCGTCGGTGGTATTGGTATTACCAATGTCATGCTGATCACCGTACAAGAGCGCACACGCGAGATCGGGCTTAAAAAAGCGATCGGCTCGACGGTTAGCCAGATCCAGAACCAATTCTTGCTCGAAGCGCTCATCCTTACTGTTCTCGGTGGAATTGTTGGTATTGTTGTTGGCACCGGTCTTTCGTATTCT
>CAZOZW010000008.1:33814-40083 GCA_964584385.1 uncultured Candidatus Peribacteria bacterium
GCGATGATTGCCCGCAACATGGAATACAATTGGGATTTTGTGATCTCGCCGTTTTCGGTGATTTTAGCGCTCACCGTTTCGCTATTCGTCGGAGTGGTGTTCGGGTTGTATCCGGCACGTAAAGCGGCACGGCTGAATCCGATTGATGCTTTACGCTATGAATGATCATGTGGTTTGGTATTTTTAGAATGTCACTGGCGGCGCTCAAGCAAAATCTCACCCGGTCGATTTTAACCGCGCTCGGGGTGATCGTTGGTACGGCTATTGTGATCATCGTACTAATGGTTGGTGCCGGCGTCCGCTCGCTCATCTTAGCGCAAGTTTCGAGCATTACCTCCGAATCGCTTTGGATAGAGCGGCAGATACCAAGTAAAGGAAACCAAGCCGAAAAAGATCGCAATACCGGACAGGGGCTTGCCACCGGTGTTGAGATTACAACATTAAAACACGAAGATACCGAAGATCTCAAACAACTCGGTAATATTGAAACCGGGTTTTCGGTGGTGATGGGGCAATCGAAATTCGTATCGAAAGCGACCGAAAAGCAGGTGAATTTTTGGGCGACCACGCCCGAATATTTTGAGATCGAAAATATCCCCATCGAGTTCGGCAGAATTTTTTCAACGAGCGAAGAACAGGGTATGCAGCAAGTTGTGGTATTGGGGTCGAACTTGGCTCTCGATCTATTCCCCAATTCATCGCCGGTCGATAAAAAAGTCAAGATCAACGGCAAGGGGTATAAAGTAGTTGGTGTGGCAGAGCCGGTCGGCCTCAAATTTTTTATGGATATGGACGACTACGCGTTTTTGCCGCTCAAAACCGCACAGAAAAAAATCATGGGAATCGATTATCTCCACGCCATCTCGCTTCGAATGAACAACAGTGATTTGGTCAAGTCGACGATTTCGCAATCGACCCGTATTCTGCGGCGCAATCATAACATCACCGACCCCGATAAAGACGACTTCGTCATCCGCACGATGGATGAAGCAATGGATATCATCGATACCATCACCAATGGCATCTCACTTTTGCTTTTTGGCGTTGCTCTTATTTCTATGATTGTTGGTGGCGTGGGAATTATGAATGTGATGTATGTCGCGGTAACCGAACGCACCCAAGAGATCGGGCTGAAAAAAGCAATCGGTGCCTCGCCATTGGCGATCCGCACCCAATTCGTTACCGAGGCAATCGTTATCTGCCTGATCGGCGGGGTTATCGGTACGTTGATGGGAATCGGCATCTCGTTTCTTGTGAGTTTTATTGCGGGCTACTTCGATTTCGACTGGCCATTCGTCTTCACCCTGCAACCGGTTTTGTTGGCACTCGGCATTTCGGTGATGGTCGGTATTATCTTCGGCATCGCCCCGGCGAATAAAGCCGCCAAGCTAAATCCGATTGATGCATTGCGCAGTTAGAAAAAGCGCACATTTACATGTGCGCCGTTAACGAGGTTAAACAGATTTCAGCCAAAGCGATTTCGACTGTCCGTGCGACTCAAATTTGAGCTCCGCCGGCAGTGTCCAATTCTTTGGAGGAAAAGAAATACTGAAAAGCAGGTTGAGAAACCAAGGTGTTTCTCGTAATAAATTGCCTTGGTTTCCGACTTCCATCGAGAACCTGCGGCTTACAGAAGATGCATTTCTCACCACTTTTCGCTTGTTCATTATCGCTGGTCGATATAAAACCGGAAGGCTTATATCAACGTCGTATGCTTCGTTGAGCGATTCATTCTTCACTCGTAAGAATACATTGGCCAACGTGCCCCATTTCGCTGTGATTACACCGTCTGTATTCGGTGTAAGTATTTCACTCGGACCCGTTGTAATCTCGACTTTAAAGATCTCGTCAAATGCGTATGGAAGAATTCCATACAACCACATGTATCGACGAATATTAGAAGCTTGCATATAACCACCAGAATCACCTGTAATAACATCAAGACCCATTTTAATTCTCCTCGTTGTTGTAAAAGAACACAATAACCAAAACCGAAGCTTTGTTATCATGCAAAAATTATTAAAGATTATTATTGTTTGCGAGTCAAGTTTGCGCCTAAAAATACTGCATTTAAACGGCACTTCACGTATTAATGCAGTATTTCTATTCACAGGTTTGTCATTCACTTCTTCATGCAATAGACTACAACTACTTTCTAAATTCATAGACCACAATCACTACATGCAACGGGCACTCGCACTTGCCAAAAAGGGTAGGGGATTGGTAGAGCCGAACCCGTTGGTGGGCTGCGTTATCGTTAAGGATGATTACATTATCGGTGAGGGGTATCACGCCCGATTCGGTGGTGATCATGCCGAAGTTGCGGCAATAAAAAACGTTACCGATAAAAAAGCAATAGCAGGAGCAACGATGTATGTAACGCTTGAGCCGTGTAATCATACCGGTAAAACGCCGCCGTGCGCCAAAGCGATTGTTGCGGCAGGTGTTTCGAAGGTGATTATTGCCGTAGCCGACCAGAATCAACAAGCGAGTGGGGGAACCGAGTATTTACAAAAGCACGGGGTCGAGGTCATCACCGATGTTTTACGCAGTGAGGCAACCGAACTCAACAGAGCTTTTTTTATTTCTCACAAATACCAACGCCCTTTTATCACTGCCAAAATCGCGGTTTCGCAAAACAACATGGTTGCCGCTGCAAACGGTGAGCAAACGCAGATTACCGGCCCAGAGGCGCAAAAATATCTCCACGAGAAACGAAGCGAACATACGGCAATTCTTGTTGGCGCCAATACGATTCGTGTTGATGACCCGCAGTTGAATGTACGGTTCGGCAAAAATCTACGCCAGCCACTGAAAATAATTCTCGAAGGCAAGCATCCGCTTTCGCGAAATTATAAAATATTTCGCAATGATAACTATCTGCGGTTTGTTCCACAAAAAAGTGAATACCAAGCCGGGTCGAGTCACCAGTATACAGAAGAGGTAGCAAAAGCGACCGATCATCGAACAAAGAATAATATAGTAATCGTCGATCGTGATGACCAGGGGCATGTTGACTTGCAAGCAGTGATGAAAGAACTGCATCAAAAGGGGATTCAGTCTGTTCTTGTTGAAGGAGGACCGCAAATATTACAGTCGTTCGAGCAGCAGAATCTGATAGATCGCTTGATTGTTTTGCGTTCTTCAAAAATCTTGCCGAGCAATGGGGTGTTGATGCCGCCGCTGTGGGATAAGCAAAAGTATTTGCAGATTGATTCATTTTCATTGGGCGATGACACGTCAATAATCTATAACAATTTGTCACAACGCTTTTGATTGCCATTTTACATCAGCAATCGTTAAACTCTGTTTTTGGAAATTGAAATTGTATGCACGAGCAAAGAAAAAAAGCGATCGTATTAGACGTAATGCCGAAAGGTGCGGTGAAAGCCGCCGATTCGGCACGACTTGCCGAGCTGATCTCGCTGACCGAAACTGCCGGCGGAATCTTGATTAAAAAGGTGGTGCAAAAGCGCGGTCGCCCCTCGGCAAAAACCTATTTGGGCAGCGGAAAGATCGCCGAAGCTGCCGAATATTGTAAGGCAGAGAAGATAGAACTCGTTATCGTCAACGGTGTGTTAAAACCGCATCAGTACGAAAATTTAGGAAAAACGTTTGAAAAAGGGGTTAAGATCTGGGATCGCATCGACCTCATCCTAAATATTTTCGATCGACAAGCGAGCTCACCCGAAGCGAAAATGCAGATCAAACTCGCGCGGTTACATCACGAAATCCCCAAGTTGTATTCACGTGAGGCAACAACACTCTTCGAACGCGCCGGTGCGGGAATCGGTACGCGCGGTGCCGGTGAAAAAGGAATCGAAGCCGAAAAGCGCCATATTCGACGGCAGATAAAATCACTCGAAGAAAAGCTCGAAACAATTCGTAAGAAACAATTTAATCAACGCAATGCCCGTAATAACACCGGCATGAAAACCGTTGCACTGATCGGCTATACCAATGCCGGCAAATCGACTCTGATGAAGCTGCTCACCAAAAAGCAGAATATTTCGGTAAAAGATGCGCCGTTTGTTACCCTTGAAACAAAAATCGGCAGAGTGTGGATACCCGATTTGCCGCAGGGATTTTTGCTCGCCGATACGATCGGCTTTATCCGTGAGCTGCCACCCCAGCTGATCGAATCGTTCTTAACCACTTTGCAAGAAGCGCAAACCGCCGATTTGTTGATTCATGTCATCGATATTTCAGACCCCGAGTTTCGCCAGAAGATCGATGTTGTGGAAGAGATTCTTGAACAAATAAATTGTTCACATATTCCGAAGTTTTATGTGTTCAACAAGCTCGACCGCTGTGATGAATATAAGCAGCTGCAAGAAGAAAATGCCTGTTTGGTTGCTTTACACGAATTTCGACGATTTTCTCCGGCAGCGATCTCGATCACCGATTCATACGGCATTCATCAACTGAAGCAGAAGCTCAGCGAATGCGTTTTAAAAACCTAATCATCGAACTTTGTTTCGTAGTCTTTCCAAAAGAACGTGGTGACTTGGTTTTTCTCTGCATCCCACAGAAAGGGGTTGTGGTCGAATGAATTCTGCAGAGTGTTCGAGGTTATGACTTGCAAGTCGTTCGACGGCACGATGTATTCGAGTACGGCGCGATACTGTGCATTTAGTTCTTGTAGCGGAGTGCAGTCGTTCACCTTTATATCAAGTAGTTGATCGATTTCGGTGAGCGGTTCGCTATTACGCTTTGCGTACTGCTCAGCCGCACATGTTAGGGCAACGAGCTTTGCCGATTCTTCGATTTTTTGTTTAAACAATTCTGTTTCTTCGGTACTTACACTCTCGGGTTGCTGTACGATTTTAGAGAGTCGATCGAGCCAAGTGTTCAGGGCTATTTCGTGTCGACCGGCCTTGTTGCGTAAAAACCCTTCTACTCGTACGGCAAACGGCGGGCATTCCGGAATCTCATTCCGGCATGTCGCATAAATATCTGCCGCCTCTTCGTATTTGTTCTCGAAAAAATAAGTATAAAAACCAAGATCGATATATAATTGCGCGACAAATTCTTGATTTCGACCTTTATTCATTTCAATTCCTTTATTCAGTAAGTCGGGAACTCGATTCTGAATATTCTCATTGAGCGGATACACCAAAGCTCCAAAACGATATGCCGCTTCGAAGTGCGGATCTAAATCGGTAACGAGGTCGATGTATTCGGGCAGCGCATCAAACTCGAAACCACCGGCATGACCACCCGCATATTGTACGGCACGTAGCCAATAGAGATTCCCGACAAAATGATCGAATCCCATGATCGCCGGCTTTAAGGTTTCGCCACTTGGAATGTAACCGGGATTTTTTCCGAGCTCGTAAAAATGATCTTCGATAAGTGGCCACAGGTTCCGCTGCGCCTGAACCGTGCCCGCAAAAAGGAGCAGGGCAATAAGTATAAAGCCAATGTTTCTTGATGCGTTCCTCAAAATTCTTTCCGCGAAAAGAAAAAGCTGCCAAGCATCACCGCAAGAATAATCCAACAAACGGCGCCCAAGCCGGCGGCAAAGAGTTGGCTTACCGTTGGCTCAATGTTATTGAGAGCGTAATTCTTCAAGTTCAGAACCGAAAAGTTCGGAAACGCAAAGTATGCAAAATCGGCAACACGCTGAAACAGAACAGAGGTTTCATTGTGCAATGCGAATATCCGTAAATTATCTGTCGTATGGCCGATGATAAATACGGTAAGTGCCGAAAACGCCGCTATGGTTGGCTGCATGAAGCTGCTGAAAAAAATCACCAAACTCAGTAATAACAAAAATGTAAGTAACGAGAACAAGGTGATCAGCAAGAGTTTGGCAATGAAACCAACCTGTATGATCTCATTTACGACCAAAAGGTCGGTCGAAAAGCCGATTACGGCGATATACACTAAAAACATAATTCCGGTTATCAGCAAGAGAATCGCTCCCAAGCCGAAGAATTTCGAAACGATGAATGATGAACGCGACACCGGTTTACTCAGTAAGATGAATATCGTTTTTTTATCGATTTCACGGAATACTAATTGGGTTCCCACGAAAATTGTTATCAACATGCCGAAGATATCGATCATTCCCAGCCCCAAGTCAACGATGATCTTTTCATCTTGACGCAGCGAAATGCTCGATAACAGCAGGCTGGCTACAATCAGCATAACGCCGAAAAACGCGATAACCAATAAAATACGGTCGCGAATAGTTTCGCGGAATGTATTTTTGGTAAGAGCAAGAATGGTTTTCTTGTTTGGTATTAATATTTCATTTTCACTCA
>CAZOZW010000008.1:40097-40305 GCA_964584385.1 uncultured Candidatus Peribacteria bacterium
TTTTTTTTGTTTGTGCAGTTGTGGTTTTTTTTGACGCTGCTTTTTTCGGCTTGGCAGGCGTTTTGCCTTTGATCGTCTCGATAAATATGTCCTCTAGGCTTTTCCCGCCTTTCATCAAAGTCTCGACCGTGTCGTTGACGAGGATTTCTCCAAGATGAATTATCCCGACTCGGTCGCAGATCTGTTCGGCATCGGCAAGAATATGCGA
>CAZOZW010000008.1:40315-42492 GCA_964584385.1 uncultured Candidatus Peribacteria bacterium
TGAAAAAAATCGTTTTTTTCTGTTCTTTTAAGCCAACGATCACATCTTTTAGTTCTTTTCTGCCGATCGGATCGAGTCCGCTCATCGGTTCATCTAAAAAAATCACATCCGGGTCATTCATCAGTGCTTGTGCCATGCCAATTCGTTGCTGCATGCCTTTTGAATACGTACCGATTGCCCGATTCATTGCTTCGTTACTTAAATTCACCAGCTTGCTGAGCGATTTACTGCGTTTTTCGATATCGGTTTCTTTCATCTGAAAGATTTCACCGACGAAATGCAAAAATTCTGTACCCGTCAAATGCTGATAAAAATGACTGAATTCCGGTAAGAATCCGATATTGCGGCGAACTTCGAGCGATCCCGCGGGCTTGCCACCAACCAGAATCTTACCCTTGGTCGGTCTGGCTAGCCCAAGGATCATTTTCATCGTAGTGGTTTTCCCGGCACCATTCGGACCCAAAAAACCGAATACCTCTCCCTTTTTAATCGACAGATTAATATTCTTTACAGCGGTTTTCGAACCGAATTGTTTTGTTACATTTTTAAGTTCAATCACGTTGTGTGACAAAATATCGTATAAACTATAACCGATTTCGATTCATTTCTCAATTAAAGAGATGAATCTATCAATCATCTTTTGAAAGAAACACTTGCAAAAAACATAAATAAATGTAAAAAGATATTCTCTTATCATCACCTTATTCATTGAGGAACAAGTTTATACTCATGCTCGGCCTTATGTTACTCTTAAGCGGATGCGGATTTTTTGGTGGCGACGATGAATCGACCAACGGAGCAGATGAAGAACTCGTTGATGGTGACCAGTCGACGAATGGAGATGCTGACTTGGGAAACACAACCCTGATCGAAAAAGCCGATTTTGCAATCCGATTACCGCAATTGTGGCGTGAGGTGATTCCATCTCAATTTACCGATAAACCGAGTATTGAAGCGATATTTCGCCGATCACGGCCGGTTTCTGGCATGTTCCCGAACATTGTTCTGGCAACCGAGAATGTAAATCGCCCAACAACTGCTCTTGAATTTTCACGCAAAACGATACAGAATGAATACGTTGCGCTTATCGATTTTAATCTGATAAACGAGCAAGCAGTCGAGATAGCAGGAAGAAACGGGATATTGGTGCAATTTGAGGCACTTTCGCAAATCGATTCAAGAAGATTGGTCTACTATCAATTGTTTCTCGTCGGGAGTAACGCCGGTTACATCTTCACAGCCGCTCTCCCCCGAGAGGATGCGACCGAAGCACTTGCGGAGATAGAATCAATATTTAACACCATCGTTCTCAATTAACGGCGACGTGGCCAAGTGGTAAGGCAGGGGCCTGCAAAGCCTTTATCGGCGGTTCGATTCCGCCCGTCGCCTCCAGTTTAAAAATCGGTTGAGATAATTTGCAGAATACGAGTATTATGCTTCTGTTCTTTTAAAGCCGGGGTGGTGAAATGGTAGACACGAGGGACTTAAAATCCCTTGGAGGTAACTCCGTGCGGGTTCGATTCCCGCCCCCGGCACCAAGTAAATACTAGAATCTCGTAACAATAATCTAGAATCACGATTCTTGTGCAACAAGGTATGAGTCCTCGTGAGAATATGTCGAATGAGACGATGAAAAAGCTCGAGTGAAATTTTTATATTTTACTACGAATTTAGAGAGCTGGTAACGCATGGATACGCAGTGAACCATTGACAAGGTCAATAGACCTACCATTTTTACGACTTGCGCTTAACAAGCAGGTTATGCCAAGAATGCTGCAATCTCAATTGCAACTACTAGATTCTCGATTCTAGAACCGAGATATTGAACATATACATGACAAAGCTCCCTCGGCGTTCTGTCGGTTTTAATGGGCAATTCTTACAACCCCCCGCTCACATACTGATACCCGCAATGATTCAGCTCTGCCCCGGCCGGGTTCGTTTCGAAATTAAGATTCGGTGATTGATCATCTACCAAGATACATGGATTCGGTGCCAAGGAGCCGGTCCAAAAGTTCATCAGTCGTAAGAAATCATTCGTCCATTGCGCATTCATACTGCTCGATGATTTTTCGGGGAATAATTCCTCCACCAAGTCGGCATTTGTCCCACGATTCATGATCGGGCTTAAAAACTGGATCGCTTGATTTCTATAGATCACAGCGGGGGGATTATTC
>CAZOZW010000008.1:42502-46344 GCA_964584385.1 uncultured Candidatus Peribacteria bacterium
GGATTTGCGGGGGCTGTTGCCTGGTTGATCGTTAGTACGCCGGCGACATCGTTATCGCCATGGATCATGGCGGCACGTACATTTTTTACGAGGTCTTTCACCCAAGTCGAGGCTGTTCCGGTGCCTTCTAGAGCGGTACTGAGTTCTTGTGCGCTTAATGCCGGTAAACCGGGCGGAACCCCACCGATATTCCTGTTGCCTAATAGTGCGCGTTTGAGGATTTCCATCGCGATCATTTTTTGCGTTACATTCCGCAGTCCATCAGCATCGCCGGGATTCATATTCGTTTGCCCTTCAATGTTTGCATAGTATGTATGCGGCCCCGGGAACCGAGCTATGTTTACGCGCTGGTTCGTAAAAGTAAAATTGTTGCCCAATAGGCGCGCTGGTATTTCAACCGGATTCAAGCTACGCGATTGGGCAAGACCAACGTCGCAAAGCTCTGCACATTCGCCGGCAGTGCCGGCAGCAGTAATATCGGTAATAATCGGCAGATTATACGAACCGATCAATATGTTCCGGTTCGATACGGGATTTTCAAGCACGAATTCTTCCCAAAGCATGTTCGTTCTGTAAAAAACATCGAGAACGATCTTTTGCCCCAGTCCTCGCCAAAAGAACACGCCATTATACTCGAGTTCGAAGTAGCCATTCTCATCTGCTACAGTGCCTTCGATGCAAACCGACATATCTGGTCTTCTCAAGCCGATCGTAGTAGGGTCGTTATCGTTATCGGCATAGCTATATACAAAAATCTGCACTGGGGCAAACGCTTCGGCACGTCCGTGAATCTTAATTCCCTCGCCGCTGTTGAGGGTAAAACCATTCTGCTGACTCTGTACCAACCCGCGTTTCCATAAAAACTCATCGGCACCACGCACTCCCATTGCCTGGTTCCAGTTAAAATCTTGCGGAACATCTTGCAATAAGTCGGTACCACAGTTATCGCCGGGTGCTGCTAAGCTGCCCGTGGGCGAAAGCAGCAAGATGAACAATAAGCTGCCAGAGAGAATTAGTTTTTTCATATGTTTGTATACACTGTTATTATAACAGTTTCGTTTGCATATGTGAAGATATTCCGTTACAATAATCAGAATCTCTTAAAACAAAAATCAACCCCCGTTATTTGCAGATGATAAAAGGCATGACTCTAAAGGTTTTCTTGACCTGCTTTGCGCTCTGCCTCATTTTTTTCGAATTACCGACTGCCACCGCACAATCTGCCAGAACGATTCTTGAGATAAGCCTGCGCTTTCGTGATGAACAAGGAGCACGGTGGATGCATAACGAAGACCCGATTCAAAAGAATCTCAGCATCCGGTTTACCGAGGGCTGTACTGCTGCTACTTGTATCCTCGATTACCCACGCGAGTATCGTCCGCGTGCAGATGGCGATATCACGCACCAGACGCCAATCCGACAGGGTGATGCATTTTATATCCCCGAAGAGGGGATACTCCGCTTTACGGTGCCCGAAGCGGTTGAAAATATAGGTGTAGAGCTGACCGATGTCGCCGGTAATGCCGTGAGTATCGAAGGCATGCCAGAAGCTCCAACAAATTCTATTACCAAAGCGGTGCTTGTCGATCGTAACCCGGTTAATTCAATCGGTGGGTATCGTGCCAAGATAGTTTTTTTCGTTACCCAAGATGAACGCTTTAGTCGTTTGCTGGTAGGGGCGGTACCGGTAGGAGGAGTGAGTGTTTTCGACCAATTCGTGACCAATGTCGGTCAATTCTCACGTCGCGCTTCGGCAATGCTCGGCTGGAGTTTGGAGATTACCGATGAAGGCTTTCGCAATCAGAAGATTATGGTGATTGCAAAGGTAATGCGCGATGTGGTGAACGGACTTATTGCTCTTGCCATTTTGGGGATTGCCGTGATGTGGATTTTCTCGGCATTGATCGCTCACCAAATACTTCATCGTTCGACCGCTCTTTTGGCGATGTCTGTGATCGTAGCGAATTTTGCATCGCCAATCGTTCTATTATTACTAGATGGCGCTTCGGTTGTTCAGAAGAGCTTTTTAACTCGCGAGATGACAAACGACCGCTTTTTGCGGATTGAGAATATTTCAGATGTTTGGGTGGGAACCGGCTCGGTGATTCTTCAGCCGCGTACCCTGCGCGAAGGTGATACAACCGTAACGGGGCAACTCAATCTCGATGATCGCTATGTCGATATGCGTCAGGAATCTACTCTGTTCCATGGTTTATTGCTGATTATTCTGGCGTGTGGTCAAATTCTGATCGCCGTCGTGATTGCGCTTCGCATTGTTATATTATGGTTCTTTTTAATACTGGCGCCATTTTTTGCGGTATTGCCGATATTCAGGTTTACGAGAAGTGTTTATAGGTATTGGTTTTGGATATTCGGTCGTTGGTTGTTTTTAGGCCCGCTGATAGCGATGTGTCTTTTTATTTCGATATCACTCTGGCAATACACAGGTATTCCGATCGAAAGTTCATTCGAGAGCTTTGCCGGAACCGCCTTTTTGCATAATTCTACTAATATTCAGATGTATGCTCCCGGTGTGATCCATGCATCCGGCGGAAACATGAGTACGGCAACCGAATTGATGAAGTTCATCATCGGACTGTTAATGATATGGTATTCGATTATTATACCTTTTTGGCTTACCAGATCGAAGCTTCTTTCGACATGCTGTGCCGATAAGAAGAAAAAAGCACGAGTTCCGACCGGTAAAAAACCATTGCTCGCTGGCGGTTCGAGTTCACCCACAGGTGGCGGCCCTCAGGGGCCCGAAGGCAAAGGATTGCTTGCGACGCCAATGGCCGGCAAAACCTTTACGAACCCGATTGAAGCACCGGTCGGGCCGAATTTTCTTGGAAAAGGCGATAAGGGCATGCCCGACAGCATCAATATTACAGCCCCAGCGGTGAATATAACCGCACCATCACAACAGCAAGGGTTTCAGCAGCAAACGGGCGATGTTGTTCTCGAAGATGCAAGCGAAGCGGGAGCAGCAACAATACAGCAAGATCAGGTCAGTGAATTGTTCTCCGATTCTCAATCAACTGCTACCGGCGGAACGGCAACGGCAGCTTCAACCGGCACAACCGCATTTGCACAAATGAGTACCGGCGAATTGGTTGAGCGGCTTGAGCACTCACCGGCAGCAATGATGAGCGAGAGTAAGGCGACGGCCGCCGCCGATAGCGAATTCTCGGTAATGGCATCTGAAGTCGAACAGCGTGCGGCACAAGGTGATCAGCAAGCTATTTCATATCTCGAAAGCCAAGGTCAACAAGTTGCATCTTCAGAAAGCTCTACCAGTACTTCTCAAGCACAAGCATCAACTTCTGAGGATACTACTGCATCACAGTCGAAAGTCGAATCGGTATCTCAGCAAGAAACATCTACCGAAGGCGCAATCTCACTCGAAGATATTATGGGATCTTCGGCAACCGTATCAACCAGTGCAGCGGCTACTGCCGAATCAACCGCCAGCGAACAAGCTACAACCAGCGAAACTACGGCTTCATCTAGCACTGCCAGTTCGGTGTCAGATATCGCCTCCGCAACCGAGACCGATACCGCCACCGAACAGCAAACTCAAGCCGCTACCGATGTATCTCAGGCAACGGATGTTTCTACATCTACCGAGACGGCAACCGAAATGGAATCTGCAACCGAACGAACTACTTCAAACGAAACCCTTGCCGACCTGAATACGACAATGACTTCTGAATCTGAAACCGAAATGGCAGAAGAGCAATTCGTTGATAGATCGGCATCATCAACCACTACCAGTTCACGCGAAATGGAGATGGAAATGGAAACAGAAACCGATACGTCTACCAGCAGATACTCGGATATCG
>CAZOZW010000009.1:0-7271 GCA_964584385.1 uncultured Candidatus Peribacteria bacterium
AAGTATTTTTGAGGAGAAGTCGGAATTTTGGAGTTGAATATGTGGATTTATGGCGAAAATTGACATATGTCAACAGTGCCTAAGGAGTTGGTAGTTCTTATACCGATTAGTAAGCAAAAGGATTCTATTAGTGTCCCCTTTTTAAAGGGGAGGAAGGGGATTTATTTAAAGAGTATTCTTTTGATTACTTTTTGGTATTCATATGCCATTAGTAGCTCTTGCTTAATGCAACACGTTTGCATTAAGGTGTTTTTCGAATCCCCGTAGTTCATTCATAAATTCATAATATTAGTTATCTATTTGTATATTTTACTGCACAATTACTGCCGCAAGCCGATTATTGTATTTGTAAATAATCGTAATTCATAATTCCACATTCGTAATCCTTGTAACAAAAATCTACGCGCTTGCCAGTAGCCATTTACACACACAGCCAAGATAATCATTTGACTTAAACCAAACCATACTGCAAAATAGCTCAGCTTGTTTTTATTTTAGAAAATGCCCCGCGGAAAAAAGAAGAAAGTAGTAGTTGTTTACGGCCCAAACGGGCAAGTTATTAAACACAAGTACCACAACAATCACCGCCAAGTCGAAAAGGCAAAAGTAGCCGACAAAGTATATGACCCCGCTCTTAAAAAGCATGTCACCTTCGACGACGTTAAAATCAAAGACGAGCGACATTCCTCGTAACAAAAACTCTAAAGTAAGTAATACAAACGCTTTCAGAAGTTTATTAAGTGAATCTTAAAAAACAATTGGTCATCATCAAAAAATGTGTATAATGAAAAATAGCTTTTTCCGTATACATGAAAGTCATTTCGTTTGTGTGTGGTCTGGTCACTTTTGCCGTAGGTTCGTATATGGCAATCACTTTTAGCGTCAATGGTATTGGTAGCTTGCTCTCTGCACCACCAACCCTTAGTGGCGTGGCATTCGCCTTTGCCGGTGCCGGGCTGATGTCGCTCTCGTTTCATCATCACTCGGTTTGAGCAGCGTAAAATATTTTTAAAAAAAAGATTTTTTGACGATTCCGTTTATTCGGTGTATTATACGTGCGATGAAACAGCTCAAAATCACAACAGGATTTGAAACGACCACCCGCTAAAAAGCGGTTACTGCTGTTATCATGTAAATCAGTACCGCTCAAAAAACAAAGCGGTTTTTCTTTGCAATAATCAACCATGTCGAAACTCACACTCGAACAAAAACGTCATTCGGCGGCACACGTACTGGCGGCAGCCGTTATGCAAATGTTCCCCGAAGCCAAGCTTGGTACCGGGCCGGTAATCGAAAACGGGTTTTATTACGACATGAAACTCCCCCGTCCGCTTATCCCCGAAGATCTGCCGATCCTGCAAAAAAAGATGGAAAAGATATCAAGCCAGCAAATTCCGTTTGAGCGGTATGTTGAACCGGTTGATCAGGCAAAGGCTTTTTTAAAAAAGATCGGGCAAGATTTTAAAACAGAGTTGGTCGAAAAATTCGAGAAAACCGGCGTGCAAGATGTTTCGTTTTACAAGAACGGGAATCATTTTGTCGATTTATGCGAAGGCCCTCATGTAGAGCACACCGGTCAGATCGGTAGTTTTAAGCTGACCCATTTTTCGGGAGCGTATTGGCAGGGCGATGCCGAGCGCGACCAAATGACGAGGATTTACGGCGTGTGCTTCAACAGCCCAAAAGAGCTTCGAAAATACGAAGAAATGATCGTTGAGGCAAAAAAGCGCGATCATCGTAAGTTGGGTGCCGAGCTAGATTTATTCACTTTTTCTGAACTGGTCGGATCGGGCTTACCGCTGTTTACCCCAAAAGGTACCTTGATGCGTGAGATCATCGCAACGACGATTCAAGATATTCAGGCAAAATATGGCTTCGATAAAGTATCGATCCCACATATTACCAAGAAAGATCTGTACGAAGTAAGCGGCCACTGGGATAAATTTAAAGACGACCTGTTTCATGTTTCAGGCAAGAGCAAAACCGAGTTTGTGATGAAGCCGATGAACTGCCCGCATCATAATCAGATTTTTGCGAGCAGAATGCGCAGCTACCGCGATTTACCAATTCGCTACGCCGAAGTAACCACTTGCTACCGCGACGAATTACCGGGCGAATTACTGGGGCTTTCACGCGTGCGTTCGTTAACCCAAGATGACGGGCACGTCTATTGCCGCATCAATCAGGTAAAAGAAGAGTGCCGCAACATTGCAAACGTAGTGCGCGATTTTTACACCAAACTCGGCATGTTCGGCAAAGGTGATTTTTGGGTCTCGCTTTCGGTCCGCGATTCAGAAAAACTCGAAAAATACCTTGGTGATGCCGAAAACTGGGATAAAGCCGAGCAGTTTTTAAAAGAAGTCGCCGAAGAAGAAAACCTCCCTTTTGAAAGAGTAGAAGGCGAAGCCGCTTTTTACGGACCCAAGCTCGACTTTCAGTTCCGCGATGCCCTTGGGCGCGAATGGCAGCTTGCCACGATTCAAATCGACTTTGTACAACCCGAACGCTTTGGGCTCGAATACACCAACGAACAAGGTGAAAAAGAGCGCCCCGTAATGATCCACCGCGCCGTCGCCGGTTCGTTAGAACGCTTTATGGCAGTCATCATCGAGCATTTTGCCGGTGCTTTTCCGGCTTGGCTCGCCCCGGTACAAGCGCAAATACTGCCGGTTTCAGACGCGCAACACGAGTATGCAACAAGTGTTTTCGATTCATTAAAAACTGCCGGTGTGCGTGTTGAAATCGCCGAAGCAAGCGACTCGCTTGGCAAAAGGATTCGTGAGGGTCAGATGCAAAAAATACCGTTTTTACTGATTCTTGGTGATCAAGAAAAAGAGGATAACACCGTCACCGTTCGGAAATACGGCGAAAAGGCTCAACAAACCTTGTCGCTGGCAGAGTTTATCGATTTAGTAGGCTAATTCACGTAGCATCAACAGACTTCTGCTTTCATAAAAGCAGAAGCGAACGAGCCTGATCTAGGAATTGATAAATGCCCGAAGTACAGAGTGTTTCGTAATGCGATACTCAGAAAGAAAGGGTCGGATTTAGTATTGCTAAAAACAATTATTTTTAGTATAATTTCATGAAAAAAATACACAAAAACCAGATATGAAAAACCTGCCATCATCAATTTTAGCAGTGTGCACCATGATATCGGTTGCCTTCAGCAGCCTTACGCCTATTGCTTCTTATGCGGTCGGCCCGCCTGCTCCGGCAGGGTCTGTAATCGGTGGTGCTATCACCGATCTTTTATATGTTGATGAAGACACCGCCAGCATTGGCATTGGCACGAATAATCCGCAAGGCAAACTCGAAGTAGTTGGAAGAGGAAAGCAAGTTGTTTTAACTCAAGCTAGTAGCAACGGTATTGGCGGCAGTGGCGACAATTGCCCGGCAGGCGAAGAAAAATTACCGATTGTCATTCCTACAGGCATGCAAGTCGGTGATACGATCGGCGGTGAAACAATCACTCGTGTTAATAGCAGCAGCATTTGTACGAGTGATAACAGCATCAGCTGGGCAAGTAACAGTGCTCACTGGTGGCGTGGCGCAGGGTCGAATGTAATATTCGATTACGATGGGAATTTGGTAGTGGGGAGTGATAGTGCGAATCCGGGCTTGAGTATTGATGTGCAAGGCAAGATCGGCGCCACCGAATTTTGCGACATAAACGGCGATAATTGTATTACTAGCACCGATATGCTCGATGATGAAGACATTCTTTCAGCACTGAACTGTGAAACCGGTGAAATACCGAAGTGGGATGGCGGTGAGTGGATTTGTTCAATAGACAGTGGCGGCGACGGAGATGACTGGGGCACACAAGTGGTAGTAAGCGGCGGCTCGGGGCTCGTGGGAGATGGTACTGTCGGTGATCCGCTTGATATCAACACCACAACAATACAAGAGCGCATTATTAACAGCTGTGCCGCAGACGAGACAATCCGCGAAATCAACCAAGACGGAACCGTTGTTTGCGAATACGACGATACGGGTTCAGGAGGGGGAAGTGAATGGACTGCCAGCGGATCTGATATTTTCTACAATAGCGGATCGGTCTCAATCGGTTCGAACTTAAGCCCGGGAGAGTTTAATATCTTCGGCAACGGGCGCACTCCCGATGGAGACATGCACTTTGTCGGCTATAATGATCAATCGGGCGATACCCCTACGATAACTCTGTCTCGCGCAAGAGATTCTCGAATAAGCCCGGATCCGATTCGCACCAACGACGAAATCGGCGGTTTTCGCTTTCGGGCGCACGATGGTAACAATTTCGAAGGGAGCATTGGTATGAGCGTAACCGCAAGCGGAAATGCGTCTGGTGGCAACGTGCCAAGCAACTTCGATATCAACAAGAACAATCAAGACAACATGGAGTGGGAAGAAGTAATGGAGGTACCTGCCAAAACTGCGACCTCGCTTGTAAACGATTACCGCCGTAAACATTTATATATGGGTCTACAAGAAAACCCTACACTGATGCGCTGCAACACCGATACCAATTGCGACGAACCAAGCGACTGGGGAGAGCTGTTCACAGCAGACCGCGACTATCAAAATGATGGTGACGATGACTTCGGCGGGTTGTATGAATTGATCATAGATGAAGAAAACGATGTGTTATATATGGGAACCGGTGGCGGAAGCAAAGGCCTGGTTTACCGATGTGAACTGAGCAGTGGATGTGATCAATGGTCTGATTTTACATTCATCCTCGAAACAGGAACCAATGATGTCAACGGCATGCTTTACAATGACGTCAGTAGAACTTTATATGCCACAACCGGTTTGAATGCATTTATCTATCGTTGTGACACCTCAACCGCATGCGATCAGGCAAGCGATTGGCAGCTGGCTTACGACCATCCGCAAACGTATGAGATTGATTTTAGTGAGCACCATATTTATGAAAGTGTGATCGATTATGAGAATGAAGTCGTTTATTGGATAGAAGGAGATCACTCAGGTGGAACAAAAATAGAGCCACTCGCCGTAGTATATCGTTGTGAAATGTCGAGCGGATGCGACAACCAAGGAGATTTTTCGATTAGTTACAACTCGAATAATAATAAAATTGCGGGCATCGCGATCGATCATGACGCACAAGTGCTTTACACGGTAGATAATCATAGATCGGTTGGAGACGGAAATCTCGTGCGAAAATGCGACATCACCGCCACCGGGTGCAACCAACAAAGCGATTGGATAACGATTTTCGATACACCAGAATACCGAAGCCACGAGATAATGTATCATAACGGCATTCTGTATTTGGCATCGGGAGGAACAGACGATGAAGATGCGATCATTCGTGAGTGCTACACAGCTACGGGGTGTGACAGCCCTCCCGAATGGCGACAGACCTATACAGTTGCCGATGTCGAAAGAATCACATTGTTCCACCATGACGTAAAAAATCATGCTTTGTACGCCGTAGGTGGCGAGAGGTATGAAGACCGCAACGATGCAGGTGCAGTAGGAAAACTCCTTCGCCGCGAATTAAAAGCAACGCACATGCGGATCGATGATTCGGGCAATGTCGGGATCGGAATCAATAGCCCCGCAACAAGGCTCGATGTGGGCGGCGGATTAACCATAGGCAATAGCACGAATACAAATGCGGGAACCCTACGCTACACCGGTAGCGACTTCGAGGTATATGATGGGTCACAGTGGCGCAGCCTCACCCCTGGCTCAGCAGATACACTGAGTTCGCTTTCGTGCACGAATGGGCAATTGGCAAAATGGGATAATGGATCAAGTAGCTGGCAATGCGGCAACGATAACAGCGGCGCAGGCTCACTCTGGCAGCAAAACGGAGATGCGATTTATTACAACACCGGTGATGTTGGGATCAATACAAGTTCCCCCGAAAAAGACTTACATATTTCAAACCCGAATCAAACACCGGCGCCCATTTGGCAAACCGTTGTGAGCAACAATCTGACCGCTGTTCGAGCAATAACCAAAGACACCATAAACGATGTGATGTATGCCGGCACCCACGGAGAACACGATGGACTCTTGTATCGCTGTGAAACAAGCACCGGCTGCGATGAGCAGAGCGATTGGAATATCGCATACACCAGCTACAGCGATATATCGGTACAAATGGTATTCCACGACCCCATAAACGAAGCGATGTTTATTGGCGTGGGAGCAAGCACCGGTAATATTTTTCGTTGCGAAACAAGCAGTGGATGCGACGAGCAGAGTGACTGGAACTTTCTGATGGATAACGGAACGAACGATGTGCACAGCATAATGTACGAACCCAAGCAGCAAGTACTCTATCTCAGTGCCGGTAGCCGAGGCAGAATCCTGCGTTGCCAGCTGTCTTCAGTGTGCGATGAAGCATCCGATTGGACAACTGTTTTTTTGCATCCTGACCAAAGCAGTGAGCATCATTTTCTTGCCGCTACGCGAGATACTTATAACAACGTGCTTTATTTTGCCGAAGGCGACGGCGGTGCGTCTGGTAATGGAGAGATTTTTCGCTGCGATATAACCGATGGGGGCTGTGATGATTCCGACGAATTTGAATTGGTGTTTTCATCGGGAGGCGATGGCGTGTGGGATATTGAATACGACAACGATACAAGCGCCATATATGCCGCCACCGACAATAGCGGACGGCTCTATAGATGTGATACAACTACCGATTGCGACGAGGAAAGCGATTGGACGATTTCATATGATTCAAATGAAAGCAGGATACGAAAGGTAAAAAAGGCGGAGGATAAAAAAATCCATATCAGCACACATGATAACGGCATACTTCTTACTTGTCATGTGTCGACCAATTGCGATGAACAATCTGATTGGACTGTCGATCACGACCTTGACGAAGACCGAGCCTCTGCGATGTATTACGATGCAGAGAACAATACGTTTTACTATGGCACACAAAACGAAGGAACAGTTAAGCAAGCAAAATACTCTCCCGGCAACAAAACCGATATCGAACTCACCGGGATGATAGGATCGGTCTACTTCGACAGCACATCGGGGTCAGACTACCAGCTGTACCATCATGGCTACAGCGATAGATTATATATCAGCAGCGGCGACTACACGAACTACACCTGGTCATCAATCATGACGGTTACAAACTATCAACAGAATATCCATGTAGGGACATCATCAGGACCTACCAATACCACACTGCATGTCGAAGGCGGTGTCGGCGCAACAGAATATTGCGACGAAAATGGTCACAATTGTCATACGATTGATGAGATTGCCCAAGCAGGCGATAATACACT
>CAZOZW010000009.1:7281-14494 GCA_964584385.1 uncultured Candidatus Peribacteria bacterium
AAATCAAGTCGCGAAATGGAACGGAAGCAACTGGGTATGCGATAATGACCTAGGCAGCACCGGTCTCTGGACCGAATCCGGAGGCAATGCGTATTACACCAATGGCAATGTTTCCATCGGGTCGGCTTCGGGCACGGCGCTACTGAATATTGGCTCATCGGTTGGCGGTGCTGCTCCCGGCGATTGGGAGGTGATGATCGACTTTCCGAACGATCACTCATCGGGTGCAAATCTGCCCGGTGAGGGGTTCGAGATCGACACCTCGGGTAATCATATGCCCGAAGGGATGACATCGTATAACGGCTATATTTGGGTGGTCGATAGTGCCGATGTTCGAGTGTATCAATACCAAGCGAATGGAACCCTCGTAGCATCACACAATCTTCCTGGGCCCGTCTCAGAACCTCATGGCATTGTAGAATACAATGGGCATTTTTACATCACCGACCAAGCGAATGCCGAAGTCTACCAATATACCACAGGGTTTAATTACACCGGTTTTCATTTCGATACCTACGATGATGATCTTGAGCAACCCGAAGGGCTAGAATATTACAACGGGCATTTTTATATCGCCGACAGGCGTAATGAAGCCATCTACCAATACACAACCGATGGAAACTATACCGGTTTTAATTTCAGCACCGCAGCACAGTTTAACAATCCGCAAGATGTTGAATTCCACGATGGTTATTTTTGGATCAACTCGCATTCGTTCGATATTGAAATGCTCGCCCAATACACGGTAGATGGCGTTTACACCGGTGCGTACTACGATTTACGCACAGCAGACCATTCAAATAGTTATTCTCGCGGAGTGACAATTCACGAAAACGCTTTTTGGGTAAACGATCAATACGACCGCTACATATACAAATACGAACCGGGTGATAACGCCGAAGTGTTAGATTTGCTCCATGAGAGAGCGTCGAACGTGTTGTATGCGGGTACACAGAATAAAGGAGAACTCTATCGCTGTGAACTGAGCACCGGCTGCACCGACTTGTCGGATTGGGTTGTCGCGTTCGACTCATCAAGATTTGAAATGCGTAACCTGATTCAAGATTCGAACAATCAGGTTCTCTATGTCGGAACAGGTGGTAACGGCGGACTGATCTATCGCTGTGATCTTACATCAGAATGTAACGAGCAATCGGATTGGACAGAGGTTTACGATGCAACAATAACTTCTAACGATAACATCTCATCGATGATCATTGATGAAGAACGAGGTGTGATATATGCCGGAACCGGCAGTAGCGGACGGATTATCCGATGTGATACTGCCAGCGATTGTAACTCACCATCAGATTGGCAAGAGGTCTTCGATTATCCGGATGGGGTGGGCGACCCCGAGCACCACCATATGTATAACGCCGTCATCGATTATCAAGATGATGTGCTCTATTTTACCGAATCTGATGATTCTGCCATGGGTGATGGCGTAATTTACCGTTGTGACCTGAGCAGTGATTGCGATGAGCAAAGCGATTTTACGATTAGTTACGACACTTCAGAACGAGGTGTTACCGCGATTACGATCGACAACAATAACAGAGTTTTATACGCAGGTAGCTACCAAAATGGTATTATCTACCGTTGTGACCTGAGCAGTGATTGCGATGCGGCAAGCGACTGGTCTACTGCTTACGACACACCTCAGCAACTCATCTACAATATTATTGTCGCCGATTCGGGCATGATATATGCCACCACTTCGAATCGTGGCATTGTATACGAATGCGACACAGCAACGGGGTGTGACAACTCGTCAGATTGGACAGAAAGCATGGATTCGAACGAGACGGCAATACGGCCGATCATACAGGATGAGAACAACAACATGCTATATGCCGGCTCGGCTCCAGGTGCGATGATCTACCAAAAACCGAATCGATTGAACTCTACACATTCGATGATGATCGAAGGAAACTCGCCAGCATTATACTTCGACGATGCAACCAGCGATTTTAAGATTACCGGTGAGCCAACCGGCGAAACCATTTTTTGGTCGGGTGAATACGATACGGATTGGAGTGAAACAATGGTGCTAAAAGAGAACAAGGTAGGTATTAATACCACCACGATCGATAGTGGCTTAGCTGTGGATGTCAATGGCAATGTCGGTGCGAATTTTTATTGCGACCAAGCAGGGCAGAATTGTTTTCAGCCTGAAATTGCGCTCGCCGATTTAAGCTGTCCTCTCGGGCAAATCGCTAAATATGATGATGGTTGGGCTTGCGGCAACGACGTTGAAGGCTCGGGTTCGGGGCTCTGGAGCAAAAATGGCGACGACATTTATTACATCAGCGGTGATGGTGGTGTTGCGCTTTCAACGAGTTCGTATATCAGCTCAGCAGCGAATTTTTATATCAGCAGTAACGGTCAAGTGAGTATAGCGGGGGCGAACCCGGCAGTACAGATGCTGCGCAATGGTGAGCCGTACAGCAACTTTCAAGCCGATAGCAACGGTATATTCAAAATACAAATGGATGAAAACCGCGATGGCACCGCCGAAACTGTTATCGCCTTGCATCCGAATGAGCGCTGGGGATGGTACATGGGAGACACCGCGCCGGATACAACCGTTCATTCAAGCGGCACAGTTCGTGCAAATTCATTTCGAATAAACTCCGACGAGCGCCTTAAAAAAGAAATATCAACCTTTCAAAACGGGCTTGAAACCGTTCTTTCTCTCGAAGGCAAATATTTCACCTGGAAAAAAAATGAGCAGAAAAGCTTTGGGCTGATTGCCCAAGAAGTAGAAAAGATCTTACCTAAAATCGTTCAAACCGGTGATGCCACCGGTTTCAAATCGATTGATTATAACGCGCTTGTAGCACCACTGATTGAAGCGATCAAACAACAGCAGCAGCAAATCGATACATTGAACCAAGAAAAAGCGCAGCGCATTAAAGATTTAGAGCAAACAGCCGATAGGCTCATCGACGAAATCCGCACTCAAGCCTCTTTACAGTCGCAATAAAAAACATAAAACATGAAACTCCAACATAAAACATTTTGGCTCACACTTACTTCAAGCTTAATAGCATCGCTTGTAATTACACCTTTTTCGTTTGCCCAAAAAGCACCCAATACGCTTCAGTACGACAAACGCGACGGAAGGTTAGAATGGGGCATGTTCGTCGATACCGAAAGTGAAAACTTGGGCATAGGAACCGATCAAGTAAATGACAAAGTGACGATCAGGGGTGCTGGCGGTAAAATAATACTCCTCGCAGACAGTATCGATGGCACCGGTGACGATTGCGAAATAAGCGACGAAAAAATCATAATCGATGTGCCACCCCAAATGACGACCGATCACACCATTGATGATAAAAATATCACGAAAGTTGCATCACAATATGTTTGCTTACAGAACAGCTCTATTGGTTGGAATCGCGGTGATAGCAAATGGTGGAAATCGATCGATACCGATTCAGTAGTAACAACCACTGGTGCGCTTGGTGTTAGAACAACCTCGGTTCCCAATGGTGTAATGCTCGCAACCAATGAGACAGTAGGTGCAACAGAATTTTGCGATTCAAATGGCCAAAACTGCGTAACCGCTGCGGCTGCGGCAGACGACGCCGACACACTTGCCGATTTTTCTTGTAATAACGGACAAATACCAAAATGGGATGGCTCGGCTTGGGCATGTGGAGCAGATGGTGGTATTTCAAGTGATGACTGGGGAACACAAGTGATGCAGACAAGCAGCTTTTTGAGTGGCGATGGTACAGCTGGTAGCCCTCTTACGATTAATACGACAACAACCCAACAGCGGATTACCGGCACCTGTTCAGCCGGCTCTGCAATACAAAGTATTGATGAAGATGGCACAGTGACCTGCAAAACAGATGAATCCGCCGGTGGCACTGGTTTTTGGAACGAGAGCGGGGATAATATCTATTACAATACCGGAAAAGTGAGCATCGGCTCATCAGACACTAGTCGCTTATTGGACATTAGCACCGGTAAGGCAGCAGATAGTACTGTGCAAACGAACATCGATAATGGACTTAAGCTGTACTACAATTTTAACACCGAAGATGGTCTCGACTGGTGGACCAACGGCGGCACAGACGAACACTTAATCGCACTCGATCTTAGCGGCAACGGTTACCACCGTGAAATCGAAAAGGTCTGGTATTACAACAATCTTCGCTTTGGCGAGTTCGGCGAATGGCTAGAGTTTTATAATACCGACAGGGCAATAGCGGCCTTTAATAATTTCGGAACAGTCCGAACCATTAGCTTTTGGCTCAATACCGATGTCATGAACGATAATGCCATTATGATGTTCGGCTATGGCAGTAGCCCAAAAGTATGGGTGCAAAACAGTAAAATCTTAGTGGAAGGAAGCACACCAAGCACGATATATGTCGACGGAGAGATCGGCGATGACATACAACCAAACAAATGGCATGCGGTAACCATAGTCCTCGACTCCGATTTTAACTCTGCAAGGTTTGAACTATTCCGCCGGAGCAACGATCACAAATACGACGGATATCTGGATGAGATTCGACTATACGACCGTCCGCTCACCCAAGCCGAATCGAAACAAATAATGATGATAACAGGACCTGTTTCGAAAAAGAATGTATATTTGCAAGCCACAGCAGCAAACCCTTCGTATGGGCTTGACCTCGAACTCCGCAAAGCACGAGGCAATGAATCATCGCCAAGTGCGGTACAACCGGGTGATACACTCGGAAAAATATCATTTACCGGATATGATGGTTCAAACTATACAGAATCTCGCACGATCGAAGCTCGTGTCGCAGGCGCTGTTAGCTCAAATAATGTGCCGGCAGATCTCCACTTCACCCGCAACTCGAATACACAGATGATCATTAAAAATGATGGCAAAGTCGGTATTGGTACAACCAATCCGCAAGAAACACTGGATGTATCAGGTGCCATAAAAATCGCAAATACAGCATTAAGAACAGATGGCACCATTCGCTACAACGGAACCGATTTTCAAGGTTTTTTAGGTTCGAACTGGGTGTCGCTCACCCAAGGCGGACTGGGGACTAGTACTTTCGATTCACTCTCATGCAGTACGAATGAGGTGGTAAAATGGAATGGTTCGAACTGGGTATGCGCCACAGATAATGGCGGCAGCGGAAGCTCATCGTGGAATAAAACGGGCGATGATCTATATAATGATTCTGCCGTAGGAGGCATGGGAATTGGTACCATCTCTCCCGATGAAGAAATTCATATTGCGGGTGATAGCGGATTGATGCTCGAAGCCGAGCAAACCGGGATTATTTTTACCAAGCCTGGGGAGAGCTCATATCAGGTCGGCACCAGAATGTATCCTGAAGCTCAGTTTACCATAGGTTCAGGTGACTTCGAAACCGGTTCATACTACCGCGAACTCTTTGGGGCAAACACCCGTGGACAAGTTTCATTCGGCGACATAAAAGCTGCCGGTGACCTAAGAGTAACCGTGAATGGTATCATCGGAGCAACGGGGTACTGCGATCAAGATGGAAACGATTGCCATACCACAGCAGCCTTGGCAAGTGGTGGCAGCGACACCCTTGCCACTCTGGGATGCTCTAATAATCAAATCGCGAAATATAACGGATCGATCTGGGAATGCGCTACCGACGATTCAGGAGGCTCAGGTGCCTGGCAACAGAACGGCGATGATATACACAGAAGCAGCGGCAACGTCGGCATTGGTACAGAAACACCAGAAAAAGACTTACATGTCGATGGTTCTGCAGGAGCAGTGATTCAAGCCGACACCGCAAACCTTTTCTTAAAGACAAGTACCGCAGGAAACGATGCCGTCATCGGCACCGGAACTACTCAAGACCTGTTTCGGATTTGGAATGGGAATACCTACAACGGGGCGGAATCAGGCTGGGACAAAGCAGTTTCGGTGAATTTAGATAGTATGGCAGTTGCATTCGGTCATAACGATCACACCACAATACCGACAAATCTCGATCTTTTGATCGGTGATGAGGGTGGTGGGCGCATCGGTGCCGATGCATATTGCAATCAAGATGGAGCCGATTGTTTAACCATAGGGCAAATGATGAGTTCACCGGGGAGTGATGTCTTAGCGAATCTGTCTTGTGGAAATGGTCAAATCGCGAAATCAAATGGATCGGGCTGGGCTTGCGCCAGCGATGAGCTTGGCTCAGTAACATCTCAGCCATGGCAACTGAACTCGAATGCAAGGGCCGACACCGATGGCAACCCCAGTAATTTTTATGACGTAATCTCGTACACAGCCGGTGCCGTAAGCGTAGAAACGAATATCGCCCATCCCGATGCCGATCTTCATGTCGGTGGCAATGGCGATTTCATGATTCAAACCGGTAACGATAAGCATTTTCGAATACATCCCAATGGCAACCTGCGGTACGAATGGAGCTTGTACGATGACATTCTCTCAATCGACCAAGAAACCTCGGTCGGCAGCGACACAGTAACCTCTGAAATGACATCGCACCTTTACGAACGGACATATTTCAACCCGGTAAACCGCAACGACATTCCCGATGAGATGATTCATGTCAATGGTGATTTTAAAGCTGATTCGTTTAATGCAGCTTCTGATATTCGCACAAAAAAAGACATTACCCCTCTTGAGAATCCATTAGAAAAAATCCTTCAACTACGCGGAACAGAATTCACCGTAAAAAAGAATAGTAAAAAAAGTATGGGAGTCATCGCGCAAGAACTAGAGACACAGTATCCCGCTTTGGTTGTAACAGGAGAGCACTCGGGCAATAAAGCGGTCGATTATAGTGGGCTGATCGCACCGCTCACCGAAGCCATTAAACAGCAGCAAGAATCGATCGAAGCTTTAGAGCAAGCACAGAGCGATGACAACACACGGCTCACAGAAGAAAATGAAATCTTACGAGCTCATCTTGAGAAAAGCGGATTACCCGACTTTCAATAAAATAACCGATCATGAAGAAAAAAATACACAATCGCAGGGCATTTATCGGCATCGCACTCGCTTTTTGCATGTCGATATCAATAACAGAACCAACGATATCAGCCGACATAGAATGGCCAGCGACCCCAACTGGCTCGGTTGAAGGCGGGAACATACGTAAGGTGATGGGCATTGATCTTACAAACCAAAGAGTCGGTATTGGTACCGCGTCACCATCGAATCGCCTCACTATTATGGGAAACAGCGGCAGAGTAGTGGTTGTATCAACCA
>CAZOZW010000009.1:14504-18753 GCA_964584385.1 uncultured Candidatus Peribacteria bacterium
CGAAGATGGAGATGGTGGCGACTGTCCGATCGGTGAAGAAAAAATACCGGTCGATTCGGTTACCGGAATTCAGACCGGGTATAAATTGAGCGATTATATTATTACCAAAGTCGGCGGTAATTACATATGCACCGAAAGCAACAGCATTCGGTATGAAACACAGAGTTTTCACTGGTGGTATCAGCCCGGCACCAATCTAGAGATCACCGAAAGCGGGAATATTGCCATCGGCGACACATCAACCGCCCCAGACCTAAAGATAGATGCTGCCGGTAAAGTTGCTGCACTTGAATATTGTGACCCCAGCGGAGCCAATTGTATTACTTCAACAGATCTTTTAAGCGATGATGATACCCTTGCGGAGCTAAATTGCAATGCCGACGAGATTCCATCTTTCAATGGTTCTGATTGGGTTTGCTCGCCAGATCAAGCTGGCGTCGGCGACAACTGGGGGGCTCAAACGGTAAATGCCGGCACAGGCTTTACCGGAGATGGCACCTCAGGTAATCCCCTCACGGTGAACACCGACGAAACCCAAAGTCGTGTGACTGAAAACTGCGCGATCGACTCTTCCATTCGCGTGGTAAATGCAGACGGCACAGTTGTTTGCGAAGACGATTCGCAACCATCGGGTGCATCACTCTGGGAAAACGGCGACAACGGTATTTTTTTTGATGATGGCACAGTCTCGATCGGCACAGCCGCTTCAGGTGGCATACTGTCGATTGTAAGCAACGATTCAGATATGAACGATATGTTTCACTATGGCAGCTATGGCAACAGAGTAAGTGATAGCAGCACATTGATCATCAACCGGTCACGCGGCACATATGCAAGCCCGTCTGCAGTAAATAATGATGATATCGTGGGAGTACTCGCTTTTGAAGGTTACGACGGAAGTGATTTTTATGACTCGGTGGAGATCAGAAGCGTGGTCAACGGTCTAGTGCACACCGGAGCAGTGGCAAAAGATTTGGAATTTGCCTTTAACGATCACGATAGCACTCACATGATATTCACTGCCGCCAACAATGTTGGGATCAACACAGTGAATCCGGAACAAAAACTGTCGATCAACGGTGGTGTTAAAGTCGGTAACTCCGGCGTTACAGAGCCGGGGGCTATCCGCTGGACAGGTTCAGACCTGCAAGGCTACCAAGAAGATCAATGGCGATCGTTACTTTCGACAGGTTCAGACCCACTCGCAAGCCTGAACTGTAACAATGACGAAATAGCAAAATTTAACGGCAGTAATTGGGCTTGCGCTGCAGATAACGGCGGAAGTGGAGCCTCGCATTGGACGCAGGTTGGCGACGATATTTACTACAACGAAACCAACGGAAAAGTAGGATTTTTAGACAATAACCCAAGAAAAGACCTCCAGGTCGGCGGCACAGGTGACATTGTGTTAGAAGATGCCAGTCAAACCATTTGGTTTACAAATCAATTCGGCAACAAGCCAATACCCCAAGCGGCAACCTAGAGCTTCTTACAGGCGATTACGCCACAAACGCATATACACAGGTGGCTACGTGGCATGGCGGTACACGTTCAATGAGCATTGGCACCAACACAGTAAGTAGCGGAATAAGGTTCGATGTCGAAGGTCGCATGGGTGCCGAACAATACTGCAATGAAAATGGAGACAATTGTTACAGCATTGAAGAGCTTATGACAGCCGGCAGCGATACCATGACAGGGCTTAGCTGCTCGCCGGGACAACTCGTAAAGCGGATAAGCGGAAGCTGGGGATGTGCAGATGATAGCACCGGAGTTGGCGGAAGCAACTGGTCGCAATCGGGGAACAATGTATATTACACATCGGGCGATGTTGGAATCGGTCATAGTGGAAATCCTTTGGCCCCACTCCATATTCAGGGTGGTGGTGAAATGATCCTTTCCGATTCAGCACCGCTAGCGTTCGACTCTAGTGCTTCATTTCACAGCGAAGATGTTCGCATGGAAGTACGTGGATGGAGTGATTCTTTGGTTATTTATCACGGCGATCATGAACTTGATGATTTTACAGACTGGTCTTTAGAGATTACCAACAACAACGCGGTCGCTATACAAAGCTCGGGGGCAAGCGATAACTTAAAGCTTGATGTTGACAATCGCATTGGTGCCGACCGCTATTGTGAGGCCGATGGCTCAAACTGCCGCACCAGCACCCAACTCAGTGCCATAAATCGTAGCGACACCCTGAATGCGCTCTCGTGCAGTAATCAGCAAATCGCCAAATTTAACGGTAGCAACTGGGCATGCGCCCAAGATGAATATGCTCAAGTGGCATACGAACCTTGGGTCATCGAATCTGGTCATATTCGCTACCCATATTATGTCGACATTGGCGGACCCAATATGGTTCAAACTGCAAATGTCGACCCGGTATTATTTGTGGGTGGCGGTGGAAAAGTCTTTATCGATGGACCAAGCGCTTCTCTCGACCTTTATGGCGGCGGTCGTAATGACAGACTGATCGGTGCCTACACCGACGATGGTCGTTTCACCTTTCGACAACGCAGAAGTGGTGAGGGATCTCGCGGATGGCTAAACCTTTATCACGACCATGCCCGTTTCGGTGATAATAACGGTGTTTCATCCGGTACAATCAATGTTGCCAGCAATGTCAAGGCAGATAGTTTTCCGACGAGCTCTGACATTCGACTAAAAAAAGATATCACACCGGTCGAGAATGCAATTGAGAAAGTAAAGAGGCTTAAAGGGGTACAGTTCTTACGCATTGCAGATGACTCAAAAGGCATCGGATTTATTGCACAAGAGGTTGAAAAAGTGCTCCCAGAAGTGGTTTTAAGCCCTGAAGATAATGGGATTAAGTCTATCGACTACCCGAAAATGACAGCACTACTGATCGAAGGGATTAAAGAGCAACAAGAAGAACTAAAAACCATTGCCTCAGAAAAGTCTGACTATGAAGTTCAGCTCGAAGAAAAGATTATGCTGCTCGAAGCAATACTTGAGCAAAAAGCATTCGATAATCTGCCGCCCGAGCTGTTCCCAGCCGATCAGTCATCGTAAATCGCTTACATGGTGTGGATTGCGAGAACAAATTTGCTTTTTTTACTAAAAAGGAGTATTTTTTATAGAAAAAATATTACACAAAATGACTCGTAATACAAAAACAAATCAATGCCTCATCGGCAAACAGTTCTTCAGTTGCTTGCTCATCTGCTCACTTGCGTTCAGTGGATTTTTTACAATTGGCACAGCCAATGCCGTAACACCACCTACCCCATCGAACAGTTATAGCGGTGGGGCAATTCGAAATGTACTATTTCCCGATGCCGATAATCATAAACTAGGAATAGGCACCGGTAATCCGCAAGGCAGATTGCACGTTTATGGCACGAGCGGACGGGTTTTGCTAAGTTCAAACAGTAGCGATGGAGCAGGGTCGGGTTGTTCTGTTGGCGAAGAAAAGCTTGAGCTCAACAGTACAACCGGTATTAGCGTTGGCAATGAGATAAATGGTGAAACAATTACAAATGTCGATACAACATTCGTTTGCACCGACGATAATTCAATCTCGTGGGCTTCGGGAACAGAGCTCTGGTGGAACGACCCAGCCACCGCTTTTGTAATCGATGACAATGGTCACATTGGTATCGGCACCAGCACACCAAGTGAGTCGATTGATATCGACGGCGGGATTAAGATCGGGAATACGAATGGTGCCAATGCCGGCACTATGCGCTTTACCGGCGCCGAGTTCGAAGGCTATAATGGAAGCGACTGGGTTTCGTTCACCGCTTTTACCGACACTCTTGGTTCGCTTTCTTGTAATGCGAATGAAACAATCTTATGGAACGGCACCGATTGGGTTTGTGCCATAAATAGCATCTGGCAGCAAAACGGTGCCAAGATTTATTACAATAGTGGGAATGTTGGTATTAACACTAACGATCCCTCAGAAGCGCTCGATGTGAATGGGAATCTGTTTTTAAGCGGTGGCGATTTGATCACCGATCGTTTCGCAAATCTTGATTCAAACACAGTTATAGGAATAGAAGTTGCGGGTGCAGGTAACATGACTGGAGCTGAAAATACTTTTTACGGATATAGGACAGGTTATTCAAACACAACAGGTGCCTCAAACACCTTTATAGGAAGTGAGGCGGGCTACAGTAACGAAGACGGCAATCAAAACGTGTTTATAGGAAAAGATGCTGGGTTTGGTAATACAACCGGAGATTACAATACATTTGTCGGCACAAGTGCGGGCTTTGCC
>CAZOZW010000009.1:18772-28819 GCA_964584385.1 uncultured Candidatus Peribacteria bacterium
AAATAATACCTTTCTCGGTACGGAATCCGGTAATTCTAACACATCTGGCAGAGATAATGTTTTTTTGGGGTCACAAAGTGGCAATAGCAATGTTACAGGAGTGAACAATGTTTACCTAGGGTCTGAGGCAGGATATGAGAACATATCTGGTTCGAACAATGTATTCATCGGCTACCAATCAGGCTACAGTGAAACTGGCTCAAACAAGCTGTATATCGAAAATAGTAATTCTTCGGCACCGTTGATATATGGTGAATTCGATGATGATCAAGTTGCGATCAACGGTGGTGCGACCGAGCTGAGTGACGGGTTAACACTTGATGTTACCGGCAGAGTGGGGGCAACAGAATATTGCGATGAAAACGGTGATGATTGCCACACAATCGCAGCACTGGCTGCAGGAGCCAGTGGCACAGCCGAATGGAATAGAGCCGGAAATACCATAGAACCAAACTCGGCATCATCGACAGATGTCTCGATTGATGACGATGCATTTTATCATGATGCATCGACCGGCGTTACCACCATCGATAACCTACAGATCGGACGCATGCAATTCGAAGAAGACGCCGGTGCCGTTAGCTGGGTCGACTTACCGGTTACATCAGCTTCAGCTGATGGCACAAAACAGAGTTACTCGGCGCAACTCGATGGAAACCCACTGCTTACAATATATGGTGCCTCAGACGGCAGCGGTGGTATTAAAAACATGGGCGTAAGCATTGGCAGCAGTAATGTTTTGCTCTCAGATAACATTCCCGATAATTCTTTGATCATCGGTGACGGTATTCTTTGTGTCGACAACGGCAGTGATGATTGCGACAACAATCCGCGCACAGCCGGGAGCATCTATGCCAATTCAACCGTGGTAACGGGAGTCGACCTTGCCGAAAACTACCCCACTAAAGATAAAACACTCACTGCCGGCGAGATTGTGGCGGTCGATATGATTAATCCGGTCTACGTGAAGAAATATGATGGTGCCACAGAACCCAGTACGCCACTGGGCATTGTTTCAACCGCACCGGGCCTTCTTCTCGGAGGATTCGATGATGCGGAATTTGGAGATGAACACAGGGTACCTGTAGCCCTTATCGGTCGTGTACCTCTTAAAATAACAAATGAGGGCGGGGCTATTGTGCCGGGCGATAAGATTATTCCATCGAAAACCAAACCGGGGTTCGGTATGAAGATGAACAATAGCGAAAGCATGGTGGTGGCAACCGCCCTTGAATCTTTTGCAGGAGACAAGGACTCGGCCGGTGAGATCATGGTCTTCGCACTCCTGCAACGCAACACTTTTCAAAATCAGTAACCACCGACTTACGAAATGAAAAAACTAATTAGTATTCTTGCGCTCATCATTATTCCGGTTTCGGGTGCACTTGCGCAAACTTGGCCCGGCACCCCACCCGGTGCACATGCAACCGGTGAAATCGGTAGCGTTTTATTTCCCGACCTTGCGAACAGCCGCCTCGGTATTGGCACCGGCGCACCAACAACTCGCGTAGAAATCTTCGGTAACAGTGGAAAAGTAGTTCTTAGTAATAATTCTACCGATGGTGATGGTGGCGACTGCCCCATTGGTGAAGAAAAAGTCACTCTCGGCAGTGTTGCCGGATTGGGTTTAAATTATAACTTTGGCGGTGAAACGATAACAAAAGTAGGTGGTGGGTTTATCTGTACAGCGAGCGATGCTATTGCTTGGCCCACCGGATCAGCCAAATGGTGGCATGATCCGTCTACGGTTACAACGATCAATGAATCGGGGAATCTTGGAATTGGTGACCTATCCGCCGATGATCGGATATCGGTTAATGGGAGCATTACCGTTGGCGCAGCTACAAATACAAACCCCGGAACGATTCAGTTTACCGGTACCGATTTTTTGGGGCACACCAATGCCAATTGGGAATCGTTAACCGTGCAAGAAACCATCTCAAGCCTAAACTGTACTCCGAACCAAATTACCACCTGGAATGGCACAGCTTGGGTTTGCTCGAACCAAGCAACAAATCATTGGAGTACAAACGGCGCGAAGATCTATTACGACTCGGGTAATGTGGGTATTGGTACCAATGACCCGGCGCATACATTAGACATAAATGGGAATATCATACTCGACGGCAGTCTTAAAACGAATCGTTTTACGCCAGACGACACAAATACGCTCTTGGGGGTAGGTGCTGCCGGTGAGGCTTCACTCTCATCAGCAACCGACATCACTGCTATGGGATACCGTAGTTACTATTCCATGAATACAGCAACAAATGGCACAGCTATAGGCAGTTCTGCCCTACCGCTGGATGATAACAGTGGAAACACTGCCATAGGTGACAAGGCGATGACTTGGAGCGGGCAGGATTCAAGCTACTCGAATACGGCAATTGGTCAGTTTAGCCTTGCAAATGGCGGGGGAAACAGCAATACAGCCATAGGACAAGCTGTATTTTACTCACTTGAAGATACCACTGGGAATGCAGGTGAAATGAATACGGCAGTTGGTGTATATGCAGGATTAAGACTTGGTGATCATAATAATATTTACGGTTTTAGCGATATTGGTGCTGGTCGTGTCGAAGTAGATACGCTTGAGAAGCTTAGAGATAGCGTAACGGTATCCATTGATCTATATGATAGCACTGATTATGAGGGCACTTATGTAATCGACAATCCGGTTTACGAAGATGGCAGATTTATTATTAATAGTGCCTACTTTGGCAACGGAGGGGTAGCGACTGGGAATATTATCAGTTTTGTCGATGCAGGCGGAGGCAGTGTTGTAGTGACTTCGAACGGACACGGATTGGCAAATGGTGATCGTATTTCGATTACTGGAACGGCGAATTACGATAATCGTTCGATCGAGATTAATAATGTTACACCGAACACTTTTCAAATACTTGCATACGACCCCCTGCTTGGTAGCTATGCGGGAGACGACGCAACCGGAACCTGGAAAAAAATAATCGGCATTTGGAGTGCGAGCAACGAAACTCCGATTGGAAATGTTTTTATCGGTGATTCAAGCGGAGAGAATAGTTTAAATGGCGAATTAAATGTGTTTCTAGGAAATTACTCAGGGCGTTATGAGCTTGGTAGTCAATTGCTATACATACAAAATAGTAGCTCATCAACGCCCTTGCTTTTTGCAGATTTCGGGATAAACACCTTAGCGATTGATGGAGGAGCTATGGGAGTAAGCACAAATAACACAGCTCTTACGCTAGATGTTAACGGCAACATCGGCGCAACTCAATTTTGTAATGAAAATGGTGATAACTGCTACACTACTGCCGAAATCGCATCTGCCGCTTCGCCCGAGTGGAACCGTATAGGTAATATTATTTCTCCGGTGAACCCATCGACGACGAATGTCTCGATCGATAACGACAGCTTTTTTCACAATGCATCAACCGGTATTACTGCTATCGATAACCTACACGCCGGACGAATGGCCTTTGGCACGAACTCGGGAGACAGCATTTGGATGAACATGAACGTAACCACAGCATCTGCAGATAACACCCGCCAAGAATATGTTGCCGAACTCGACGGGCAACGCGTATTAAGCGTTTATGGCGAAACCGCTTCAACCGGCGATGTCATAAAAAAAGGAATGGCGATCGGTGATGGTCAAACCCAGCTTAGCTCCAGCAATCTTCCCGAAAATTCATTGCTTGTGGGCGAAGGCATTATTTGTGTCGATAACGGCGGCGATGACTGCGATAAAGCAAATCGAACGATTGGGAATATATATAGCGAGAGCGCCGGCGTATCGGGGCTCGATCTGGCAGAAGAATATCCTACAAAAGACACCACGCTGCACGCCGGAGATGTCGTGATGATCGACCCCGAAGATGTCGCACATGTAAAAAAGTATGATCCGGATGCCGCAAATGCGGTACCACTTGGAATAGTTTCAACAGAACCGGGATTGATTTTAGGTGGCTTTGGCGAAACAGAGTTAATGTACGAAACAACTGTGCCGGTTGCCCTACTCGGCAGAGTACCGCTCAAAATAACCACCGAAGCGGGTGATATTAAAATAGGTGACTTTGTTACCATATCGAACACCGTTGCGGGGGCAGCAATGAAGCTCACCAGCGATGAGCAAGTTATGCTTGGCATCGCCCTCGAACCGCACTCCGGGAATACAACCGGATCGATCCGCGTCTTTAGCGCTTTGCGCGATTAACGTTGATTTCTCAAAAATATTTGCTCCATGAAAAATAAAAAACGCTTTCTCTCGGCAACCATTCTCACAATTAGTTGTGGATTCATTGTATGGCAGTACGATGCCATCATCGCCTGGGCGGTTGGTAACCCAACAGTAAGCCAGCTCAACAGCCCCATCGACAACAAAGTAAGCAACGGGCTGCGCGCCTATTATACGCTCGACAATTCGGATATCGATTGGAGCACTAGTCAAATCGAAGATATTAGCAGCAATAACATCAGTGCGATGAGTGTAAACATGGATAACGAAAGCAATCCTGTGCCGGGGCGCCACGGACAAGGCTTGGCGTTTAACGGATCCAATGAGCATCTCGATGCCGGCAATGTTGGCACCGGGGCAAATAGTATTAAGAGTATTGCCTTTTGGCTGAAAAGCGGAACCGATTCGGCACAAAAAGTACTTGGGCTCAATGGTTCAGCCCACATCGAACTCAGCGGCTCGGGTAGTGGTAGCTGGCAAGAGATTTTTAGTTCTGGTGAAAACGGTATCAGTGCATTAGCAATCGACTATCAGAATGATGTGATCTATGCTGGCTCCAGAACCAGGGGGCGTCTCTATAGATGCATTCTTGCTACCGGATGCGATGATGCCGGCGACTGGTCTATGGTTTACGACAGTGCAGAGAGCGGGATTCGCACGCTCTCAATCGATTCTACGAACAACATTTTGTATGGAGGCACTGCTCGGGGTGGCGGAACGAGCGCATATATTTTTCGTTGCGAAATAAACACAACTTCATGCGACGATGCGAGTGATTTTGCAAGCGTGTTCTTAGGAAATACCAATGAGATCAACGGCATGATGTACGATTCGGCGAACCAAGTGGTGTATGCCGGCACTGGCATGAAGGCACACATCTACCGCTGTAATACCGCAACCGGATGCGACGAACAAAGCGATTGGGTCGACGCATTCGACTACCCCGACGGTGTGGGTGATCCGCAACAGCATCACTTTTTTGGCATGGATGCTGACGATTCTAATAACATACTATACTTCGCACATGGCGATCACGGCGTAAACGGCCGCGCAACCTTGTATCGTTGTGACATGAGCACCGATTGTGATGAGCAATCTGATTACACCATTAGTCTCGACTCTCCCGAAAACTCCATTATCGATGTATATGTCGATGAAACAGGCGGCGCAGTGTATGCCAGTTCAATGCCTTCGGCATATATATATCGATGTGATACTGGCACCGGTTGTGATGAGGATAGCGACTGGACGATTGCGGCAGACCTCCCTCGGCAATGGACGGTGAACCTTGAACGTACCGACGATGGTATTTTATACGCTGGCACTTACGACAGCAGTGGCAACAGTGATTTATACCGTTGCGACACTACTACCGATTGCGACAGCAGCAGTGACTGGAGTGCAGAACAAAGTGTCGCAAAGGATTCGGTTTACCACATACTTTTCGACACCGAACGAAAAGATACTTACTTTAGTACTTGGGGCGATGGTACAATTCAACGGTTACAACCAAGTAGCATAAACACCCTAGCCGTCAATGGTTTTCCTTCTGCTAATACATATGTAAACGATCAGTCGGGCAATGCAATCAACGCGATTGAATGGCACCATATTGTTGTAACCGATGCCACTGGCATCAACGCGACCGATGTCGATATCGGTCGGTTCGGCTCAGACTATTTCAACGGCAAACTCGATGACGTCCGTTTTTACGACCGAGTTATCACATCAAACGAAATAAATGATTTGTATACAAAAGGCACCGCACAGATCAATAGTTCGCAAGAGAATAAAGTAACCACCGATCTTGCGGCAATCTACACCTTTAATGGCCCGCATATGAACTGGAGTGCTTCATCCGCTGAGGCTACTGATCAAAGCGGTAATAACAACCACGGCAATGCCGTCAACATGGATAGATCGATAAGCGGCATGTCTGCCAAAACCGGTCAGGGTTTAAATTTTAACGGCGTCGACCAATACATCGATGTCGGCAATATTGCAAACGGCATTCGCTCTATTGCTTTTTGGATCAAAGCCGATGACACCACTGGGCGCAGCATCATCGACCTGAACGGCACAGCCGAGATCGAACTCGCCTCTGCCGGCACCGGCACGTGGACAGAGCACTACGATGTCGCCGAAAGCATTGTGCGCGATATTATTATCGATGAAACCAGCGGCGTAATGTATGTTGGCACTGGCACCAACGGCATTTTATATCGTTGTGTTCTCTCGACCGATTGTGATGAAAACTCAGATTTTACAGTCAGCATCGATATTCCTGCCGATAACGCGCGCCGCTTGGCAATTGATACAGATGATCAAATACTCTACTTGGGGGGGGCGAACAACGAAGGAAAGATCTACAGATGCCCCCTTTCAAGCAATTGCGATGAGCAGAGCGACTGGACAGAAGTATTTGATACTGGTACGAATTCGGTTAATTCATTCACATATGATGACGTCAACAATGTGCTTTTTGCGGGTTCAGGAATAGGAGGTGTATATGCAAAGTCACTCTTTCGCTGCGACACCGTAACCAATTGCGATGAATCGAGCGATTGGGTGCATGTATTCACGGATCCTAGTCCAGGAGAAGGTCATATTTACACTATAGCAATAGACCACTCGGGAAACGCCATGTATATCGGCGAGGGTGATAATAGCGGATTCGGCGACGGGATCATCTATCGATGCAGTCTTTCAACCGCCTGTGATGAGCAATCCGATTGGCTACAGGTATTCGACTCCCCTACTGAATGGGGAATTCTCTCAATAGTTATCGATGAGACGAATCGTGTTATTTATGCCGGCAGCAATAAGAGCGCCCATTTATACCGTTGCGACCTTAGCACCGATTGTAACATACAAGCAGAGTGGGTCGATGTCTTTGACGCGACGGATGAGATTATGTACGACATGATTCTCGTGGATGGGATAATCCATATGGGAACCTCGCCAAACGGCAAGATCTACCAATGTGATACGAGCACCGGTTGCGATGAGCAATCCGATTGGATTGAATCGGCAACACTTAGTGAAGACGATATTCGCACTTTTGCGCACGATGCCGCCAACAACCGCACCTTTGCCGGCTCCGCGCTTAACGGCAAGATTTTTGTGCTCGAACCCGCCTCACCCGGTGGGCTCACCGCAGATAATTTTCCTGGGGCAACGATTTATGTCGATGGTGTTTCGGGCGGAGACATTACCGACAACGATTGGCACCATGTCGTCATCACCGATGGCACCGGAGTTAATGCCACTGCGGTTGATATCGGTCGAGCCGGATCGAATTATTTCGACGGTATTCTCGATGAAGTCCGTTTTTATACACGAGAACTCACGGCAACAGAAATCAATAAACTGTTCACCGTAGGTGAAATAGAGGCTTTCGATTAAAATAACCGTTAAAAACAAAAAGTCGATGATTTGAAAGCATCATCAGCTTTTTGGTATACAAAAAAAAACATTCTCGACAAAAATGAATCGATAATGCGATAATACCGATTGCCTTGTAAGCGTCTGTCACAAGGAAGCATTATGACAAGTAGGATTAAGAGAGTCTGCCGAGATAATTTTTATAAATCATCAAAACATGAGCTTTCACAGCAAAAAAGTTAGGAGAAAGAAACTGCCATACGGTAAAATAGCGGTATCGATTATCGTTCTGGCAGCCGTATTCTTCGGTGGACAAGAACTTTATTATCGTATGCAACTACAAAAAGTTGCTCCTGCCACCTCTCAAATTCATGCCTTTATCGTTAGCTCGGGTGAAACTCCGGCTTCTATTGCCAAACGTCTCGAAAATGAGGGTTTTATTAAATCGGCATGGGTATTCTTACGGTATGGTAAACGCTCGGGCGATGCCAACGAATACCAAGCTGGTAAATTCTACATGCCAAAAGGATTATTCGTACCACAACTGTCAGAAAAATTAACCAAAGCAACACTCGAAGAGATCAAAGTCACCATTCCCGAGGGGCTCACCAATGCCGAAATCGACCAACGCTTAAGTGAGCTTGAATTAATAGAAGCGGGAGATTTTTTACAATGTGTTGCCGACTGCGATTTTAGCGAGTTTCCTTTTTTACCGAGCAATGCCGCGTACCGCGAGGGTTTTTTCTTCCCCGATACATATTTTGTCAGCCCCGCAAAATTCACCGTCGAAGAATTTGCACAACGTTTGATCCGCACGTTCGACACAAAAACAAAGTCGATTTTTGGTTCTTCGAGTCGAAACGGCTGGGACATACTAAAGATGGCTTCTATCGTCGAAAAAGAAGCAGCCAAAGAAGAAGAGCGCCCAATGGTAGCAGGAATTCTCTGGAAGCGCTTCGATAATGACTGGTCGCTCGGTGCCGATGCCACAACTCGCTACATAACCGGCAAAGCAACCGACCCTTTAACCATTGCCGACCTGCGCGACCAAAACCCTTGGAACACCCGTGCCGTAAAAGGCCTGCCTCCCGGTGCCATTGCAAACCCCGGTCTATCGGCGATTTGGGCGGCTGCCAACCCGCAAGAAAGCGAATACTGGTATTACCTGCATGGTAACGACGGACAAATTCGCTACGCCGAAACCGAAAGCGAACATAATGCGAACAAACAGCAGTATTTGTAATCGATTGTTTTTAATACCGCTATGACACACAATCGCAGCCACCTATGCGGTAGCCGGTGTGTTGATCGATAAGTTACCCTGGTCGCGATTCGGCGAGAATATGGTACTATAAGGCTAGCTTTTACGCGCAGAAGCTCGTAACACCTCGCCTTCTATTCTACCAAACCTTTCATAATCGAAATGATCCGACTCAATCAATTTCAGCTAAAGATCATTGCCATTACCACGATGATCATCGATCATATCGGGTTATTTTTGTTGCCGCAATATGTCATTTTGCACGTTATCGGTAGGCTTTCGTTTCCAATATTCGCCTGGCTGATCGCCAACGGTGCGTATCATACTCGCAATATCAACCGCTATTTGCTGCGTCTGGTCGCTTTGGCATTCATCTCGCAAATCCCGTATGCCTTGGCACGCCGCCTGATCGATGCAGATTTTTTTAAGTTGAATATTTTTTTCACACTCTCGCTCGGTTTAGCGGCGATCATCTTGATCAAAAAAACACAAAGTAAGCTACTATGGCTTTTTATAACAGCGTTTCTTGCGCTTTTCGCCAGCTTGATAAATACCGATTACGGCGCCCTCGGCGTATTCGCGATTGTTGCGTTTTACCTGTTTTATAACAGCTTTATCCTCATGCTGCTTTCGCAAATGGCAATCTGGTTTGTATCACAGCTTGACCCGGCTCTGGTACTAAATGGTGTTTTGTACAGTTCAAACCGGCAATTCGCAGTATTGGCGGTATTTGTCATTGCGCTGTATAATCACAAACAAGGGCTAAAATTCGGCTATTGGTTTTACTTGATATATCCGCTTCACTATTTGGTTTTCTATGCGATTCTCAGGTTCTGAGGCAATCTCTCATGAATTTTCAATGAGCACCAAAGGATCGAACCAAATTGCAGATTGCCAATTGCCAAAGATACTGGTTTCTGATGAATCCTCTATTTTTAACTGGAGTACCACCGCACAATCCAGCTATCTCGCGCATTGCTACTGCCTCGCAAGTGAAAAACAATCAACGAACAATAGTTTAAAATTCCCCATAGACCAGCACCGCGTTCCCGTGCTCACGCAATTTGATCGCCGGAAATTCAGCAACCGATTTATTGCCGCTGAGCAATTCATCGATCATCGGTTTTTTACTCGCCCCCCTCATTAGAATAACGATTTTTTTGGCGGCGAGGATAACCGGAAA
>CAZOZW010000009.1:28860-29834 GCA_964584385.1 uncultured Candidatus Peribacteria bacterium
CGTCAATCGCTCGCGTACGGCAAATTGCTTGGTAGTGGTTGCGACTGTTATGCGATTCTGCTCAGCAAGCGCCGTACTACCGGGGAATAGTGATGCGGTATGCCCATCGGGTCCGATTCCAAGAATGCAAACATCAAGCGGATTGATGAGTTCTTTTTTTAACACGGTTTCATATTCTGCGGCAGATTCTGCAAAAGATGCCGCCGCGTCGGTATTCCAAAAATAATATTGCGCGCTCGTCTCAAAATTCTTGCGGATGAGCTTATGATTCGAATCATCGCTAGTTGATGGCACGAATCGCTCATCGACCACAAAGACCTTGGAATCACTCCAATCAAACCCAGATGCAGCCATTGCCCGGTACACCGGTGCCGGTGTACTTCCACCCGAAAGCGCGATTGTAAAATCGGCAGATGATTGTGGTAAAATCTCTCGAAGTGCGGTGGCAATCCAATCTTGTTCGTTATTACAGGCTATGAGTTCGATCATTTTTGAGAGAAAGATGAATGTACATGCAGATTTTGAGTCAAAAGAATTCAATTGTGCTCCCTTTTTTAACGTGTTCGCCGCGGCGAAAGGGGAAGAAAGGCAATGGCATAAAGAACATTCTTTTGATCACTTTTGAACATCTGTCGACTGAAGAACTTCTTCGAACACGTCGTCGAAGCAGTAAAACCCCTGCTTGCCAAAAAGCCATTCTGCCGCCAACACCGCTCCCAGGGCATAACCATCGCGCGAGCGCGAACTGCAGTTTACCGAGATGGTTTCACTCGGCGAATCGAAATACGCCGTGTGCTCACCCACCGTTTCGCCCAGTCGCAAAGATGATATCTGCAATTGATGCGACCTTATTGGCTCGCTTTTAGCTAAGTCTGTGAGCAGTTCGGTTTTTCGATCGAGTTCATCGAGCATTACTCGGGCGGTTGTCAGCGCTGTACCGCTCGGCGCATCGTGCTTATGCTTATGATGGGTTT
>CAZOZW010000009.1:29844-34782 GCA_964584385.1 uncultured Candidatus Peribacteria bacterium
CGATGATGTGCTTCCCACGCGGCGATATCGCATTCTGGCAAGACGTTGGCAAGCTCTGCCGCACGTCGCACCACGCGAAAAAACATCTGCACCGCCGGCGAAAAATTACTCGCCCACACAAAACCCATTTCTGCCTCACCAACCTTCAAAGCAATCTCATCTTTTGCGTCGAGCCAGCCGGTGGTACCAACGACGATGTTTTTATTAAGATTGATCGCAGCATGTATTGTTTTGCCGATTGCCGCCGGCGTTGAAAAATCGATGTACACGTCTGACTCTCCTTCTGTCGTTAACCCGGCAGATGTTGCGGTTTTTGCCATCGGGTCGATGATCTCACTGATTTTATGACCGCGCCCAAGTGCCACCTGCTCGATCATTTTGCCCATTTTGCCGTAGCCGATTATTCCGATTTTCATAGTGAAATTGTAAGCACCAAAAGTAATCAGAAGAATACCTATTGTGTTTCTTTTTTTAAAGAGGAAGCAAAGGATTTATATTAAAGATGATTCTTCGGATTACGAGTTGATACCGGTAGAAATACGCCCGTCTTCAATAAAAATACGCCTGTCTGCCGAGTCGGCGAGCTCTTGGTCGTGCGTAACAAGCACGATCGATAATGCATGATTTTTATGAAGATCGCGCAGGAGATTCATAATCTCTTGCCCGGTGTGTTCGTCTAAATTCCCGGTCGGTTCATCGGCGAGGAGTAGTTTTGGCTCGCCCACTAATGCCCGCGCAATTGCCGCCCGTTGCCGTTGCCCGCCCGAAAGCTCACCGGGGCGGTTTTGCTCTTTACCGCTCAAACCGACTTTTTCAATTTGAGAAAGCGCCGCCTCACTCGCTAATTGATGATTTTGTCCGCGTACCAAAAGCGGCACCATCACGTTTTCGAGCAAAGAGAATTCATGGAATAAAAAGAAATCTTGAAACACAAATCCTATTTTACGGTTGCGAAATTCGGCACGCTTTTTTGCTGAAAGATTGTTGATCACTTCGTTTTCAAATAATATCTCTCCCGCATCGGGCACGAGCAAACCGCCCGCTAAATGCAAAAAGGTCGATTTTCCCGAACCCGAGCGCCCAAGTACCGCCGCAAACTCCCCCGCCCTCACCTTCTCATCCATCGGACCAAAATGCCAGGTGTCGCCACCGCTTTGAAAAGTGCGTTCTACCGCTTTAAGTTCGAGCATGTTCTACAGTTATACGATGCAGAGTTTGCCATAACCGAACTATTTTCGCGAAAGAGTTTTCGATTTTACAACTGTAAAAAGTATACGTTATGGCGTAAAAACACGGCTTGATGTACAAGAATTTATATATTTTAATGGGTGTGACAAATATCACTCTAGACGACTAAAACGCCCCCCAGCCGCCAAAGGAACTGGTTTTTACCTGTGGGTAAACCGTATGGTACACCGAATCACCGCTCCCAAGGGTTATTCGAAAACAATAGTTCGTATTCGGCTTGGCAGCAAAATTCTGGATCGTCCAATCCCACTCGCCGCGCTGCCCCACCGTTACCGCTGTAGGATTAAGAGCAGAAGTAGAATTTTCTTCATACGATTGCAATGCATTGCCTTGTGTATTCAAAAGCGATGAAGAGATTGTTGCACCATCAGTCACACTATTATCGACCGCTCGCCACGCTGTTGTATCAGAGCTGCCACCAAGATCGGTCCAACTGCCGATTACCGAACAGCTGTTTCCTTCACCGAATTGCAGTTTAAAATCTTGGCTTGTTGCTTCCAAATCGCTCAAACCGACTTGCAACGCTAATCGTAAGCGCAACCGGTGAAATCGATTGATAATCGGCAAATTCGCATCTTCGTCGGCAAGCGCAAGGGCTGGGGTTAATACATCGGTATTGCGATAAATGCGATACGTATCGAGATCGTACGAGCTTGAAGATTGCTCCACCAAAGTACCAGAAGCTTTTTCGAAAGCGACTATCGCCACCGGCTCAGTGGCATGGGTGCGGTCGGCACTCGGGCCATCTTCATCGACCGAAAGATAAATAGTACTCGCCGTTGAAGTTGAGCCGGTGTGCCGTTGGGCATAACCGCCGTTACCACCATCTTCACCAAGCTGCGCCACTACGGTTACCGCCGGTGCCGATGGAAAAGCAGAGCTGTACGATGCTGAATATCCGCTAGCACTACAACAAGCAACGGTATCGGCGCTGATTGCCGCATCGAATTCACCGCCATTATTGGTGCCATGCCCCCTGTCGAAGGCAATGTAATCGATCTCTTCGGCGGGTTGATCGCATGCCGCAAACGAGCGATTGAGTGAAATCCCCATCCCACTCGAAGTAGGTTCTGTGTTACGTGCACCGCCCGGCGCACGCACATGCGAAACAACCCAATCGGCATCGTTTTCACTCGCCACTGTGTGCAACACCGCCGGCGTGCCATTAAAACTTGGCGAAAAAGTCACACTGGCACCGGTATTCTCAAAATCGCCATTACAGTTGTTTACACTTGTTGTCACCGAACCGGCAATCACTTTTGTCATTCCCACTCCGTTCTCGATCGAATGCGCGCCCGCCTCCATTGCCAGCCAATCGACCGTGGTATTGCCGGTAAGCGAACCGGCTTCGTTATCGATTTTTATTTGGAACGAGGTCGCTCCTTTGTTTTTAATACGCACCGCCCGCTGGGTATCGGTACTGGGTGCGTGGCGAGCAGATGCAACAACAACAAGATCGGTATACGAATCGGCAAGATTGATGGTTGTCCAGGTATCGGCGGCAAGAGAGAGGGTACCGTATTCACCCAACACATTCGCATGATCGGTATATGCAAGCCGCAATTCAGGGTAATTCGTGTACTGATCGAGCGTAGATGCTGCGGTTGTGTCGTACAAACGAAAGCAGTATCGACTAGCGTTGATTGCTGCCTTGGTTGGGCGAACTGCAAATTCTAACTCAAAATATTCCTGATTATCGAGCGGACCGATGGTTCCGGTGGTATCGGCACTTTCACGCGCCTCACCGTTTAAACGGGTGTAGCCTTCACCATTGGCGAGCAATGCACCGGTTGTAGCCTCACCATCGGGGTCGATGTGTGCCGTGGCGACCATCTCGAACGCATCACCACCGGCATCGCCCACACCCGCCCAACTTGCCACCGCGCTACATGTGGTGTTTTTTTCGCCCCACTGCAACTCGAACTGATTACCGGCAGCGAACGTAGTGGTTCCACTGTTCGCAACCGATATACGCAAGCGTTTCGTTTCAAATTTCTTCGCGTCTTGATAAATTGTGTCTTCGGCAGCGAGCCAACCACCATCGGTATTCACATCAACCGAATCATCGCGCCAGCGAAACCGCAATTGTTCTAAAATCCCTATTCCTATCGTGAGCTCGGGGTATGTATCATATTGATCGAGCATTGTACCGGTAGCCGTGTTGTATAAGCGAAAACAATATGTTGTATCTTCTATGGCGGCAGCGCCCGGCGAAATGCTGAATTCCAGTTCGGTATAGTCATCGGCACCGAGCGGACCGATGGTTCCGGTGGTATCGGCACTTTCACGCGCCTCACCATCTGTGCGGGCATACCCTTCGCCATTGGCGAGCAAGCTGGTAGTAGTATTGGCACCATCGGTAAATTGCGTACTGCTTATCATCTCGAATGCATCACTGCCCGAATCGGTCAGCCCTGCCCAGGTCGATATGGCACTGCAAGTGGTTGACTTAGTCCCCCACTGCAATTCGTAGCTGCCGGCTGTGAACTCGGTGGTTGTGCCAACGTTTGCTACCGACATGCGCAGTCTGTACTCGGCATTCGCATCGGGAACCACACCAACGGCATTACTGTCTTCACTCGCCAGCCAGCCACCCGAACTATTGAGTGCGGTGGTGTCGTCACGCCAGCGAAAATGCATTTGGCGTAAGTCGACATACCCCATCGTAAGCTCGGGATACTGAGCATACAGATCGAGGGTTTCACTATTGCTCGCATCGTACAGGCGAAAACAATACGTTGCCCCCGTGGTAATGCCGGTTCCCGGCGAAACACTGAATTCCAGTTCGGTGTATGTATCAGCCGAAAGCGGACCAATGTTGCCAGTGGTATCAGCTGAATCGAGCCCCTCACCGTTAATGCGTGTGTATGCTTCGCTATTGGCAAGAATACCGGCCGAGGTCGCTGCCCCATCGGTGTACTCAGTACTATCCGACATATCGAATGCATCGTTGGCCGTGTTACCAACCCCCGCCCAAGTGGTTATAGCAGTGCAGGTCGAGACCTTTTCGCCCCATTGTAATTCGTATTGCCGAGCCGCACTTTCGGCTGCCGTGCCGCTATTGGCAACGCCGATGCGCAAGCGGAATTCCGAGCTGTAATCGGCAATCACCCCAACAGTGTTGTTATCTTCGGTAGCGAGCCACCCGCCATTGGTATTAAGAGCTGTAGAATCATCGCGCCAGCGAAAATGGTTTTGTTGGGTAACCGAATATGTTGTGGCAAACAGCGAGGCGATGTTTACTCCCTGTACTCCCATGCGATCCGCCTGATAGGTTGAAGTCGCATTCGCGGTTTCGTTGATCTGCGTCAGTTCGATGTAATCGGTGCTAAGCAAACCGTGTGCGATGAATGCCGTCGAGCTCCCACTGGTGTAGCTTATTCCACCACTGCTTTCATCACCACGGTTATACTGCCCCGAAGACCCGTATTGATACAGCGAAGAGCCGTTCTTGCGCCATTCGAGCATTTGCGCCTCGCGAGTGCCACTGCTTGTGCGGCTGGCATACATCGAATGAAAAAACAAATAGTCTCCCGCCTGATCGATATTAACACGCGAAGTATTGGTGCCATCGTGGTCGAAAGAGGCAGTGTCTTCTTCAAGGGTTTCATCCCAGGTAATCGCCGTGCGCGATGCTGAGAGATCTTGCCCACCACCGATTTCGCCAAGCCGGACATAATCGGCGCTGTC
>CAZOZW010000009.1:34792-35618 GCA_964584385.1 uncultured Candidatus Peribacteria bacterium
GGGCAACTTCGCAATCGTAATCCCAGTTTCGGCAGCTTTTATCTCGTGCCCGCTGGCTTGCCGTTCTGCCTCACGACGGATCTGCATTTTCAACACATCGTCTGCCGCAACATTAATAATACCCGCCCATGCCGCTACTCCGTCTTGCGTACTGTTGCTTGCTCGCATAAACGCCGTTACGCGGGTGCCATCGATCTCAATTGGTGATCCGTTGTCGATCACCAAACGCACTTCGTCGTTCGTACGGTCGCTGCCATCGGTATGCGTAATACCGACATTGTAGGTCACCAAGTAGTGCCCCGCCTCTTTTAGAGTGATTCCGGCCCCGCTCCGCGAAAATGTTGCGATATCGAGTTCATCATCTACTCCAAGAGCAATATCGACAAAGCTCTGGTCGGAGCCGAATGCCTGATTGCTCGAAGGTCGCGAGCGCAGGTAATCCCAGGCGTCATTCAGCTTTAAAAAGTTGATGCCCGATTTGTTTGCCCGTGTTCGTACGGTCGCCGAGTTACTATCGGTACGTTGCATCTGCAACCGCACATCATCGCCTGCCACTACCTCGATGATTGCTGCTCCTTGATTATATCCCTCATCATTACCAGATGCCCGACGAATGTAGCCCTGCCCGCGCCCATAGGCAAGATTCGTTGTATCGTTGATCCTAAGCCAACTCTGCATCTCGCTCCTATTGCTTCCGCCCGCGGTTTCGGTTGGCACCGAATACATCACCAAATACTTCCCGCCATCGGCAAGGTCGATATCGGTAGAGTTGCCCTGCAGGGTAAAACCACCATCGGCGGTAACGGTGGTATCCCAAGTAATATCG
>CAZOZW010000009.1:35628-45792 GCA_964584385.1 uncultured Candidatus Peribacteria bacterium
CCGTTGCCTCACGAAAAATCGCAAAATCACCGTTTGCCGCCATTGCGATTGGAGCACTCGGCGGAAAACCCAAAAACGGGATTTGCGGCTTGCCGATTACAAGCCAGCCGGTAGCAAAAAGAATGAAACCGCTTATAATGCCGATTCGTTTGATCGCCGTAGTCGTCATCACTTAAAAATTGGTCGCAATCGCCCCGAAAATCTCGAGCGAGCCGCGCTCATCGGTGGCAACAAAACTCAGTACATCGCATTTACTCGCTGTAGTAGTTAATACCGGGGTAACACCTTCCGACCAATCGATACTTGCCGGCCACCCGGTAACAGTGCGTGAGCCAGTGCCATCTTGGCATACCACCAGGCGGAGGATTTGCCCCGCACTGGCATTGGCAAAGGTGATAATATGTCCTGTTTGATTGAGCGTGACCGATTGCTGATTGCCATTATCCCAGTCAATCGCGATCGTACCGCTCGTCGTCAGATCGTATTCGTCGGAGAGAATCTCTCCCGAAACCGTAAGCCCGCCACCAAGGGTTGAATTACCGATGGTTACGTTTCCGGTGGTATCGATGGCCAGCCGCGCATCGGTATTGAGGTCTTGAGAACTGGCGATTTTAAACATATCGCTGTCGCTGTTATCGACCCCCATCACCCAGCGTTGTACACCGGTCAGCAAAAATTGTGCCACCGCATCGCCGGTGCCCTCTTGTTCTATGGTCACTCCCGCCAAAGCATCGCTATTGGTTGTATTCTCATACATATGAAGCGGACTGATCGCGGTAGCGATGCCTACACCCATTACGGCATTGGTCAGCGAAAGCGTATCGTTGGTGTTAAACGCCAGTGTGCCCGAGTCGCTATCGGTTGCCTCAAACACAATGCTCGGGTTCACCGATTGATCACCGCCCAGTAAAACCGTACCAGTGCCTTCATCGACTGAAAACACCGAAGTAGCGATAGATGACCCACCAATCGCAAAGTCGGATGATACAGAAGAAATATACACCGCACCACCAGACTCACTAAGATACGAACTGGTATCGATCTGCTTCCAACTGCTGGCACTACATACATACGAAAAGCCGGTTACAGTGTTGTAGTAGAGCCGCCCGTTCCGAGTACCATCGCAGGTTGGTGCCGAGCCAAAATTCTCGATCCTAAAATCGAGCAGCTGATTCCCCGAAAGGGTGATATTGTTACTGAACTGAAAATTTAAATTTGTGTTATCCCACAGGATGTATTCGTTGAGTGTGTTGCCGAATTGGAGTTTTAAATCACTGGCAGCATCATCCTCGTCAATGATCAAAGTATCTTGCGGAATTCGAAAATCACTTTCACCGCGAAAAATCGGGTCGTTTGCCGTAGCCGTATTCATCGCCAAAAAACCGCACAGCAATAACCCCGTTAACAAAGAAAAGAGAACTACCGATCGCTTCATGGGAGAGTAATGCTTCACCTGTATTTTTTAACGAAACGCCGTAAAAAGTGCAACCTTCTCTCGGCAACCTCTTGGGGCTATTCGTACGGTAATATGCTGCGATTCAATCTCGGCAACAAAATAATATAGAGACGTTGCATGCAACGTCTCTCTGAGATGTCTTACAAAAATCATCATCCAAAAAATACGGGCTTCAAACGTGATTCCCCGTATTAAACCCGTAATCTAACAAAACAAGATGTCTCGTTAACCGTCCAGTTCACTGGCGGCTTGCAAGACCAGACAAAAAAAAGCTCCGAGATATCTCGGAGCTTTTTTTTGTTTCTATTCAACGATTATGTTTTAGTTCGCCCAAACATCGTTTGAATTGTAGGTAAGAACAATCTCGCCGATATATGGGTTTTGCTGAACGCTATCGTTACTGGTGTAACCCTTAACGGTTACGTAGATAAAGTCACCGGCCGCAGGGTCGAATGCCCCACCATCGAATTCATCGGTGTAATCGGTCCAGGCGGCGCTAAAGAGGTTTTGCCCATCTGCCGCTGTAAAGGCGGCATCACCATCGGCATCTTCTACAAGAATATCGATTCTACTGTCGGTGTTATCAGAACCGGTATTTCTGTATGAAAAGCGGAGGTCGTTAGATGAAGTCCAGTCTTTAAAATCTTCGGGGAGTTTTACTTTGAATCGCAGATCAAGATCTTGCAATGATGATTGCTGTGTTTTTAGGATATAGAATTGACGATCGTTTGCCTGATCGTAATCGGTGAATAAGTCACTGATGTTATTCGTACCATCGGTGGTTACCGTCAGATCGTTCATCGAGATCAGCATGCTTTTTACGTTATCGCCACTTAAAGCATCGGCGTTATCTTGCACCTGAACATCTAATGCATCGAGTGAAGAAGCAACCGCTTCATTATTGGTGATAAAGTTTTGTTCGGTAAAATTCGAACGATCACCAACCGCTGCGTCAACATCATCGAGCACACCTTGTACGTTAGTGTTGTTCGAATTATCGAAAGTATCGGTCACGGTGATGTCATCACCACCGACCTGTCCGGCACCCATCCCAAAATCGATTGCCGCGTCATCGACCGTGTCGGCAGCAAGCACCGATCCATCAAGATTACCGGCAGCATTCGTAATGGCGATATTACTCGAACCAGCAGTGATGATCCCGTCGACATCGGCGTTCCCCTGTATGTTTAAGTCGTCAGAGAGTACAAAAGTCGAACCGCCCGAGCTCCACACCAGTGTTTCGTTCAGTGAAGCGCCGAATTGGAGGGTGACATCACCTCCGGTGTCGTCGTTATCGAGGATGTATGAATTCGAACTGGTTCCGGTGAGGCTGTTGAGCGCCGAATCTAAGGCGTCGATCGAATCGGCAACACTTTCACCATCGGTGACGAAGTTATCTTCGCTGAAGGTTCTATCACCAATCGCTGCGTCAATATCTTCGGTTACGTTTTGCACATCGGTAGAGTCAGAGTTGGTAAAGTTATCGGTCATCGTCAGGTCGTCGGCTCCAACTTGATCAGCGCCCATTCCAAAGTCGATACTGTCATCATCGACCGAATCGTCGATTAAGACCTCTCCGTCGAGATTACCAGTCGCATCGGTGAGTTGGATGTTTCCCGAACCGGCGGTAATGGTTCCATCGACGTCGATATCACCCTGTACGTTCAAGTCATCGGTGAATACGAATTGCGTTGCGGCATTATCCCAGTAGAGTTGTTCGTTAAGAGTACCACCGAATTGCAACTGCACATCGCCTCCGGTGTCGTCGCTATCGAGAATAAAGGTATTGGCATTTTCTTGCCCTTGCTCATTACTAAAGATCTGGATCTCAGCGGCATTTGCCAAGGTCGTCATCCATAGCGAACAAAGAAGAATAGTGGCAGAAGCAAGAGCACTCCATTGCCAAACAACAGACATGCGCGATGAAATCGCTGCATCTGTGCGGGTAACTGATTGTTTCATTTTATGTTAAGAAAAATTTCGTTTTTAGTTTTTTTGGTTCCCTCTCATTATGGCAGATTATCAGAATTTTTTCAAGCACTTGATATGAGTTATCATTATGTTTAATAAACGATAATACCAATTATTTAGTGTTAATCTAATGTATTTACTGATTATGTATTATATTGTATAATTAAATAATCACACGAAAAAACCAACAGTAAATGTTCACAAAAACACAAAACAAACGGCGGATGCTTCTTTTCGGATTCATCGGATTATTCTGTTCTTTAATGATGAGTAGTGCTTTTGCCGCACTTGAGTCGAATGATTATATTTTAGAACAGGGCGAAGCCACCGCTGCCGGGAATCATGCCGAGTCGCAAGACTACTCATTAACCGGCTCTTTGCAAGTGGTTCATAGCGAACTCATCCCCACGCCGATTTGCGGGAACAATTTCGTAGAACCTGGTGAAGCCTGCGATGGTACAGCAGTAACTTGCAAAAGCCTAGGGTACGACAGCGGACAAATACAGTGTTTGAATAATTGCCGCACTCTGATTACAGAAGCCTGCATCAATTACAGCGGCGGAAGTCGCCGAAGTGGTGGTGGAGGTGGCGGAACGAGTGGTTCGGCAAATAGCGATTCGAGTAATCAAACAAGTACAGAAACAAATGATAATAGCGAACAGCCTGATCGACAAACAGATCAGCAAGATGCCGCCGAGAATGAATCGCCCCAACAACAAACCCCTAAGCCATCGAATACAGAAGCAGACCAGCCATCATCGCAAAACCAAGAAACCCCGAATCAAGCAGATGAAGTACCAAGCCCGCAGAGAGAAACCGGTAATAACCAAAATCGTGCGAATGCACCAACGCAAAACGAAGTAGCGGCAAATCAGCCAAACCGAACAGATGAAGATCAAACAGCGCAGCAGCAGCAACGCGAATCGATGGCAGAGCGACTCAGGCAAAAACGTGAAAAAGAGCAGATGATCTTTCAACACTTAGGAATTCCTTCTTCAGAATCGGTAAGAGAAGAGCTTATCGATGCGGATCAACCGACAACTTCGCCCGAGCCCGACGCCGATCAACGAGATGTGTTCATGATTTTTAAAGAAGATGAATTACTCTCACGCGAAACACGAATACGACTGTTCGAAAGGATCAGACAACGATTGATCGAACGATTGCTAGAGCAACAAGCATACGAGCGAGCACAGGAGATTGAAAAAAGAACCGCTTCAAAAGCGAGATTCTTCGCGCCGCCCGTCCTTACCGGCACGCTCAAGAATACTAACCCACATCATTTTGTGATTATCAAAGATGGCAGAATCGTCCATCAGCGGAGCATAGCACCAGATGAGAACAACCGCTATCGTTTGCTGCAAGAAGATGTTGATCTTCCGAATGGTATTTACGAATACAAGATTATCGAATACGCGGGCGATGAAACACAAGCGGTGTGGAAGCAGGTGTTCGAGATCGAAAACACTGAAACACCACTTGAGATCACAAATGCGAACAAGATTTCGGTAGCTGATGAGGAAGAAGAATCAATCACGATAATCGGTAATCAACTCGCCGGAAGAACAGTGCCCAATACCGCCCTTAATATTCGGCTGACGATTATCGGCGACACAGATGCGAACAGCCGAATGGCAAGCATTTTTGGTGCAAACAACGAATACAACGTGCAAACCACATCGAATAACGATGGTGATTTTATGGTTGAACTGCCAAAGGCATTATTGCGCACCGCCCTTAGTGCCGAGATCACCGGCACCACAAATACCATTGTACAAAATGTTATCGTCGAACAGCAGTTCACACAACGATTCATCCTTCACTTATTACCGATGGGCACCCCAACATATTACCAGATGATCAGCGCCGATACCAGCGACGAGATCAAAAGCTTTTATATTTTGATCAGCATTACGCTATCGCTGGGAATCATCTGCTTTATGTTTTTCAGAAGAAAAAATTACTGGCACTGGAAATAAAACAAAAGTACCGTTATAATGATGCGATATTTTTGTGCAGAGATTTTCCAAAGGTTCGAATTCGCATCTTTGCCAAGCATCAGAATGATAAATGAGAAAAGCTTTTTTTCACCGTTGGCTCACCAAAATGAACACTTTTTGGTTGATAGGTGTCGCCGTTTTCATTTCGCTATCAATAATTATTGATCCGATCAAAGCCGCTCCGCCACTGATCTACACAGGGCAACTCCTCGATGCCGACCGACAGCCGATACAATCGCCGCAAAACTTTCGTTTTTCATTGTGGACAAGCAGCAACTTCGTTTCGCTCGATACCGACGAAAACGGACTGATTGACACCGGCAGGCCTAATTATGCCGCCTGGCAAGAAACTCATGTGGTAAGCCCCGGTCAATTCGGCAGTTTTTCGGTCGAACTCGGTAAAAGTACACCTCTCCCGAATTTTGATATGAGCACCCCACTTTTCTTGCAAATCGAGGTAAAACCGGTTGCCGCGATAAACACCGAGTACCAACTGCTTGACCCCACAAAAGACAACGGTAACGATAGCATCGACCGCAACGCCCTTGGTATAAGCCCATATGCCTCAGCAGCGATCAATGCCGAACAAACCTTTCGCGAAACCTTTGTGCTCGATGCCGACGCCACGATCGAAAACGCGGGAGCAGGTGAGATTCAACTTCAATTCGGCAATTCACTCGGTGTCTATTTGGCGTATCGCCCGGCAACGTCGATGTTTGTGTTTAACGATGATGTGAATATTGACGGTGACTTAACCGTAACGGGATTGATCAACGGGATTGATTTCGGCACCGCCTTTACTACTAACCATCCGCAAAACACCGATTCTGGCACCACGCAAACAACCTTCGAGATTAACTCCAGCGGCAATAGCGTAATTATTTCAAGCAACGGACTAACCGCCGATCGCACGGTTACTTTTGATGATGCCGACACCACAGTAGTAGGCACCGACAACACGCAAACACTTACGAATAAAACAATCGATGGCGATAACAACTCAATACAAAACCTTGATTATTCGGCATTCAAAGATCGCAATAAGACCATTTTGCTCTCCCCCGAAGTCGAGAATATCTCGATTCACGAAGATGGATCCGATAATGCCATCACTTTAACCATGGGCTACGACGAAGCCGATAACGAGCGCTACTACACCGCCACCTCCCAATCAGGTTCATTACAAGACATCGACTTATACATCCCGTTTCAAATTCCCGATGACTTTGTCGGCTGGCAAGCCGCGCCGATTCAGGTCAATATTCGCACCGACTCGTTCGATGCCGCACAAAACAGTGTGAATATAAGTATGGAAGATTCGCTCAAAAGCGAAGTCGCTCTCGCCGGTGCAAACGATTTATTAAGCACCATTACCGGCAACAGCTGGCGCAATTACGATATTACGTTTGCTGGCACTCCCACGTTTATTCCCGGTAGCGGTGCATTGATTCGGGTAAAGCTAAAATCTCAAAATAACAATGGCGCTACCATCGGGCATATTCGATTGTATTATGTCGGTAAATAAAAAAGAGTATTTTCAAACATTTATTATTTTTTTGTTTTTTGCTATCGTGAACTTTGAATCTATATCACGTTTATCCTTACATATGAAAAAGAGCTTAATTGTTTTGGTTGGCTTACTAATTTCTGCTGCCCCGATCAGCGCTTTCGCAAACTTCTCCGATGTCCCCGAAAGCCATCCGCAATACGCGGCGATCATCTCTCTTAAAAACCTAGAGATCGTCAACGGTTACCAAGACGGCACCTTTGGCCCGCAAAACCCGGTCACCCGAGCCGAAGCGGTAAAAATGCTGCTAAATAGCGCCAAAGTAGAGGTAGACGAATCGGCAACAACCGAACCCCCTTTTGTAGATGTTACGACAGATGCTTGGTTTGCCCCATTCACCGCCAAAGCAAAAGAATTAACGATTGTAAAAGGCTACGGCGACACCGGCGAGTTTCAACCAAATCGCCAGGTCAGCAAAGCCGAATTTATTAAGATGTTGTTGCAGAGCTTCAATAAAGACATCACCAAGCACGCCGGCGCCGGCAAACTCTCGCCCGATACCGAAGCTGGACAATGGTACTTGCCACATTTAAGCTTCGCCCGCACCATCGGCATTATTTCGCCGCAAGGCAATGGCAATTTAGAACCGAATAAGCAGCTCACCCGCGCCGAAACCGCCGACATTATTTATAAATTGTTGATTCTAGAACGCGGCGGCGATGTGCAAAAATTACTACGAATCTCAGAATCAAGCCTGATCAGCCTACTCGTCGATCTATCGAATAACGATTTAGCCTCTGCTAAAACCCATGCCGACACCGCGGTTGCTTCAACCACTCAAGCCCTGCAACAAAAACCCGATGAGGGGATAGTAAAAGCCGCCCATAAAATATCACTCGGTTTTCAAAAACTCGTTTTCGCCTACGAAGCCGGCTTGAGTAACGACTACACCCGCTTAGAGCAACTGGTGAACGAAGCGAAAGACTTAGCCGGGCAAGCTTTTAACGACGACTCATCGACCCAAGGATTGGGCAAAAAGATCAAAGAACAAGGCGATGTGTTACTCGGGCAGATTCCAACGGGAACACCTGCTGAATAAGTTGCGTTCAAAACCTCGCTGACTATTTCATTTCTATAACAATAACGCGCCGAACAAGAGCAGACTCCCTGCTCCACATCTTTCTCATGGCTGCACCTCTTAAAACGGCAGAGCCCCTCAATTTCGCTTTACCCGAAAGAGGAGGCTTCGCCGAGAATACTTGCTCCCACGAAAAAACACTCAACTACCTAATAGCTGCTCGGCATGCTCAACCGCTGCCTTTGTTACTTGTTTTCCACTGAGCAATTTTGCCAGAGCTGTTGGTCTTTCGGCAGCGCTGAGTTTTTGCATCACCACGGTTGTTGCATTTTCACCGTGGGTTTTTTCGACCGTGTAATGATGCTCCGCCCGCGCCGCCACTTGCGGCAGATGCGAAATGGCGATTACCTGCATATTTTTGCCCATATTTCGCATAATCTCACCGGCTTGTTCGGCCACCTGCCCGCTAATTCCGGTGTCGATCTCATCGAAGATGATCGTTGGCAATTTACCACCGAGCGCCAATTGCGATTTTAAGATCAGCATCAAGCGCGAGAGCTCACCGCCCGAAGCCGCCTTTTCGGCCGGTTGCAGCTCACCACCAACATTCGCCGCAAATAAAAACCGTACTTTATCGATACCGCTTTCGGTCGGTTCTGCCAATTGGTCAAGTTCGATTGAAAATCGCGCTTTGCTCATACCGAGTTGCCCAAAACCGTCAAGCACCGTTTGCGCCATTTTTTTTGCAACCCCCCTGCGGCTCGCCGAAAGCTCTTTTGCTTTTGCAAAAACTTGCTTTTGGAGTTCTAACTTTTTGTGACCGAGTTTCTCTAGTTGCTCATCGCCCTCAATGCTTTGCTGTAGTTCTTCACCCAGTTGCTCACGTACAGCGATTAATTCGGCGAGTGTTTGTACATGGTGCCGCTTTTGCAAATCGAGCAATGTGCCCAGCCGCTCACTCGCCGCTTTTAGCCGACCCGCATCATGTTCAATGCTTGAATCGATATCGGCGATTTCGGCGGCAATATCATCAACTTCGATCAATGCCGATTCTAATCGCTTGAGTTGCTCTTTCGCAGAAGCCGAATGAGCAGCAGCATGTTTTACGTGCTTCAGCGCAATGTTAATTCGTAAGCCCGCACCCGAGCCATCGTTTTGTAATGCTTCACTCGCTGCATTCAAATCGGCCTTAATTTCTTCGGCATGACTCTGCGTTTCAACCACCTCTTCTAATTTTTCGATCTCGTCTTTATCATCGAGTTCGGCGGCTTCGAGCTGATCGAACAAAAATTGGTTATAATCGGCCTTTTGCTTTGCCTCTTGCAAGGCAGCTTCTAAGGCGGCAAACTCGATAACCACTTGCTTGTAGCTCAAGAATAATGATTTGTATTCACTATATAATGGTTGATTCTGTGCAAACGCATCCACTACATTCAGCCGAAAAGTAGCATCTTTTAATAAGAGATTCTGATGCTGCGAATGAATATCGATCAGTTTTGCCCCAAAATTGCGTGCCGTTTCGAGCGAAACCGGCGATTCATTAACGAACATCCGCGATTTGCCATTGGGCTGCAATACCCGCCGCATGATGATCGGGTATTCCGGTTCGATCTGAGATTTTTCGAATTCTTCATCTAATATACCCCCCGGGGGTATAAAGGCAGCTTCGAGCACACACTTTTTCTGCGGATCTCGAAATACCTTTTTATCTGCGCGATTACCGATAATAAGTCCCAACGCCCCAATGATGATCGACTTCCCTGCCCCGGTTTCGCCGGTGATTACCGAAAAACCTTTTTTAAAATCGATTTCGGCATTTTCGAGCAACAAGTAGTTCTTTGCAGTAATGCTTTCGATCATAACCAAAGAAGAAAAGGAACATCGCAAGGGTAAGCTGATTTGCCCAAAAAAGCAAAGTCGACGGGGAACTCAAGTGCAACAAAGGTGACTGACGATATTCATCTGTGACAAATAATCAAAAAACACACAAACTCGCCAAGAGCGCTCCCCCGGTTTTTCTCGGTAAGAAGAGAGTGAGTGAGAAAATACCGGGACCCCTTAAATGCAATGAGGCAAAGCGAAATCAGCTCGTAGATATTAGGCACTGTTGACATATGTCAATTTCCGCCATAAATCCACATATTCAACTCCA
>CAZOZW010000010.1:0-8897 GCA_964584385.1 uncultured Candidatus Peribacteria bacterium
CCAAAATACCGACTTCTTCCTAAAAAAATACTTCGGCATGGAATCGTCGAACTCAAAATCTTTCGCAAGGAATCTGAGGATCTCTGATCGAAAAGCACATATGTCAACAGTACCTCATCATTGTCACCGAAAAACAAACAATTTTTCATCAGGTGTAAGTCGTAGATTCGCTACAAGACAGGAGGTCTTATAGTTCTTTCAAAAACTCATTCACTGCCGCATTGAACTTTTCGGCGCGGTCGAATTCGTTCTTGAACATATCAAAACTGCTCGAAGCAGGGGAGAGGAGAATATTATCGCCATCTTTCAGATCTGATTTGAGTTTCTTGAAGATATCGGCAAAATCTTTGGCAAACTCGATCTCAACCTTGCCGCCGTTCTTCTTGATCGCTGTTTCGATCTCTGGCCCGGTGTTACCGATCAGCATTACCTTTTTAATATGCTTGTGGTCGGCAATCGTTTTGCCCAAGGGGGCGTAATCGGTGTTTTTACTAAAACCGCCGGCGATTAAAATCACCGGTTCGTCAAAAGTCGAAAGGCCGGCTGATGTGGCACTTGGGGTGGTAGCGAGTGAATCGTTCCAGAATTGAATACCATTGCGAGAAATAGCCACCAGCTGCATGCGATACGGCAAGCCGGTAAACTTTTGGATGGCGGTATGGGCGGGGATGGTTCGAACATTTAACAGTTTGCTGGCGGCAATCGCCGCAAGAACGTTCTCGAGGTTGAACTCGCCGCGCAATTTTACATCTTCTTTAGTTGCAACCACTTCTTCTTCACCCTCTTCGTTGCGCCAGACGATCTCATCACCCCGTAAAAAGGCGCCCTTTTCGAGCTCTTTTTTCATCGAATACGGGAACAGAGTCTCATCATCGAGCTCAGAAACAGCTTCGCAAACGGTTTCGCAGTCGGCGCAGTAAACCACTCTTCCGCCAGATTTTTGATGCAAGAAAATGTTCTTTTTTGCACTGATGTATTCATCGAAATCGAGGTGTCGTTCCAGGTGATCGGGGCTGATGCGTAGCATAACAGCGATTTGCGGCGATTGCTGGCAATCCCACAGTTGAAAACTGCTCAGCTCTGCCACCACCACATCGCGGGTGCGCATGTTCGGTAATTCATCGAAGAACGGCGTACCGATATTCCCCACTAAATAAGTGGTGTCGTTCGCCTCTTCGAATATACGATACACCATGGTTGAGGCGGTGCCTTTTCCTTTGGTGCCGGTTATTCCGATAACTTTTTTGGTTGGGCAGAGTTGCAGAAACAGCTCAGCGCCACTCATAACTTTACCACGAAAGTTCTGCAAAGCATCGTGATGCGGGCTTACACCCGGTGAGCGGATGACCACATCGCGGTCGCCGATCTCGGTGAAATCGGGAAAGTCGGAGTTTTTTTCGTCGTAGATCTTTAGGTCGCGAACGCGACGGCTTTCGAGGAACTTTGCGAGAGATTTGCCTTCAACACCGTATCCTAGTATGCCGATCCGTTTGGTTAGCAATTTCATAGTGAGCATACTTTACACGGAAGACGCACAAAAGAAAAGTCTTCTTTTTTATATTAATGAGCAACAAATACATCATCTTAAAGGTGTTTACAGCTAGTATCAATCGCCGAACAACCTTTCTATCGGCTTTGGGTTTTTTTTATGCGGTGCTCGTCTTGGCGGCTTTTTGCTGTATTAAAAGTGATTTTACTCCTCTTTCATATGAACAGCGAATACTGCATTAAGACTGAATCGCACGTTTTAATGCAGTATTTTTAGGTGAGCAAGCAGATGCTCCACAAAAAAAGCGCTGCCGTAATAAGTGACACTTGTCATATTTCTGGCGACCGGCCGCTTTAACGGCAATCTTTCGGTAAACGGATTATTACAAGGTTATAAACTCTTCATCGTCTTCTGGCGAAGCTTCGGTGTCTTGATCATCGAGTAAGCCATTATTGGGTTGCGCGTCTTGACCCTGACCTTCGAAGTTATTTAAAAAACTTTGAATCTGTTCAACAACGTCCCCCCAGCGTAGGTTGCCGAGAATCTCAACATTGAACACTGCGCCGACGATTCCAACCAACGTGACGGCGATGATGGTTACCAAGAGACCGATAACCGCCTGACGCACGGTGCTCAGAGATTTTTCAACAGCGGCTTCATCGCCGCGTGAAAGAATAAAGCTGATGCCTCCATAAAAAATATAAAACACCGAAAGCAGTCCGGCTATAATAATGACGATTGCAATGCCAAAAGTTGCGGCTTCGGTTAATGAGCCGGTAAAAACTGCATCCGGAAGTTCGTTTGTTGCATTCATTTTGCGTTCAGCTTAGCAGAGTTGCGCTACGGTTTTGCGCTACAATACGTTATTATCATCGTTTCCGATGCCGGTTTCGGCGCCGGAAATCCTATCGATCAAACCCGAGATGATCTCGGTCATTCGATCCCAGCGGATGTAAGAAGTGAGGTCGAAATTAAAGATACTGCCGATGATCGCGATGATCGTTACTGCAAATATTGTGATGATCAAGCCGATGATCGCATAGCGAATAGTGCCAACCGCTTGCTGGATTTTGCCTTCATCGCCGCCACTGGTGATGAACGAAATGCCACCCACGAAGATGTAAATGATCGACAAGGCTCCTGCCACCAAGATTCCGAGAGCGACTGCCAAGTTGATAAGCTCTAATACATTATAACCGGATTCGTTAACACCGATAATGCTGCCTTCGTCATTCATGGGAGGGAGTAAAAATTATTGTGAATCGATCAGTCGCAGATTGACACGATTGCCGTTATCTTTTGCACCGATCACGCGCAGTAAGATGCGGAGTGATTTAATGGTTTGCCCGCCTTTACCGATTACTTTTCCGGTATCTTCGGGGTTAACAGAGAGTTCTAGTAATATACCAAGGTCGTCGACCGTACGTTTAACCGAAACATCATCGGGATGTTCGACCATGGCCTTAACGACGTAGGAGATAAATTCCTGATCGGGGTGTGTCGTTGTCATCGGATTGTGAAATAGGAAGGGACAAGAGAGACTTAAGCCTTTGGTTCGTCTTCGGGTGCTTCGGCTTTTGGCTCTTCTGCCGGTTTTTCTTCTGCTTTCTCTTCACCTTCGGCCGCTGGTTCTGTTGCAGCTTCTGCTGCATTTTCCTCGGCTTTTGCTGCTTCAGCTGCTTTTTCAGCTTTTTTCGCTGCTGCCGCTTCTTCGGCTGCTTTCTTTGCATCCTCTTCGGCTTGTTTTGCTTTTTCGGCAGCTTCTAAATCGGCTTTACTCGTTTTTTGCTGACGGTCTTTAATAAACTTTTCGGCAGATGAGATTCCTTGTTTAACGCAAAGTCGTGCAACGGTTTGGCTGGGAGTTGCTCCTTGGCTGATCCAATGCTCGATACGCTCGGTATTGAAAACGGTATCTTTGTTCTTTGAAAGTGGATTGTAATACCCGAGTCGCTCAAGAAAACGCCCTTGTACGGGTTTGCTTTTTTCGGCTACCACGAGCCAGTAAAATGGTGCTTTTTTGCGTCCTGTCCTTTGAAATCGTATTGCCAGCACTGGTTAACAAGAAAAGAGAAAAATTCCCACGCATAATGCCGCAGTTGCATCTGTCTGTCAATCGATTTCCTAAAAACCTACCGTAGAAGCAATACGGTACGAAAAAAGCCGATCAAATGATCGGCTTTTTTTATATATATCGAGCAATACCTTATTCTTGGAGTTCTGCATCGATTTCGGCTTCAGCCGCGGCAGCGGCATCAATTTCTTGCTGTAAGCCGTTGATCATCTCTTCGAGCTGAGCTGGGTTGATCTCACCACCTTCCATCTCCATGCCTTCCATCATCTCATTCAGTTCATCGATGTCGAGTTCCATCGGCACCGGTGGCGACATGCCATCGGTGCTTGCGCCAAACGGATCGCCTTCCATCGGCATCTCATCTTCGAATTGCATTCCACCGCCTCCGGGAACTCCCATCATCATTCCGCCCATGAATGTTGTCATCAGTTCGCCGAATGGCTCGTATTCTTCGGGTGCTTCTACTTCAACATTGCTTGCTTCTTGCATGTCGTAACTAACATTCAGGGTTACGAGTTCTTCTTCGCCATCTTTTACCAGGGCGCTCATATCGAAGCTCGATTCGTTAAAGCTGAGCGACTCGATGAAAATCACCACATCGGGGTTTTGACTGCTGGTTATGGTTCCCGTCCATTGTGCACCACTCTTTTCGAGTTGAAGTACCGCTTGTGGCTCTTCACCTTCTTCGATACCGGCGTACATATTCATTGTTATCTCAGAGTCTGATTTTTCACCATCGACAATCGTGATGTTCTCGTCCTCGTTTTCGCCCACCATCAACGAGAATTGATGAGTGTTGCCGGTCGATGTAACGGTCATTTTTGTATGATCGGCATTTTCTGGCATGATCTCGATCGATTTTTCGTTTTCGAGTACGGTTGCCATAATCTTCGCATTTTGATCGGTAGCCTCGCTGTTTACCAGCTCACCGTCGAATTTGAAATATTTTGGCTCATCGCCATGAATCGACAGAATACCGCCGATCTCAACCCTTTCAAGGTCTTCGCGTAAATCGGCTTCGTACTGGTCAACCTGACTTTCAGATGCCTGTGCCAACTCCGAGAACGCTACAGCGGTTCGAATCAGTTCATCTTTATTGACGCTGACACGAAAGACATAGAAGTCGCCGTCTGACGGCAAACCTTCTTCCATCTCAAAGATCGTGGCATCGGCGATTATATCGCGCATACCGGTTTTTAGCTCTTGTGCGTTGAGCCATTGCCCTTCAAGAATATTATCGATATTGCCTTCGGCACCGGGGAACTCACGCATTCTTGCAAGATTGTCACCGAACCAATTACCGATCAACGGTTCGATATTCACCATGAATTGTGAGACCGGTACTTGTGGGATCTCGACATCGAGTGTGCGAAGCGAGGCGTAGATCATTTGATTCACCATGCGCATTTCAACTCTGGCGCGCACTGTTCCTTCTTGTTCGCCTTCCATCTCACCATTGAATTCCATTTCTGCTTGAGCTACCGGGTTTTCTGGTTCGCTGCGGTCGGTTCGTCCGTTTATGGCGAGGGTGAACATGCCCGTAGAACTGATATCGATCAGGTTTGCGGTTCCATCAACCGTGAGTTCGGTTTCGCTCACATCGTACGATTCGAACTCGGGAAACTGTTCGGTGATGGTATCTGCCCATGCCTCAAGATGCTGCGGATAGAGCTCATCGAACATCGCTTGCGGGTTTTCGGGGTCGGGGGCGGGGCCGCCGTTACCACCTTCTTCGGAGAGATTGCAACCTGCGAATGCAACCAGTGTAAGGGTCATAAGTAACCACTTTTTCATGTATTGGGAGAAAAGAAAAATTTTCAACATTCATTATTACAAACCGTGCTAAAAAGAAAAAGTGTTTTTTTCTGTGGATTTTTCGCTACTATATGCGTCGATTATTCTCATGAACATGAAGCGGATCATTCTAAAACTTTCAGGTGAGGTGTTCGGCAGCAGTGGTTTTAACCACGAAGACGCCTTGTATTTTGTCGATGAGCTCAAAAAAGCGCGTAAGTCATCGCAAACCCAAATTGCGATTGTACTTGGTGGCGGCAATATCTGGCGTGGACGCGACAGTAAAGAATTTGATTTTCATCAAGCCGAAAGCGATGCGATCGGCATTGGCGCAACTGTTCTGAATGCCGCGGTCGCCAAACGGATGCTCGAGCAAAACGATATTCCTGCCGAAGTGTTTTCGGCGCATCAATACCCGTTTTTAAGTAAACTTCATTCAATAGCCGATGAAGATGCCGCCCTGGAGTCGGGAGCAATAGCTTTGCTTGCCGGCGGCACGGGCGCACCATTTTTTACCACCGATTCTGCTGCGGTACTCCGCGCGCTCGAATTGCAAGCCGATGCGGTGTTTAAAGCCACCAAGGTCGATGGCGTCTATTCCGCCGATCCGAAAACGAATCCAAATGCCGAGCGATTCGATCGGCTTACGTTCGATCAAGCGATCGAGAAAGATCTACAAGTAATGGATGCAACCGCTTTTACCATGGCTGAGGATCGCAATCTCCCGATCTTCGTGTTCGATTTCTTTCAAAAAGATGCGCTCAAGAATGCGCTTGAGGGGAATCAAACGGGCACGTGGATCAGATAGCAGCCATCGGTTATCAACCATCAACTATCACTGGTCGAATAGCAGCAAACAGTTGTCACCTATCATTAGCCTAGTAGTTAGGCACTGTTGACATATGTCAATTTCCGCCATAAATCCACATATTCAACTCCAAAATTCCGACTTCTCCTAAAAAAATACTTCGGCATTTAATCGTCGAACTCAAAATTTTTCGCAACGAATCTGAGAATCTCAGATCGAAAAGCACATATGTCAACACTACCTAGTAATAACAAAAAAATGGTTTACTAACATCAAAAAACCAAAAACCAACCACTAAGAACTCAATTTAGTGAATGCTTCGTATTCGCAATGCCTTCATCAATGCCCAATAGCCGGTATCTGTTAGCTGATACCTGTTTTCCGTTTGCCGACCAGATTCTGTTGACTGTTTTATCATTTTGATTAAAATCAATTCAGTTTGTTTTTATATTTCCATTTTATGAAAAAACCTATGACCTATTTCTTGTTTTGCTCACTTTTTCTTTTTTCAGCCTGCGATATGAATACGCCAGAACCTACCAACGATAACGAAGCTGGTACTCAAACCGAACAAAATGATACTTCTGCTACCAATACAGCAGATACCAATCCCAACGAGATCGTTCCACAATCACAATCTGCAGATGCAGATGCGACTTCAGCCGACGATGATTTCGACCAAACCGCCATGCCAACCGACGGTGATTTGGTGGCTACGGTAAATACGAATATGGGTTCATTCTCTATTCGATTCTTTCCGCAGTTCGTACCCAAAACAGTTGAAAACTTCACCACTCATGCCCAAAACGGCTATTACGACGATATTATCTTTCACCGGGTGATTAGTGGTTTTATGGTGCAAGGCGGCGACCCGCAAGGCTTGGGAATTGGCGGCGAAAGTATTTGGGGTGATAAATTCGATGATGAATTCAACGAAAATCTCAGTAACATCCGCGGATCGATCTCTATGGCAAACTCGGGGCCGAACACGAACGGATCGCAATTCTTCATCAACCAAGCCGATAATACCTTTCTCGACTTTAACGTAGAGCCGCTTTCGAGCAAGCACTCGGTATTTGGTCAGGTCTACGAAGGAATGGATACCGTTGACGAGATTGCCGCAGTACGCAAAGATGCGCGTGATAAACCGTTAGAAGATGTTATGATCGAATCGATCGAGGTTTCGACATACGGCGAATAATATTATCTTCGCAACACATTAAAAGAGGATGTGAGAGCATCCTCTTTTCAGTTATCAGATTTTGGTAATTCGTGTTTCATTTTTAGTATTTTGTTATTCGCTTTGCGAGAACGCGTATCGTAATCGATCCTCGTCTGTTGAATGATTGTTATTTTCTGGTAGATAGCTAATACCTGTTTCTCTAGGTGATTCTTTTACATTCCTGCAATTAAGAGCAGGTGTCCACACCGCCATTCGTACGCACGCCTGCTCTTGCGTTGATTCATAACACCTTTTTGATTGATGGCTGCTTTCTGGTGGCTGATGATTGATAACTGAGCCCTGTTTTTTTGTTAACTGTTATTTGATTGTTGATAGTTGATTTCTGATAACTGATTCTTCACCGAATACTGCATTAATACGTACCTCTACGTATTAATGCAGTATTGCTATAAAAAAACTTGTGATTTTCAGAAGATTTTTTGGCATATTGGTTGGTGATATATCCCCACTCACCATGCATCCACCAATAAATGAAGGCTTTGCCAAAATCGAACAAGAGGGGAGCCGGGTTGTGGCGCGCGGCGCACACATGTTGCCGGCAGCGTCGTTGATGATGGCAGCAGGTGTAATCGATAAGATCTCTGACCGCAAAAAGAAGTTCCTCACTGTCGTCAACTCGTATTCAACGCATATTCCGGGGCACGCCCACCTTGAAGCCCTTGGGCATCGATTAGCAGAGAATTTAAAAAAACAGGGGTATAATGTTTGGTATTGCAATATTGGCGGAGCGGTTGATGATGGCATTGCGATGGGGCATTTTGGTATGAAGTATTCGTTGCCCAGCCGCGAGCTGATCACCGATCAGATCGAAACGGTAGTGGGTGCCCACCCCTGCGACGGCTGGATTGGCATTGGTAATTGCGATAAAATCGTACCGGCGATGCTCAACGCCATGGCGCGGCTCAATATTCCATCGGTCTACATCTCTGGCGGACCAATGCTTTCGGGGAAAGAAAAATCGGATTTGGTAACCGTGTTCGAAGGGGTGGGGGCAAATGCCGCTGGCAAGATCAGTGATGCCAGGCTTGAGCAGATCGCCGGGCAATCTTGTCGAACCTGCGGCAGTTGTTCGGGAATGTTCACCGCAAATTCAATGAACTGTTTGGCAGAGGCAATCGGCTTGGCGCTGCCTGGTAACGGGTCGATACCCGCCGCCCGCTGGACCGACCCCGAAACCCAGAAATGGGAAGTAAACCCCGAACGCATCGCACTATTCGACCGCGCCGCCGAAGTGCTGCCGCAGGTGGTAGAAAACAATATTCGTCCGCGTGAGTCGATCGACAATGCCTTCATCCTCGATCTGGCGATGGGTGGTTCGACCAACACCGTTCTTCACACGCTTGCTTTAGCGCACGAAGCGGGAATCACGTATGATCTTGAACGGTTGAACGAGCTCTCGAAGATCACGCCGAATGTGTGTAAGGTTTCGCCCAGTCGCCCCGATGTGCACGTTGAAGATGTGCATCGGCTCGGCGGCATTGCGGCAATC
>CAZOZW010000010.1:8913-9632 GCA_964584385.1 uncultured Candidatus Peribacteria bacterium
GATTACATCGAAAACTCGCCCGATGCCGACGGCGATATTATTCGAACCGGCGATGATGTATTTTCGACCGAAGGCGGATTAGCCGTGCTCTTCGGCAACATCGCCCCGAAAGGTTCGGTAGTAAAAACCGCCGGGGTCGACGCCGATATGATGACTTTTACCGGAACGGCAAAAGTATTTCACTCGCAAGAAGAAGCGCTCGAAGGTATTTTACAAGGAGATGTGATCGACGGCGATGTAGTTGTTTTAAAGTACGAAGGCCCCAAAGGCGGCCCCGGCATGCAAGAAATGCTCGCGCCGACTTCGGCGATAAAGGGTCGCGGTATAAAAGCAGCACTTATTACCGATGGACGGTTCTCGGGTGCTACCCGCGGGCTTTGTATTGGGCACATCGCTCCCGAAGCGGCAGCAGGCGGCCCGTTTGCTATCGTCGAAACCGGCGACATCATCGAGATCTGTGCGCATGAGCGGAGCATGAATGTAAAACTGAGCGATGCAGAGATCGCCGAGCGGATGAAGAAGATCCCACCATTTTCGCCAAAGGTAGAAAAAGGCTGGCTCGGGCGCTATTGCCGCTTTGTTACCAGCGCCGATACCGGCGCGGTGATGGATAATTCGTTGTAGGGTTTGTTTTCTGTGACAGGGGTTGATTGTGGCTCTGTACTCTTATGCGTTGGTGGATAAGAGATAAGGGATATGAGATAAGAGGTAAGAATCGC
>CAZOZW010000010.1:9642-9935 GCA_964584385.1 uncultured Candidatus Peribacteria bacterium
TTTGCTGTGTAGAAAATGATTGCAAATCACTTTTCTATCGGAATTAGGGGATTTACGATTTAGGATTTATCAATTGCAAACGTCATCATGAGGCGCAACGCATAAAATCGTTGACGTGTCACTCCGGCCTTGAGCCGGAGCCCATTAAATGACTTGTTTCGCAATAATCTTATCATGTAAAGATTATTATTGACTCCGCCGGAGCGGTTGTTTCAAGTATTCTGCAATCGTGATTTTTGTCTCAAGCTTCAATATAAGATTACGGGCAACCCGGTCTACAAGTATCTCGAGGC
>CAZOZW010000010.1:9945-43470 GCA_964584385.1 uncultured Candidatus Peribacteria bacterium
CGAGAAATCGACCAGCGCGATACTTTTGGCATAAAGATGGTGGTTGTAAGCTATCTTCGAGATTGAACATGACGGTTGTTGCGAACTTTGACTTGGGTGTAAGCAATACACCTTTACTCAAGCTATTGGTACATTTCAGGTTTGTTCTACAAATCTTTTACATTCTTCGCGTTTTCGGCTGCACTCTTGCCGCAAGCAACCATCGTAATAGTACATGGTTACCGCCTAAGATGACGTAAGTCGATTTAGTTAAGCGATATATGCGTATGCTAAGATACTCCCTTATTCGGAGCTTCATGGCATTTGGATGAGTGAATTGGCATATTCTTCTATCCACATATATTTGTTCGGAGAAAGTCGGGTAGCATCCGCAGCATTGTTTGGATTTAATCCTCTGGCTGTTTCCCAGCTATTGGGGATTCCATCTTTATCCGAATCCGTTGGGTAACTTCCTGTGGCAAACCTCGGAATACCACCGACTTCGGAGACAGAGTCGATCAACCGGAAAGAGGAAATATTTACTGCTCGTTTATCCGCAGCATCACGACGAGGAACAGTCGCTCCGGCATGTTGTAGCACTAATCTCTGCGCTTGATTTGCACTTTGAGTGGTAACTCCTGTCGGGCTGAAGAGCGGCTTGTTGGAAACAATATTATTAAATGCCTTGTTCCCAATTACAACATCTGATGCTCTTCCTGATTCCGAAACATTACCACTTATATAGATCTTGCTGTTTGACGGATATCTATTGCCCCAGGGTGAATCTCCAATAGCAATCCCTTTCGACGGTTTAATCCAGTTTCCAATCACATGCCCTACCTGTTTGGCGTCATTAGAGACGCTTTTTAGCATACTTGGGTTCCAACCTAAAGAAAGATTTCTGGTTGTAACATTATTGATAAACTCGAATTGTCGGTGATCACCTTTTACGAGCGGGTTACGCGCACCATTATGATTCCAAAGGTTATGATGAAGGGTGGTATTGCGCATGTTATCGCCCCAAAGGGTTGCATAGCTGTGGCATCCCTTTGGATGCTTGCTGCAGTTAAGTGTTTCGCTGATAATCGACCACTGGACAGTGAGATTGTTCACCGGACCACCGTTCGATTTCTGCGTGATATCCAATGCGCCATCAGACCCCCATCCTATCGAGGTACGATCGATAATAACGTCATCATTGCGGACTTTTAAAGCATCCCAGCCATCTGCCTCCTCGGCGTTGGGTGGATCACCGGGGCGAAATCGCATTCCTCTTATGATCACATTCTCTCCTACCGCTGTTACGGCCCCGGTAATAAGAATGCCGTCTCCGGGGGCAGTTTGTCCAAAAATCGTCGCATTGGGGGCAATATCCACTTTTCTTGGTCTTAGTCGAATAGTCCCGCCGGTTTTAAAGATAATAATGCGAGGTCTGTTTAATGTTGCAGCCGCCCGCCAGCTTCCCGGGCCCGAATCGTTCAGGTTTGTAACGTAAACGATTTGTCCACCTCGGCCTCCCGTTACGCATCGTCCCCAGCCTTCAGCGCCAGGAAATGCAGGAATACAATTTGGCGAATATGTCCCCGACGATGAGCTATTATCTGTCGGATATTCAACTTCTTCAACTTTACTATACCGCCCGATCTGCCACATCGGCTTGGAGCACTGCCGATTCGCACATCCGCAATTCCATTTCTGATTCGCCCAAGTACAGGCAAAAAAGATATAGTACCCATTCCCTCTCACCGAACTGGGCGTTATCGTCGCAGCAGATTCTCCACTCGCCCATGGTCTGTACGCCGGATTATCACTCAATGCTCTTCCTCCTTCAAACCGCATCTGTCTCCAGCTACTCCCATCTAAATAAAACCCACCCCGATACACGATCTGGTTTTGACCCATCGACGCACTGATCGTTACCTCATCTCCCGAACAATCGACCGAGGTCATCGAGCCACCACCAAAAAAATTCCTCACCGATCCAAACCCACTGGGCGTATTACCGATCTGCTGACCACACGCCGCACTAAGACTCAATTGTGGAAAGAAAAAGACGCCGATTAGCGCGACTGAAATATGGAGGAGGTATTTATTTACTTTGTTTTTCATAAGTATATTATACACATTTATAATAGTATGTAAATATATAATGATGAACAATGCTTGAGTTGTTTTAGGTGGAACATAGCTTTCCTCCGCCGGTGCGAGTACCCCCCACATTTTACAATTGTTATGGTTCTGCAGACATCAATAAACCAAAAATAAGGGCAACCCGTTCCACATGTTTCTCTGGTTGGGAAATCGATCAGCGCGATATGTTTGGCAGAAAGATGGTGCCTCTAAACTATCAGTGAGATTGAACATGGTGGTTTGTGCGAACTTTGACTTGGGCGTATGCAATACACCTCTGCTTAAACGATTGCTACACTCCAAGTTCCGTCCACAAATTTTTTAAAAAAAACCGTTCATTGCCATAAAAATACTGCATTAAAACGTAATCTACCGTCTTAATGCAGTATTCTATGTCATGCGACAATCTTCGTATTCATCATAAAACAAAAAAGCGCCTCACCAGAGGCGCTTTTTTTAAACTATATCAAGTCTTACTCGGTGCAAATATTCTCGCACGGAATTCCGTCTCCATCTTGATCGAGTGACTTGACGCCGCAGCTGCTTAAGAAAAACTTCGCTTCTTTGCAATCAACCATTTCGGCACATGTCGATTTCGATGCGCAGTAGCCCGCCATCGGGTTGCCACCCGTATTCGGGAATAGGGCGCTGCTTTGATCCGCCGCTTCATCATTCGGCAAGCTGCAACTTGTTTGTTCGGCGATCGTTTCAAGCTGCTGTGTGCCCATTCGGCGTGATTCGTCGCTAAAAATCCATGTCGGGTAACCGGTAATCTCTTTATCTTTGCAAGTCTCTTCGTCTTCGTCGCAATCGACATAATCGATTTCTGAGATGCTATCGCCGAATAACGCTTTTTGGGTTGTGCAATGTTGGCACCATTCAACCCCGTAAAATGTTGCGCCGGCATCGGTTACGCAAGTGGCGAATGTCGCCATATCGTTTGTTTCAGCGCTGGTGGTTTGAGAAGTCGAGTTGCTACTGCTACCGCTAATGCTCACGCTTGAGCTGGTTTCGGTTTCTTCATCGTCGGTTGATTCTCCTGTTGTAGTATTTTCGGCAGAATCATCGCTCGCGCTTTGATCTGTTTCTTCGGTTGCGTCGGTATTTGCTTCATCAACAGCCTTTTCCGCCTTGCTCGTGTCATCGACCAACGGTTTGTTGTTCATGCCACGGTAGCGGCATTCAACCAAAGCGGCTCCCACCAAATCCATTGCTTTGCATTCTTTTTTTACTGCACGCTTTTTGACGATGTGATCTTTCATCATCACTTTTACGTTTTGGCGAAAACACTGGCGCACCTCTTGCGGAGTAGTCAAACGCTCGTCATTCACACAATCCATTTTCGATTTAACGATTTGCTTCACAAAGATCATCCGTTGCTCTTTGCGTTCTTTTGCCACTTTTTTTCGCAGATCTTTGCGCATCTCGGCGCATTCTTCTTCGGTGTGCCCACCTTTTTCAATACACTTGTCGACCCAAACATCAGCCCGTGCCTGACGTACGCCTTGTTTGGCTTGTCGCAATTCTTGCTTGGCGTCTTTCACGTTTTGACGCGCCTCTTTGCGCTCATCTTTGGCTTGTTGAACCTGTGCTTTGCGCTCTTCGGCGGTTAATGCCTCGGCAGTGGCAAGCGGAGCGGCTAATACGGCAATCATCAGCATTGCCAAAAAACTTTGAATATACTTCATAAAAATGAAAAAGAAATAAAACTTCATCACTATCCGCGAATCGAACGAAAAAATCAAATGCAACGCTTGTAAAAATCTGCTATAATCTTTTGATATAACAACGAATTGAGCCACAAATCATGAACTATTGGGTAACGAGCATAAAACGGGTTTTTGCATATGCGGCAGCCGGAGCATGGCGTAATCGCATTAATCTCTTTTTTTCGGGGGCGGCGCTTTCATTCCTTTTCTTTTTTATGCATTGCGCCGGGCTGGGCGTTGCCGTCAGCGGTGGCGTGATCGACAACGTGCAACAAAAAATCGATATTGCGGTGTTTTTGCAAAATTCCGCCGATTCGTTTCAAGAAGAAGCTTTTCGGTTGGCGCTCGAACGAAAGAAGAAAACCGGCGAGATCCGCGATTACTGGAAGCTCGATAAAGACGAAGCGTTTATGATGTTTAAAGAGCAATACCCGGCGCAAACCCGCTTTTTAGAACGCTATCAACTGGCGAATCCACTTTCGACCGTGTTCGGCATCACCCCGCAACCGGGCGCCGCAGGAGCTGCCACAATTACCCAGTTCGTGCTCGAAGAGCAATGGCAAACGACCGTCGACCAAAATCGCTTTCGACAAAGCACCGAAGAGCGGGCGCGGGCGCAGCGCGTTATGACCGTGCTCGAAACAAGCCGCACCTTTATCTACGCTTTGCAAACCTTCTTTTTTGCCATCGGCTTTGTGCTGGTGCTTTACTTCGTCTCAGAGGCGATTCGTCGCCATCATCGCGAAATGGTGATTATGCGGCTGGTGGGCGCGCGGTTTTTCTTCATCCGCATGCCGTACTTGATCGAAGGTTTGCTCGTTACTGCAATCGCACTTATATTCAGTATCTTTCTCTTTGCTCGCTTTTTAGATGCCGTCCGCGCAGCGGCAAACAACATGCTCGCCGGATTGGGCATTGAAGAAAGCTTTATCGAAACGGCGCTCGGCGAATCAACGAGCTCGAACATAGTTGTGACCAACGGCTTTTTTATGATATTACTTTCAGCGGTGGCGGCTTTTGTCGCGATTGAATGGGCGCTTCGAAAACGTCTGTTCCACCAGATTTAAAATGCAGATGTGAAAACCGAAGTCGTACATGCGGTGGTATTACAAATAAAACCGCTTAGCGATTACGATGCGGTCATCACCTTTTTTAGCGAAACCGAAGGACGATTGGTATTGGTAGCCAAAGGGATTCGTCGCCCAAAGGCAAAACTCTGCGGATTGGTGCAGCCGCTGCATTTGTTACAGATCGAGCAGTTGCCACCAAAATCAGAAACCGGGATGGGACGCCTGATCCGCGCCGAACTGCTCGGTGAAAAACGAACGGATTTTCCGCCCGAAGTGTTTTTTTATGTCGAACTCGCTACCGCGCTCATTCGCGAACAGCAGCATCATGCCGAGTTCTTCTCGCTTCTTCGTCAGCTTCCGCAACAACTTGCTGATGCGAATACCATTGTCATCTATTTATTAAAAACTATTACTCTGTTCGGCTACTTGCCGATTTTCACCCATTGCGCAATCACCGGCAAAAAATTCACAACCGCCGCCAAATGGCAACCAACCGGCGAATTGATCGCACTTACCCAACGCCCCGCGGTTGGCATTGAAGTAACATTCGCCGAAATAAAACTATTGGCGTTTTACCAACGCGCCGCCTTTGCCGATTGCCAAAAAGTCACCGTCACCGACGAAACGCTTACAAAGATATTCCGCTTTCTCGTCGGCTTTCTCGAAGAACAAGGTGTAATGCTCAAAACCCGCGACCTTATTCCGCTGTAATATCTGCTTCGGCTTCAATCGCGGGATTATTCAAATTCGCCTCAAAGTATTCGGTTTTGGTGAACGAGTTGAAAAATAAATACATCACGGCGGCAATGCCAAAAACTACTGTTGCAATCGTTATCCAATCGGTGCCGTAATCGTCGGCGGTTTCTTGATCGTTACTGTTGAATCGATTTTTCATTGTCTTTTACAATTCATTGCATCATAGCATAATTGTTTGATCGTTGACAAATTTTCGCTGCAAAGGTAAAAAGAGTTCCATTCGTAATTTTGGCTTATTGAGCACAGTTACGATGGTACGAAGATCTTTAAACTTTAGCAGTAGCGAGGTTCAACAATGAATCCATACTATAGAAATCAGGTTCTTCGCCTGAGATACTTTTTTGTTGAGATCAAGAATCAATTTGAGACTTCTCAATGCCTTACAGAGCAGCATTCATCATATGTAGCCGAAAAGTGCCCCAGCAGCGCAGAGCATCTTTTGGAGTTATCACCCGGATACATCAAGACTTTGTATTTATCGATTGGAGAGCCGCAGTATTCAATACTCACTCATCGATTTGATTTGGTTACAACAAATTTCAAAAAGTTGAACCAACGAGCCACATCTCTACATGATAAAATCGGACTCATCAGACACCTTATCGTTCTATCGCAGAATTTTATCAATCTTCTCGATACACTTTTGCTAAACGACCTTGAATGATCTTTTATAACCGCGTGTATATACGCGGTTTTTTTGAGCCATTATTCGCTTCATTTGACATTGCATACTATCGAAAGTAAAGTAACCATCCAATCGTAAGCAACGGTTGCCACGTGCAACTCGCTTCGTTGGGAATGAACCTTAACCTAAATCTCCACGGGAGCAATAAACATGAACGAACCAGTTAGAAATCTACTGATGAATCTTATGTTCTTAAAAGAATCGCGAGACTTTGTTGAGCTTAAGGAGCGATATAAGATTGTAGAAAAAGAAATATCTAATGCGATATGTCGGGTTGATCGTAACTTTGAGACTATCTGCAATTACTACTTAAAGTTGTTCAAGAAGATGGTGCAAAACGGCATTGTCTATGAAAACGATATCTATCCGATTCTTGGGATTTTGAGCCAATGGTACGGCGTAACCGAAATCTACGCAATACCGGTAGAAATCGATAAGAACAAGGCACGTCTAATGTAAGCGGAGAAACGAATATGAGCCAAAAAATAAGAGAGAAACTTTTTCAGACCAAGGCGATATTGGCAAATGCCTTAAGCCGAGATCTTGTGAGTTTTTACGATGATATTGCTCGCTGGAGTGATAATCGCGATATTTATCTTTTATACCGACTTATTGATCTATGGTACAACGAGGAGGCAAGCCTTTTGGGTCGGCAGCATGGGATTGATTTGCCGATGGCAGTTCAAAGATTGTTGCAAACGACTGTGCTGTTCGGTCAGCAATACAATGCCCTGCAGTATAGCGATGCCAGCAAATGCAACGTGCAAGAGCAGTTGCAAAACATCAACAATGTTATCCGGCTCATCAAGGAACTTGAAGCACTTTGTGATGCAATGCTGAATAAGCTTGAAAAGTAGGCACAGAGGTTCTGTTATCTTCTCCTCACCGATTCATCGGTGGGGAGTTTTTCTATTTATTGCATAATACTGCATTAACACGTATAATAACGTATTAATGCGGTATTTCTTTTTACAACAAACATGACATTTCAATTTCTTGCACAAATGGTGCAAAAGCCGCGGCGCACTATTGAATCGTTCTTTTTTCGTCATCATCTTTCCATTAAAAACCCTGCCGATGTGCGCATGTACTTAAATACCATACAAAGTGGCAAGCGCATCGAAACCAAACAACGCAGTACGGCTCACTTAAAACCGTATCAATTCAAACCCAAGCCCGAACCAAACTTTTTAGATATCGATAATAATGCTTTTTTAGAGCGGGGGATGGAGCGCATGCTCAAGCGTGAGAAGTGGAGCGATTTTTTACTGATCAAAAAGATCTTCGGCGCAGAGCGGATCAAAGATCGAATCGAGAGGCAAATTGTACAAGAACAACGATATGACAGAGAACCATCGGCGTTTTTAATCCGCTGTGAAGAATATTTTGACAATCCTTAGAATCTCAAGTAAAAGATACATCCAACAGAATACACTGCGCGGTTTTAAAAACACGCAACGTGTTAGTTGGAGATTTTGAACCTAAGCATCAACGAGACTCGGAGAATAAAATGTCAGATAAAGAAACTCTTTGCCAAAAAATCGATGCGGTTCTGTCATACTATGACATGAACCCATGTCTTAACGAAAAAATTCGATTCTCTGGGCAACAATCGCACATTATTTACAATGATTGTTCTGTGTCCTTTCGGATGGGCTATTACAAAGTGCTTGCCGATATTAAGAGGTATGCGAAAGCAACTAATGATATAATGGTTGCGTACCTTGCTCAGCAGCTCTGCAATGAAGCTGATGAAATGCAGAAGTTTATCGCCTTTTGCTACGATACTATTGAAAAAATGGGGGGAGAAGAAGTTGAGGATGCAATTTGTGAATGCAGAGAATGCTTTGTCTCCAAATCACAAATGAAGTTGATAGGTTGCAAGCGTGAGTTGCAATATTCAGCTTAAGTTCAAAACGCTTCCCCGGTGCATGCCGGGGAGTTTTTTTGATGCAATTACGTTCGCGAATGAATCCCGATCTTGTTTCCTTCGGTGTCGTTGGCAGTAATCATAAAACCGAATTCGCCAATATCTTTGCGTGGCATTACAATGGTCCCACCAGCTTGTTGTACCTTTTTTTCGTCTGCGGTTAAATCTCCACTTGGTGAAGTAAAATACACCATCACTCCGTCTTGCGAGGGGGTATAATCTTTACCGCTGCATAATGCTCCACTGGCTCCATAGCCATCATCCATCGGAAACCACGCCATCTCACCATCCTCCCACGGGATCATCTCGAAATTTTTATAGCCGAAAACTGCTTGGTAAAACGCTTTCGCACGATCCATATCTGTTACCGGAACCTCGACCCAACCAATTGGATTTTTTTGCATGTTTGTCGAACAGAGAAAACTTCAATGTAAACATGCGCTTATTCGAGGCAGAAGTCAATAACGAGAATCGTTATCATCATTGGAAAAAACCGGCTTTTGGTTGTGCTATGGGAGCAGATAATTTGCAAATACTTGCTTTTTATAAATTATCATGTTAAAAATACTTACCATTTTCTCTTCGACGTTATAAAAAAACGTACGAGCGAAGTGGAGAATTGAACCTTTTTATCAACGACAAGTTATTCAAGGGGTGGGTAAGATGAGCTACAGAAACTTAGCGAAAACACTTTTAAACGAGGTCAGCCAGGTAGGATTAGGTATGGAAGAGATGAATGAATTTATCTATGAATTGGAAACACTCGTTAAATGGAAATATGCTTACGACGAAGGGAGTCGGGAACGGCGATTGCTAGAGCTGGTAGATAGCTGGCGCGGAGACATTGATTATCGTAAAAAAAATCAATTGAGCGATGTTCCGGCGTTTTATGAGGAGTCGATTAAGGATTACCTCGAGATCTTGGTTGAAATAACAAAGCCGCTCGCTGAAATGGACTTGTATGAGCTAATCAACAAGATTTGCATGCACATCATCAGCTACCCCGGCTTAAGCCCATCAAACCATATGTTTGAGTTTGAGGCCGTAATACCAGCTTTGATTATAAAGCTTAATCTAGCTAATCAGAACGAGCTGGCGGTTGAAATCAAAACGAAGTATGAAAGCATACTTACTCAAGATGCCCAAGATGGAGCAAGAACAGAGTCGTGGAGTAGTGTTGCTTTTTATGCAGCACAACGACGCAGAAAATTTTGCGATTGGCTTTTACCAAAGTTACATCAGTTCAATATTAATTCTTGAGTATTAGATGGGTGAGATAAAGGTTTAACTATTGCCCCCGCTTGCGGGGGCTTTTTTACTTGCTCTTCGATAGAACCAAGTCGGTGCGATCATCGTATCGCTTTTCGGCATGAGCAGCGAACCCCGCTGCCCGATACAAATCGACAACATGCTTATTCCAGCTTGCAGAATTAGTCTGCACCGTAAAGCCCAAGTCGCCTTGCAAAAATAAAAACCCGATTTTTCGGTTGAATGCCAAAAAGCAGTTCAGCAAGTCTTTGCCAATGCCTTGTTGTTGGTACTCGGCATCAACGGCAAGCTCACTGATATAAATCGAATTCTTAGGGTATTGGTGATTTTCTTCTGCGGCGCGCTCGTATCCGATCATTACACCGATTGGCTTTTTTTGATTCAACACAACCAAGCTGTGTTGCCATTTGCAAAGAAACTCCCTGTTTCGTTTACTCTCCGCTAAAACTTTAATAGCGGTGTATTCTACCAGTTTAATTTGCTCGAGCATTTTTGCGATTCCTTCAGCATGTTCTTCGACATATTCTCGATTCAATCGTACTACCGAAAATCCGTTTACTTCTGCAATTATCTTCATTTATTGTTCACCGCTTCGTTTTTGATTTTTTCCGCACCAAATCGCCTGATTACATCCTGAAACACCGGTTGCAATAAAACCCATGGAACTTCAGAAAGGAGTACCACCAAAAGTACCGTTGGTGAAAAGTATGTGCCAGCTAAAAGAATTATCAGTCCGTTGTTCATAAATCCGAGCATGAGGGCATTCGTCCAGCGTTCTTGCACGGTTTTCGTTGGCATTACAAAACCGATGATAAAGCGAGACACAAATAGCAGAAGCAACCCGATCACAATAAAAGCGGCTAAGAGTGGGTCGCCAAAATTCAATAGTTCGTCGCGACTTTCGGCAATAATCACCGCTAAAAAGAGCGACATGATCATAACCCCGGCAGCTCCGCCAATACCTATCATCCGTTCGCGCATTTTTGGCAAAAACTTGCTTACCAGAATTGCGGCGATCGCCGGAACAAAAATCATCCTCGCTAAAAATAAACCCATCTCTGTTGCCGAAACCGCTACTTCAACATCGAACAAAAGCTCGCTTAAAAACGGAATACTCAGCGGCGCCAACAAAGAAGTAAGAACGGTAAAGGCGGTAGCCCATAGCACTTTTAAATTATGTAAACCGGCGATCAGCGAATTTAATACGGCGCCAGGCGCTGCCGCCAAAAGTACAAAACCGATCATAATCTCTGGCGGGGCAGAAAACAGTAAAATATAAATTACGAGCGGAAACAAAACCATTGTTAACGCGGCAAATGCAAGCAGTTTAAAAGCATTCTGTCGCAGATGAATCAGTTCGCCAAACCGGATTCGCAAACACCCCAAAAACAATGTCATCATCAGTAATTCGTCACCGATTGGTTCGAGCGGTGAAAATAATTGCGGGGCGATTAACGCGGCTGCCGAAAAAGCGCCCAAGAACAAGCCGAGATTTTGTGTAATAAATGTTCTGATCATTTCTTCCAGCGTTCAAGTCGTGGAATGCCGCGCGTAAACAGCCATGCTACAAAGCGATTCATGCCTTGCTCGCGCATTTTTTCAACGCATAACGCCTGCATTTTTTGCGCTGTATCGATCTCGGGTAAAGTGAATGTGCCGTTTTGATAGCAGTACGAACAATATTTTTCGGTCTTGCTGCCGTTTTTCTCTGTTCCACCACCTTTCGGATCTTGCCGTAGTGGCATACCACAACTTTGACACATTTTCATCAATCATCAAAAAGCAGGGTCAATGTATCAACTTATTACCAATTTTGCGAATCTCTCTTCTTGGCAGATAATTATTGCAGTGCTTGCTGAATATAATAGGTCAGGTTTTTTTCTTCTACATCAGCCAGGCTTTTGAGCTTGAGGTGACGACGATATTTACCGTTCCCCTCAAGGAGTTTATCATCATCGGCAAAAGTATACCCTTTAGTAAATTCGAAGGAAACATGGTGCTCATAGGCAAAAATGCCGCCAAAATCATCATCTTTGGTAAACATGATACCGCCGTACATTATTCGCTCGGTTACCTCTGCGTTTTGCCCAAATACGATTTTGCGCGCTGTTTGTACAATTTCGTACTGCTGCGGTGCAAATTCTTGCAATTCATCTAAGAACTGTTGCACTTTTGGGTCTTGCGATTGCTTCATATATCTCTCTAAAATGTTAACGACTCTGCTTTGAAAATACTGCATTTACACGGTGGTTCGCGTCTTAATGCAGTATTTTACACATGTTGATCGATCAATATCGGGTTTCCATCGGGATCGAGCATCACAAAACTTCCGGGTCCGCTTTCGCCATCTAAACTCTCTTGCTCGGTTGTAACGCCGCTTTCTATAATCTTTTTGTGGAGCTTGCGCACATCTTCGAATTCGCTGAGGGTTTCGCAATTCTGATTCCACCCCGGATTAAACGTGAGGATGTTGTTTTTGAACATGCCTTCAAACAGACCAATCACCGTATCACCGTTTTTCATGATCAAATACTTATGCTCCGCTTCACCGGCAAAAACGCTGAATCCCAGTTTTTCGTAAAACTCTTTTGATGTCTGTAAGTCTTGTACGGCAAGGCTGGTCGAGAATGCTCCAAGCTTCATGGTAGGTAAAAGTTCATTAAGAGCATACGAAGACTTTTTACTTTGGCGCAAGGGAATATTATTTACAGTAAAAAATCCTCTTTCTCGCTTCCGTTTGGTGATGATTCTCCCTCGGAGGCGAAGGTTTCTCATCAAATCAATCATCTGACTCAATGCGCGACTTTAACCTTTTAAAATACTCTCTTATTGGTGAAAAAATATACCTCAACATTAAAAAGATAACCAGAACTATGATCGAGTAAAATAAACCCATCAACAATGTGGTTAAATATGATGACAGAAATGAGTAAATGGGGCTATCGGCATTCCTGTTAAAAATATTGCGCCCATGACCAAAAAACAATTTCAAGAACTCGCCAGCCATGAACATGGCATTAATGCCCAAAAACTTATCAATAACTACTACGCATTGAAGGAGTGATTTTGCATAGGCGCTTATCATTAAGTTTTTAGATTCCTTTAATCGATCACGTTTTATTAAGTATGAGTCTAAAAAAACATAGGCAAACCACCAGCAAAAGATTCCACTGAGTATGCCGAGTATCCAAACGAGAGAATCGGTTAGTTCTAAAGCAAAATACCATGCCACAATTGTATTGACCGCAACAAGCAATACCCATTTTAGCTTCGTTTTTCGTGTTGCTGGCAGTCTCATTCTTTGTCAGAATTATTTATGGCGGAGAGAGAGGGATTCGAACCCTCGGTCCCGATAAATCGGGACAACGGTTTTCGAGACCGTCCCATTCGACCGCTCTGGCATCTCTCCGCGTGTCGAGTCAAAAATCAATCTACGCTATTTAGCGTCTTCTTGGCAATTGCTTTTCTCTTTTTGTGTAGGTAAATGTAATTCCCGAATCGCCGAATGAAAGCTTGTGCCCGCTTACTCGAACATCTTTTTTGCTATTGCGCGACAGAATAAAGATACACATCTCATGCGCTCTCAATCGGGTATTGAAATAATCGCGTGCCTCACTCTGTGCTCCAATCGCTTGAATAATCCTTTGGTTGATTTCTTGGTACGAATGATGAAATTCAGTGATCTGACTTCTTTTCGATTCTTCTATCAAGTCTTTTATAACATCTGGCAGGGTATAACGAAGTACGGTTTCGTTGTTCCCATGAAGAGATCTGGCGGTTTCAAGTGGTAAGTCTTGAATTGGTTTAACTATTTCAACGAACGGTTTCTCGTTCGAGTTATCTCTTTTTCCACCACGATTATCTTTGCGAATCTTGTTTTGAGTCGGCGGTGTGATTACATGATTTATTTTTGAACCTGTGGATTGCCTTGCTTTTTTAAGAATATCAATTGCCCTAAGTGTCACAGCTTCATCTACCGTGTTTACTTGAGCAATATAATTAAGCAGCATGCGATAGTGGTTCTGGAGTTCTTCGGTGATCTGCTGAATCTCAAACAGCTCATTCGGGGTGATTGTGCCGGGCTTTGCTTTTAATTTCTTATCGAGTTCATCTACGATATTAAGCTCAGGATTGTTCATGTAATCTGATTAAGACCACATTTAACGTGAAATGAAAACTAATGTCAAATTATTGTACTTCGGGTTGCTCCATGAGCTTGTCCATCACAATCGCTTTGATCTCATCGAGTTTTTCTTGGGTGCGGGCCTCAAATCGTAGCGTAATTTTTGGCGAGGTATTGCTCGCACGAACAATTCCCCAAGCTCCGTTATCAAAATCGATCCGAACGCCGTCGATCGTCAGACACTTTTCTTCGCCATATTGTTCAACGAAGTATTTTACCAAGCGATCGATCACCAAGAATTTGGAATCTTCGGGGCAACTCACTTTTAGCTCTGGTGTGTTATATACTTTTGGTAGGTCTGCAAAATGTTCTGGCAATGCCTTGCCCGATTTTTGGACGATTTCGAGAACCTTCGCCGCTGCCAAAAAGGCATCGTCGAAGCCGTAGTAGTTTTCACCGAAAAATAAATGACCGCTTACCTCGCCACCGAGCAGCGAGCCAACCTCGCGCATTTTTTCTTCTACGAACGAGTGCCCGGTTTGTACCATTATTCCTTCACCGCCGCGCTCGGCGATCTCATCGAACAAAACTTGGGTCGCTTTAAGGTCGATTACGATTTTGGCATTTTTTTGACGTGTTAATAAATCCCGCGAAAGAATCAATAGAATTAAATCTGCCGGGTAGCTAACACCGTCTTTATCGACAAAACCAACGCGGTCGCCATCGCCATCGAACGCAATGCCGATATCTGCCTTGTGGGCTTTTACCGCTTCTTTTAAATCGGCTAGATTCGCTTCTTCTTCGGGGTCGGCATCGTGGTTGGGAAACGTGCCGTCGACCTCACAGTAAAGTGGGATAACATCGCATCCCAGACGAGTAAACAACTCGGGAGCGAATTTGCCGGGCACGCCGTTACCAGCGTCGATAACCACTTTTGGTTTACCGGGGATCTCGATCATCGATTCGAGCTTTTCGAAATACTCTTCTACATAATCTTGTTTCGTCTCTTTTCCTTTGCCGATCTCAAAATCCATTGCTTCGCATATCTCGAGAATCGCTTGAATCTCGTCGCCGCAAACCGCATGGGCACCATGGCGTTGCAGTTTAAACCCGTTGTACTCACGTGGATTATGGCTGGCGGTAATGTTCACGCCGCCGTCGAATTCGCCGTGGCAGATCGAAAAAAACAAAAGTGGCGAAGTCGCAAGCCCCACATTCGTCACATCGGCTCCGGCACTCAATACTCCTTTGATGAATGCGCTTTGCATCGCTTCGCCACTTACGCGCCCGTCGCGCCCAACGGCAATGTTCGGCTTTTCGATGCCGTCATTACGGATTAAATATGTCGCATAAGCTTTGCCGAGTACTTCTGCCCCGGCTTCGTCGAAATCTTCACCGGCTATGCCGCGAATATCGTATGCACGAAAAATATGATCCTTTAACATAATCTGATAATGAGATAATAAACTATTTCTTATTCTTTTCACGCTCTTCTGCCTCAAGCATTGCTTTCTTCTTGCGTCCGCGACCGCTCGGTTTAGGGTTCCACTTCGAATCATCGAAGTCGTATGCCGCACGACCGACACGAATGAACGCATCTTCTTTTTGCAAGTTGAGCGAGATAGTACCGACTTTAACGTCACGTTGTTGTTGTACGCGTTTGACTATCTCTTTTTTGCTGAGCGGACCGTCTTCTTTTAAAATAGAAGCAATAACATCTGCAACCGTACCGGGGTTATAGCCCCATTCACGCAGGGCGTACATGCCTCTGCCAACCAGGACGAACTCGGGGTAGCGAATCAAATCGTTGTGAACGGCTTGAACGGTTACCGGGCGGTTGTCGAATCCTTCGCTCGAAATAGTGTTGGCGATTTCGATAAAGTGCATTGGCTGGTTATGCTTACGCATAATGATCAACGCTTTATCGTGGATACTCTTCGGGTTGATATGACGCCATTCTTGTAAGCCCCAGTGGTTCTCATCAATCTTACGAAAACGGACATCAGCCGAGATCACAGCTAAGATTTTTTCATAAGCGTCGGCTTCCATCTGTAATCCCTTTGCTGTTTTTTCAACGAGCTCGGGAGTAGTAATGACATCACCTTTTTTGTTCGTTACCTGGTAAGCACATTTAGCGATGCTTTTTACTTCTGACATGTTCGTCATGCTTTTTTGATACCAAAAGCGATGAAAGCTTTTTGGTGAATCGCTCCGTAAAACCCCGGGGGTGATTGAAAGCGCAAGGCGTACGATATGACCGTTCACCGGCGATTCGGGGCCATGCAGCTTTGAAAGCACTTCGGTGATGATCTGTTTTTCGCGGCAAAGCCCGCCATGGTGGCCGAGGATTTGCGTGATGGTACCACTAACCCGTTTGATCTTCGTGTTGCTCGCATTGCGTTGCAGTTTGCGGAGCGCAGTGGCTTCGATCTGACGGATGCGTTCGCGCGTTACGGCGAATTTCTGCCCAATACTTTCAAGTGTTTTACGAGGTTCGTTATCGAGTGAGAACCGGTGTGTGATAACCGCTCTTTCTTTGTCGGAAAGAACCATTAATAATTCTTGAACCATTTCTTCAAGATTGGTTGCTCCACCTTTGGTTGATGCTGTCGAAACCATAAGAACTGAAAAAAAGAAGATTTTGGCTCTATATAATGCTTATACTCGTTGCATGTCGTGGTATTTCCTTTGTGTAGGCTGCTAACATTTGCATTCTTCATGCTTGCAAAGAATTTTTCACTTGTCAAATCCTTTTCCCGTAATCTTTTTGTCATAATCCTCAGATATCCGTTGCTACAATTGAATATGCAAATCGCAGAAAATCTCACTCTTTTCTTTCATACCACACAAAGTAGCGTTGGCAACATTTTTTCTTGCTTTTTTGGTAAACATCGGCAACAAAGGTGGTACACTGTCCAAGATTTTTCTATCCTTACTAAAATATTGTAATCATGGGTGAATATTTGCGAAAGACAATACCGGAGAATTTCTTTTTGCGACGCTGGTATTCGGTGGTTCGTTCAACTATGGCTGCCATGTATTATGGTTTTCCTGCCAAAGAATTACAAGTGATCGCCGTAACCGGTACCGATGGCAAAACCACAACCACTTCGATGATCGCGCACATTTTGCGCAAATGTAATAAAAAAATCTTAACCATCACCACAGCCGAAATTCGCATGGGGCAATTCGTGATTCCTGTTGATAAGCGTACCACCCCCGATGCCTGGATGTTACAGCGATTTTTCAAAGAAGCGGTTAAACAAAATATCGAAATCGTCGTACTCGAAGTATCATCACACGCCTTGGTACAAGGTCGAATTTTTGGGGTCGGGGTCGATTCCGCCGTACTTACGAATATAACCCCCGAACATCTCGATTATCATCGCACTTTTGTTGGGTATCAACTGGCGAAGAAAAAGCTGTTCAAAGATTACCTCAAGCCAAACGGGGCGGTCATCTTAAACCTCGATGACCAATCGGGCAGAGCATGGAGCCGTGAGTTTTTGGCAAAAGGCAAAAAAGTATATACCTATTCTGCCAAAGGCGATGCCCGCGCAACCCGTGCCGCCGAAGAGATTACCTATCACGACAAAGGCGTGGAGTTCTTATTACACGATAAAAACAAAGAGTGCAATGAGCGAGTGTTCGTGCCGGTGTTTGGATCGTTTAACGTCGCCAATGCCTTGGCGGCTATTCTGGCGGTGCGCCCGGTTGGCATCTATTGCCCCGAGGCGGCCGTGGCGATGAAAGATTTTCCCGGTATAGCGGGGCGTATGGAGCGCATAAGTGTTGGGCAAGATTTTACCGTTTTTGTCGATTTTGCACTTACCCCCGGAGCATTCACGAAAATGCTTGCCTCGGCGCGACGCATGGCAAAGCGGCACAAACTCATCGTCGTATTCGGCTCACCCGGCAGCCACCCCGACCCCGAGGTTCGAAAAGAGATCGGCAGAATTGTTGCTAACGAAGCAGATCTGGCAATTGTGACCGATGACGAGACATATTATCAGAATCCGAAACAGATTCGCTCGCAACTGCTCGATGGAGCATTTGCAGCCTTGGGCGAAGCGGCATTCGTCGAAAAGGTAAAAGAGATCGGTGATCGCCAGCGCGCAATCGAATTCGCCATTTCAAGTGCGGTAAAGGGTGACGTGGTGGTGATCTCGGGAATGGGTCATTTGACCACCCGCAATATGGGCGGCACAGAAACATCGTGGAGCGATATTGAAGTAGTGAAATCGCTGTTAAGAAAACGAGTCTATTCTGCGAACAACCTTCCTTCTTCAGAAACTCAATGAAAAATGGCGTCTTACTGATCGATAAACCCGAAGGCATGGCGAGCTTTGCCGTTATTAGCGAGGTGCGCAAAAAACTCGGTATAAAAAAAGCCGGGCACGCCGGCACACTCGATCGCTTTGCCAGTGGTGTACTGGTGGTAGCGGCGGGTGAGGCAACAAAAGCGCTCTCTAGTTTCTTGATCTCGACCAAAGTCTACGAAACCGAGATCGTATTCGGGGTAACCAGCAAAACCCTCGACCCAACATCCGACCTTGAGATCGGTGAACCGATAGTCGAACCGAAAAAAGCCGAACTCGAAACGGCGATCAAAGATTTTATCGGCGAGATCGAACAAGTCCCACCGGTTTATTCGGCATTAAAACGCGGTGGAAAACGAGTCAGCGACCGCGCCCGTAAAGGCGAGAATATCGAGCTTAAGCCACGTCCGGCAACTGTTTTATCTGCCGATATTTTAAATAGTGGTATTTACGAAGACGGACGGTTCAAAGATCATTTCTACGTTACCGTGCGATTAAACGTTGGCTCGGGGTTTTACGTACGCAGCTTTGCCCGTGATTTTGCAAAAAAATTCAACACCACCGGCATTTGCGCACGGTTGCGTCGTCTGTCTGTTGGTCCGTTTTTAGTCGGCGATTCCATTTCTCCCGAGGTGATCAACGAATTTGCCGTACGTGAGATCAGCCCCGAAATGTTTTCGTTCGAATCGGTGCATATCAGTAAGCCCCACGCCGAGCGCTTTATGGCAGGGAATGCTGTGTATATTCCTCACGAAAATGCTGAACGGGTGGCGGTGTTTTGCCTAAAAAACTGGCTTGGGTTTGGTAAAATGCAAGAGGGGATGCTGCAACCGGCGCGCGTGGTAAAGGGTTGACAAAATCGTTTTCATGTATTTAAATGCAGCCGGTTTTAACCGTGTGTCGTATTCTCGGTAAACGGCGAATGCGACCTGATCTTTTCATCATTACTTTTCGATAGGGGAAACACCAATGATTCTTTTCGGACTCATCTTGATTCTTGTTGGATTAAGCTACGTTTACGGGCTATTTCGACTGTTCGTTGCCCGAAGATTTCTCAAATATGTTTTTGTTACTTTTGTTTGGGCGACTGCTGGCTTTTGTTCGGTTGTATATCGCCAAGAGATTTATTTGGCTCAAGATTTTTTTGCCAAGATTATAGAAGATGTTCTTCTGTATCTGCTTGATCCGCTACCCATCATATTCTTACTGATGGTAATATTGCCACTGGTAATTGCGGTTTTACGGTATATCTATCGCGATTGGCAAAGAGAGCGAAGTAATCGTAAACAACAAAACGCGATTGGAAAATCGAAAGAATGAAACAAACAATGGAGTCGACATTAACTCGACTCCATCTCTTTTTACATGTTCTACTTCATTTACACGTATCTCACCGTATTAAAGCAGTATTTTATGCGAATATGCTTGACGAAAATATATTCTTATTGAAAAATGCGCGCGATTCAATAGAATCGTGTATTGACGAACAACCATATGGTATGTGTCGTCTGGCCATTAAAAACATGGAGTGAAATCTGATGACAAACGAATTATTGGTATTCTTCTTTTTCGTAGTTTTCGTTTTGATGACGACTTTTGAGTTCAAGCAACCTGGAACCTATCATTTCGGGTTTATTGTAAGCTTGATATCACTTTTGGTAATTGGATTATCTTTGATGTACCCCGTACAAACGGAAGAATGGACTTTGAAAGCACTTGATTTCACCTTTGGACTAATCCCAGTTCGCGAACTCATTGATGAGTACCGTGGAATATTCTTTGTTGGGGCGTTAGTCCTAATGCTCGCGTCTACCTTTTGGAATAGGAACTGAGATAGCATTCATGTTGCCGGAGAATTACCTATTGCGTATTCTCCGGTTTTTTTCTGTAATAGATTTGATTCGGCTTTTCGTGAGCACGAATACAATCGGTCCTTTCTTTTATCGGCTTGTTCACCGGAGGTAGTATGTATATTTATATCGCCCTATTACTATTGATCGCGGGATGGGGGTTTATGATTCTGTTCTCATTGATTTTCAGTTCGATTCGTATGATTCGGGTGAGACTCGGGCAGATCGAACCTTTGCCCGACCAAACCGCACGTATTCTGGTTCGATTTGTTTTAGGGGTAATCCTTATCATCTCTTTTGTTTTGATCAATAACAATGCCGGGCATGTCAGTCATTGGATGATGAACAGTTTGCCACCGGTTCCTGTTGATACGGTTATTTTATTCGTTATTTGCGGCTGGGGTCTTGCCCCGTTTGTTTACCGTCGACTTGTGCGCATTGCGCATGGTCGACTAATAAAGAATACTTCGGTTATGTTTCGAGCCTGATAAAAAATATGCGGAGAGAGAACATCTCTCCGCTTTTTAGAAAAATACTGCATTTATACGCAATTCACCGTATTAATGCAGTATTTTTGCTCGCAGTATTATCATTTGCCAAAACAAATATTCCATGATTAAATATCGCCGATTCACTTTGATGAATCTTTCGTATTTCAGTCCAATTCTTTTGCGACTGAATTCTGAAACTTTACATAGGAGTTATACAAATGATGACCAGTTACACGGTAGCATCTGTCATTCTGGTTTGTTTGTTTTGTAGTATGTTATTGATTGCCGGTATGATTCGGCAATGGCGACAGAATAAAAACCAGTCTGAAACCAATCGATTGGATTTCAATATTCAGTGGTTACGCCGAGCCTGCTTGTTCACCTTGTTGATCGCAACGATTACGCTCGTAATGCGTCCGCAATATTTCTTGCCGTTGTTGCCGCAGTCCGACGCTTCTGCTGGTATAACGATCACGATTTTCGGATCGATATTCTGCGTTTTTCTGTACTTGGGTTTGCATCAAGTTGTTGCTTTCTTTACGCAAATCCGCTCCCAGAAAGATAAAGAGTACGAGCAGCTCTCGAAGTCGATTTTTTCGAGATCTGAGCAATAACTCTGTATGTGTTGCCCGGGGACCATCCCCCGGGCTTTTTTAAAGTCTGATTTGCAATGCGATATGCATATTGTACAATATTTACGGTTCGAATGAATCGTGTTGGGCGATAAATCGAAGGATTATGTTGCCCGCCCTTTAACATCAACGTTTTTTGGAGAAGAAAATGGAGAACTACATCCACGTGGTTTTATTTGTTTGTACTGCTGTGTGGCTGCCACTTATTTTTATGATCTTGCTTTTTACCGGTTTATACATGGCAATCGTGTTTCGACGGAGTATCGAAACTCCGTTCTTTTATTTGGTAAAAGTTTGGAATTTGATCGTTGGCCTTTTTATTGTTCTTTTAGCACTTGGGATGGTTACTGACCGCGACGAGACCGGGTTTAATGCCTTTCTAAAAGAATACCTGCCGATGATACCTGAAACTGCTCTAGCGTCGGGGGTCGCCTTTATGCTGATTGTGAGTTGTACTCTGTATTGCATGGGAATTCTCGGTTGTAAGTTGATTGCTATTTCACTACAGGAGTCGAAATAATGGAACTGATTCTATTTTATATTGTCTGTTTCTTGTGGCACATGCTGCTTTTAGCCAGTCTGATCAAGTGGATTGATGTTGGTTACCAAGACGACCTAATGGTCGTTACACGGCGTGCTGAGGCAATCGTTCTGATTCCGCCATTTTGCGTCTTATTGGCTGCAGAAATCATAATCGCTGTTTTAGATGTTCAGCCGTCGATTCCCCGAATCGATGTTGGTTTTCCTTTGTTATTGATTTTGGCTGCGTGCTTGTTTTTTGTTGGCATTATGCTGTTTATGCTTGTGCGATTTGCAGTGATTCGGTTTTTCGTATCACAACATGTTGCCAATCAACTCATGATGCAGGGTATTATTGATCAAGCGAAACAATCGATACTTACTAAAATCCACTAAGCGTTCTTGTTTGCCGGTGAATTCGTTCACCGGCTTTTTTACGGTATTGACAAAAGTATATTGATCGTTCAAAGTGCTATTGAATCGATGAATGATCGGTTTCGCAAAAGCAAGTCTAACTTGGCTTTTGCAGCAGTCCATTCAAAACACCACAGTAGATGGGAGAAGTCATGTCTTTAATACATATTATTGAATCGACAATAGCTCTGGCATTACTTTTTGTGCTGGTGAATGTTTTTCTTGAATATCGAGAAAGACAGAAAAACTTCATAAGTCACGAGGTGCATTCGGTGCGCCAACAATATAGCCTGGTTTGGCTTGGTATTCTCATCATTATCGAAGCCGCATTAATAGTAATCGGAGATAAGATCTTTTTCTTATCGACGATGGTCGATGCGAGTATGGTCTTGTATTTGCTTTTGATCGGCATGCTTGTAATAGCATTATTCTACTATGCCGTAGGTGCTTGTGTATTTATACATTCAATCCCGAAAAGGTAGTTTGCGATTCACCGGCGACAGCGTGTCGCCGGCTCTTTTGCCTAAAACAATGTACTTGGTTCATTGTTGGTTTTTGCTCGCATTGTCGACGGTACCTTTTCAAAAAACTCCGCTTCACTCAAAATCGCAATTCCCAGTTCTTCTGCTTTTTTCCGCTTGCTGCCGGCGTTTTCGCCACAAATCACATAGTCGGTTTTTTTGCTGACACTACCGGCCGGTTCGCCGCCAAGTTGTTCAACCAAGTCTTTTGCTTCGTCGCGGGTGAGTTGATGAAGTGAGCCGGTAAGCACAATCTTTTTACCGGTGAACTCGCTTTCTATTGCTGTCGATCTCTGTTCGGCGGTAACGTTCAAACCCGCCTGCTCTAATTGTGTAATCAACTCTTTGTTCTGCTGCCTGCCAAAAAACTCCGCTAAAGATTTTGCCACCAAGGGGCCGATATCAAAAATCTCTTCCAGTTCTGCTTGTGTTGCTTGAGCAATCTCGTGCAGTGAAGAGAAGTGTTTGGTCAGCGCTTTTGCGGTACGGGGGCCGATCAGCGGGATTCCCAGTGCGGTGATGAGCCGCCATACTGGTTGTCGTTTTGCTTTATTTAGCGCGGCGAGTACGTTATTGGCGGCTTTTTCTTTAAACAAGGGGAGTACTAAGAGTTGCTGTTTTTCGAGCGTGAAGAGATCCGCAATCGATGTGATCAGATCATGTTCTAAAAACAGGCTGATGCGTTCTGGCCCTAAGTGCGCAATGTCTAACCCGGCTTTGCTCGTAAAGTGGCTTATTCTGCCGTGGATCTGCGCCGGGCAATTGGCATTGATGCAACGAAGCGCTACTTCTTCATCTTTATGCAATGTTTCTGAGCCGCAACTCGGGCAGTTGTTCGGTTTTACAATCGGCTTTTCGGCACCGTTTCGCTTACTCACCACAGGCTCTATTACATGCGGAATCACATCACCGGCGCGTTCTAAAATCGCCACATCACCAATTCGAAAATCTTTGCTCTCGACCTCATCAAAATTATGTAGTGTTGCGCGTGATATCGTTGCGCCTTCAAGCAGTGTTGGCTCTAGCACTGCCACTGGTGTAATCACCCCGGTACGCCCCACCTGAAAGATCACATCCAATATCTTTGTTTCTACCTGCATTGCGGGGAACTTATAGGCAATTGCCCAGCGCGGATGATGCCCGGTAGCGCCGAGCAGATTTTGCGTTTGAAAATGCTGCACCTTTATAACCGCACCGTCGGTTTCGAATTCGTAATCGTGGCGGCTGTCTTTCATTTTGCCACAAATCTCAACAACCTGATTGATTTTTGGACAATTCTTTTGAAACGGTGAGGTTAAAAATCCCAGTTTTTTCAATAATGCTTCAGCTTTTTGTTGCGAGATGAGTTCACGCTTATGACCGTTCACAAAAATCTCGAACGCGTAAAATCTCAGTGGTCGTTTAGCGGTGATCGAAGTGTCGAGCTGGCGTACCGAACCGCTGGCGGCGTTGCGCGGATTGGCAAATTCTGCCTCGCCGTTTTCGCGGCGCTTTTCATTCAAATCGGCAAAATCTGCCTTTGCCATTACTACTTCGCCCCGCACTTCAATCTTATCGGTCGATTCGATAAACGGTGGTACGCTTTTTAGCGTTTTAAGATTCTCGGTGATATTCTCGCCGATCTCACCGTTTCCTCTCGTCGCTCCGCGAATAAACCGGCCGTTTTCGTACAGTAGCGAAACGCCCAAGCCATCGAACTTTAGTTCCACAAAAAATTCAAGCGGCGCATCGGGGTCTTCTTTTTGCAAGATGTTATTACAGCGGGTTTTAAACTCACGCAGTTCTTCACCCGAAAACGCATTATCGAGCGAGAGCATCGGCAGTTCGTGGCGTACCTTTTGCAGTGCCGATTGAACGATTGTGCCGGGTTTTTGAGTGGGGGAGTTGGCACTTTGCAATTCGGGAAAATTGCTTTCGTACTTTTGTAATAAGCGGAAGAGCTGGTCGAAATCGGCATCGCTGATGATCGGCGCATCTTTGGCGTAATACAAATATTGATGGTGTCGGATCACTTCACGGAGATCATCGATATTTTCCTGAACAAAAGATTTGTTCAAAGTATCATTTTTTTCTAAAAACTGCCGGGATTTTTTTTGTGCGAGGTCATTTTTCATAGTACGGGGAGTATGAGTGATTTTTAAAAATCTGTGAAGCTTTGGTGCTGCAATTTTTGATGGAAATTCGCCTGGTATCATGGCAAAATGAAAGCTGCAATATTTAGATGCTCCATGAAAAAAACGATCGAGACTCGTTTGGCGCCGCAAGCGATCGGCCCGTATTCGCAAGCGGTTACGTACAATAATATGATCTATGTTTCGGGGCAGATCGGCTTATTGCCACAAGGCGGCGATATTCCCCAAGATTTTGAAGAAGAAGCGAAGAACGTGTTTTTTAACCTTAAAGCCGTACTCGAAGCCGGCGGCAGCAAAATAGAACGCGTAGTAAAGGTAACGGTCTACATCACCGATATGAATTTGTTCGATGCGCTCAATAAGCTTTATTGGCGTTTTTTCCCCGAAAACCACCCCGCCCGCGAAACGGTTGAGGTTTCAAAGCTCCCAAAAGGTGCTCGCATTGAGATCTCGGCGATTGGGTTTATTCGCGAAGACGTATAATTTAAGCTCCAGAATCCATCACCGCTTGCACCTGAGAGCTGGTTGAATTTGCAACATCAGAAACTTCGGCACTTTGCACTTCGGCAAATGCCGAGGAGTTTTCAATTGCATCTCTCGATTCGGCGATGGTATCAACCACATTCTCGTTCCACCAATCGGCGATCTCACTCGAATTCTCAACTGCCAGGTATCCACCGGCGAATAATAATCCGCCGATGGCTGCATATTTCAACCATTTTCTTCGCCCACCCGATTCATTGAATTTTTCTGCCATAAATAATCGCTAAACCTGAATGCATCACCATTTTAAAAATACTTTTTCTATTTTGCAAATCTCCGATTATTCGCTTGCAGAAGAAAGATATGTGATACTTATAAAAACTATTTATACAGATGATTTGTTCTTTGCCTGAGAATCTGGTAAAAAGCTGCGGCTGCTCGGATTGCTTTTTTGCAATACCGTAGTGGTACACGAAATTCTTTTACAAAACCGGGGAGACGGAATAATGGCAAGACAATATCAAGAATCTATCGATGATGTACGATATTCGGTGTCATACCCTGAAAGAAAGTCTCATTATCCCGAGCCCAAAAAGTGCCCGCACTGTGCAGGCACCGGCAACGGTGAGATGACCGAATGGGGTTTTACCGATTCATGTAGTCATTGTCGCGGAGAGAAAAGATATGTGAGGTAAAAGAATGATCTCGATGGAGTCGCGTATATTTGCGACTTCATCCTCTTTTGATTTTATAAAATACTGCATTAATACGGTGATCTGCGTTTAAATGCAGTATTTTTTAATATGAAACGGAGCAGGTTGCCCTCGCCGTATTCCTACCGCACACCAGCTCCTGCTGCAGTCGTATTATTTATATTGATAGTCGGTATTTCGTTCAGCCATAAGAAATGTTTAAGCCAGTGTGCCCATACTCCCATATATCGAATACGCATAAAACGTCGCGATTGTGTGAAGTGTATCGCACCCGCTCCGGCGAAGTTTAGAATCGTAATTCGTAATTCGATATTCTTAATTCTTACCCTTCGTAAATCTTAAATCAGACTTCTTACATCTGTTTTGCCGTTATTCCAACCTATATCTGAATCATCCGCTGTTGGTGCTCGCGAATCGTCTCTAATCTACTTGCCGGTATCACCTTTAATAATTCTTCATCGGTGGCTTGCAAAATCGCCTGTACGCTACCAAAGGCTTTCAGCAACGTTTGGCGGGTTTTTGTTCCAATACCGGGTATTTCATCTAATTGCGATTTTGTTTCGGCGGCTTTGCGTTGCTGCTTGTTAAACGTTACGGCAACGCGGTGGGCTTCATCGCGGATTTCTTGCAGCAATAAATTCTCGGGCGCTTCTTGCGGAATGGGTAATGGTTCGCCGCTACCGGGGATGTAGATTTCTTCGTTACGTTTGGCGATAGAACAAACCGGGATTTTGCGGAACAGGTTGTATTTGCGTAAAACTTTTACCACTGATGAAAGCTGACCCTTACCGCCGTCGATCACGAGCAGATCGGGGATTTTTTGGATCGCTTTACGCAAATCGTTCGGAACGACTTTCATCACGATCATTTCGACATCTTCATCTTTTTTCCGCTGATCGATTTTTGCCTGAAACGCCTTTGGTGGTTTTTTCTCTTCGTTAAACCCAATCGATTTGAGCGAAACTTTCCAGCGGAGGCGCTCTTTGCGAATAAACGCACGGATGATCTTTTCGTCAGAATGCAGTACCAACGTTTTGATGATCTCGGTGCCCATGCCGCCGGTGCGAAATTCGGGCAGTACGATCACCCCGCCGATCTCGGCCATTTTGCCCCAACGACGGATACGGGCGTAGCCAACGGTTTTGCCGGTGATCTGTTCGATGAATGCATATTGCTGTTCGCAGTCTTTGCCGCTTAATAAACCGGCTTCTTCGAGTTCTTTATCGATCTCTTTTACCCGTTCGGGGTCGGTGATCTGTTCGCAGCGCAAAATCTCCACACCGCGTTCGAGCTTGCGTAATCGTCTGCCAAGCAATTCGGCCATTGCCGCAAAGTCATCGATCTTGCCTTTGGGCAAACTGCGCATTTTATATTTGCGATATTCGCCCTTGGCAGGTTTGCCATCTATAAATACCACGCGCGAACCAACCGGGTGTGTGCCCGATAAATGGCTGATGTCGTAGCATTCGATGCGTTCGGGCAAGCGGGGGAGTTCGAGCGCTTTTTTAAGATCTTCTAAGACTTCGGTCTTTTGGAATGATGCTCGGGTGTTGAGTGCTTGTAGGTTGGCGTTTTTACATGCCAGTTCTAAAAGTTCTTTCTTTTTCGCTTTTTGCGGGATGCGTACTTCTACTTTGTGCCCGCCAATGGTAGCGGCATATTCGCTCCAGCTGGTACATTCTTCGTTGGTGTACAAATCGGGGATGATGATCAGCGGTGGGATCTCACTCGCAAGTGAGAGGTAGTCGCGCAAAAAGGCGGCAAAAGTTTCGTTGCGGGTTTCGGCATTTTGCAGGACAAAATTCTCGCTGCGAATAATCTTCCCGTGGCGTATGTAAAACACATGAAAGAATGATTTTTCGCGCTCGTTGGCAAAACCGATGATATCTGCCGAGAAATTCTCGACCACCGATGCCGCTTGGCGCACATCCATTTCCTCAACACCGTTTAATAAATCGCGAAACCGCGCCGCCCGTTCAAACTCCTTTTTTTCAGCGGCGAGCATCATCTCCAGTTTCATCCTTCGTTTCACCGATGTCGTCTTTCCCCGTAAAAAATCGGCCAGTTCCATCACCTCTTCGTGGTAGTCGTGCATACTGATCCTATTATCGCAAGGCGCTGTACAACGGTGGATTTGGTAATCTAAACAGGGGATTTTGCGTTTTTCGGGATTACTCGTAACCGTACCCCCCGGGCTGATACCAACCTTGCAGGTGCGGAACTGCAATACCTCACGCAAAAAATCGAGCGTTTTGCGAATATGACTCGCCTTTACGTATGGCCCGAAATACATCGCGCCATCTTCTTCTTTTTTACGGGTGAACTCCACACGCGGATACGCCTCTTTGCCGATCTTCACATATAAAAAGTGTTTATCGTCGCGCAGTACCACATTGAACGGCGGCTGCTCGTTATGGATCAAATTCGCCTCGAGCAATAGCGCTTCGGTTTCGCTTTGGGTCACCACCCATTGAATATTGGTGATTTTTTCGACGAGCTTACGCGTGCGTGCGCCATGATTTGCAGATTTATGAAAATAGCTGCGTACTCGGTTTTTCAAGATCTTTGCCTTGCCGACATACAATAGATCTCCACTCGCATCATAAAACCGGTACACTCCCGGTGAATCGGGGAGCTTGTTGAGGAGTACGCCGATCTCTTTGGGGAGATCTGGGTTTTGGTTCATGAAGACGCGGGCGAAGAGTTTCGTTAAAGATTTTAACATTGTTTTCAACTGCAATAAAAGTTGATTAAATCGGCTTTTGTAGCGTAAAAGGCGTGCAGTTTTACTTCGTTTTGGTGGGTGTTGTCAATTGTTTTTTGGTTCCTGATTGCCAAATCCTTCATGTTTAATGCAGTTTTGTATGTCGTTCGCACATTGTTCATCGGTAAAAAGTCGCATTGCAAACGGATATACCTGAGCCGATTCGTCAGTTTTTTTATGCATTGCTTTGAGTTCGTAGCACTTTTGCCATAATTGCATGCATCGTACGACGGTGGCATTTATCGTTGCATCGATGATTACACCGTTTTGCTTATCGCCACAATCTTCACCCTGTTTCAAAAAAATATATTGCGGCATGAATGGCACTTTATTCAAAAAGCGTACGAATGTACCATTTCTTTTGTCGATGATCTCGTCGATCTGATCTGAGATCACATATTTATAATCATAATAATCAACGACTGTGCTGATCCAAACAATAGGATCTTTGATCAACAAGTATTTGTTTTCGCGAACAGCTCTGCGTGATTTTTTCTCTACATTCTGACAGACCGGTTCTTTTACTTCCATAAGCAAAATTTGATTTTTGCCGATAAACTCATTCACTAAACTCCGGTTTTGTTGGAGCGAATCGTACAAATCAGGCTTAATTGGATATGAAGTGCTGATGGTTTCGCCGAGCGTGGCTGAATGGATTTGCTCGAATAATCTTTGATTATACAAAACCATCTGACCCGCTTGCTCTCTTGCTTTTTTGCTTGCCGGTAATTGCGCTGCGCGGTGTTTTTCGATTGTGTTCATCGGCGGAGTAAAACGTTGGTGAATATTGCGCACATTCACAACCCGGGCGAGTCGTTCATCAAAAATTCAAGATAACTCGAATAAGGCATGGTATATCAACAAATAAGTTGAGATATGTCAAATATTCGTGTAAAATAGAAATTGAAACTATATTTTTCATCATGAAAAAAACAAACAATAAACCGAGCGAAATCGATCAGCTCCGCTTGCAGCTCCGCCATACTCAAGAGATTGTCTTACTCGGACTCTTTATTCTTGGCGTTGGCGTATTTGCTCTTTTAATGGGGGTTAACCTCTAGTACTGCAAGAAAGAGACTTTCGTATACAAAAATTTGCCGAAGGCGCTTTTCATCCCCCTTTCGTAAAGGGGGAATTCAAGGGGGATTTTCGAGATTGAATTTGCTGGTCTATTCGTTTAAAGCAGAGAGAAGTCAAAGAAGGCACTTCCTTATTTTAGGTAGTGTTTTCGAGCGTTAAGAGGGGAATCTCGAACTCGGTAAAGGCGCGACTCGGCACATCGGTTGCGGTAATAAGCACTTGGTGCCCGTAAACGGCTTCGAATAAATGTCGCCGACGATCGGCATCCAGTTCCGAAAACACGTCGTCGAGCAGTAAGATCGGACGGTTTTTCGTCTGCTTTTCGATATACTCTTTTTCCGCCAACTTGAGCGATAACACGGCGCTGCGCACCTCACCGCGTGAACCGGTAGATTCAAGCGATTGCCCATCGAGATGAAACTCAAAATCGTCGTGATGGGCGCCATGTGTCGTACTTTTGCGAAGCAGGTCGATCGAATACGATTCTTTTAGTTTTTGCGCCAGCTCGGCTTCGGTATCGGGGCAAAAGCGTACCCGTAATTCTTTCGTTGTCCCCGAAATCCGCGCATAATGGCGTTGTATCGATTGTTCACTATTCGCAAAAAAATCTCCCCTTTGCTTAGTTACTTCTGCCGAAGAAATCGCCAACTCAAGGTCGTAAAAATCCAGTTCGTTTTTTTGCGCCAGCCCATCGGCAATCCGTTTGAGTAATGCATTGCGGTTTTTCAAAACCTCTTCAAAACGCCGCAAGCTCCTATAGTGCGACGGAAAGAGCGGAACGAGCAATCTGTTCAAAAACCTTCGGCGATGGGTTGGCGAGGCATAAGGGAGTTGCATTTCTTCAGGCGAGAACAGTACGGCAAAAAAATCTTTTTTGCTTAAGTATTCTGGCGTACTCAGTTTTACATCATTCTTGCTGAGGCGATTTTGCGTTCGCGGCTTTAAGGCGTATGCCATACGCAAGGTTTCGGTTTCTGCTTTCAGTTCGATCTCGCCGAAATCTTCACCGTGTTGAATTACTTCGCGCATGTGGCGAGAACGAAACGAACGAGTAGTGGCAATCAGAAATACCGCCTCTAAAATCGAGGTTTTGCCGCTGCCATTACTCCCCGTAATAAATAAGCCATTCGGCGCAATATCTGCAGAAAAAGACTGATGATTGCGGATGTTTTGAAAGGCAATCTGCTCAAGCATTTTTCTGTTGTTTAATCTTCGAGTAAAGCGCGTGCGTATTGTTTGAGAATACTCTTGATCTTCGCTTCGTAGAATTTTTGCCAGACATAGCCCACGAGTCCGCCGAATACCGCTGCCAAACATACGGTAAGCAGGAGTAAGGCAGGAACATCATTGCCGAGGAAGATCACCAACGCTAAACCTACTACAAGCCCCACTAGCATCGGCCCCGCCCAGTATTTATTCTTCGTCTCGTCGGTGGTGGCATTCGGCAGATTTGCCAAGCGCAATACGGTGTTCGTTTTTAAAATGACTCCTTCGCCGCCTTTGTCTTTGAGCAATTCCTCGATATCTTTTTTTTGCAAGGTGTCGATGATCTCAGCAAGATGCACTTCTACAAATTTACTCGAAAGGGTGACATTACCCGAAAATTCGGTGGGGTCATCGGGTTCGTATTTAAAGTTAACCGGCCGGACGCGAAAGGGGATTTTTCCCATGGGTGAAAGAATGCTATTTCTCATACATGATTCCATATTTTTTATAAAAACGCAAAAAAAGAGCTGGCATTGTAATGCGTAAAAGCTCTACAATAGACAAGAAAACCACACGCGAGATTATGAAAAATATACTGCTGTTCGGGGCGCAAGGCATGTTGGGTTCTGAGCTGTTCGAGCAACTGACCGCAAACGAGAATTTTAACGTAACTCCTTTGGCACGGTTTAATTACGACCTGCATTTTCCCGAAGATATCGAATTGGCGTTCGAAGAACAAAACCCCGATATCGTTATCAACTGCGCGGCATATAGCAATGTCGACCTGGCAGAAAACCCCGAAAACGAAAAAGAGGTTTTTTCGCTCAACACCAGGGCACCGGCGGTAATGGCTGCCGAATGCGGCAAAAAGAAAATCCCCTTATTCCCTTTTTCAACCGATTACGTCTTTAATGGTGAAAAAGCCCCTTACGACGAATCTTCTAATCCCGACCCGATTAACGTTTATGGCGAGTCGAAGCTCGATGGCGAAATGGCGATTTGGGAGTTTTGTGAAACGGCGATCATCATCCGTACCAGCCGCTTGTATGGCAAAGGACGCGATAATTTTATTCATTCAACAATCCGCAAAGCAAAGAAAAATCAGCCGATTGTGGCGATCAACGATGAGATTGGGTGCTTTACCTATTGTAACGATCTTGCCGAAGAAGTGGTTTTAATGATTGAAGATGAAGAATTTACACCCGGCGTGATCCATTTAGTAGGTGAAGATGCGGCAACGCCACTGCAAGTCGCCGAAGCGATCGTTGCAAAAACCGGCTCCGCTTCAGAAATCAAACCAATTACCGGTGAGTCGCTTAAACGCGCGGCTGTTCGCCCGAAAAACTCCACTCTCATCACCAATCGTGCCGAAAGCCTGCGCGGGTACAATGCGGTACTCGACGAATTGTTGTCGTAATCGATCTATGAAATCTGTCATTAAAAACATCGGGTTTAAGCTACTGCTTTCGCGAGCGCGCAAAGTACTCGCCCAAAAACCGGAGATTATCGGCATTACCGGTTCGGTCGGAAAAACGAGTACCAGAGCTGCTATTACCGCAGTGCTCAGCAAAAAGTATATCGTTAGTTCTCATCCGGCTAATTTTAACACGCCGGTTGGCTTGCTCCTTTCTATTCTCGAAATCGACGACTATGCAACATCGATCACTGGTTGGATCAAGCTTGTGTGGCATGCCTACCGTAAGCCACTGCCCAAACCCGAAATCCTTGTGTTAGAATTCGGCATCGACGCCCCCCAAGACATGGAGCGCTTGCTTTCGGTAGCCCAGCCCGATATCGCCGTTATTGCCCCGATTGCCGGTGTTCACCTGGGCGAGAAGCAGTTTTCGACTGTTGCTCAAATCCGAGAAGAAAAACTCAAGCTCGCTCATGCAGCCAGACAGTTTGTTATTGGGAACGGATTCGACCACGAAACGACACATAAACTCAACGATGAATTGCCCGATCAATGCCGGTTTTTTGGCGCAACGGCAACTTCGCATTACCGACTCGACGATATTTCGATCGGCAACTTGGGAACAACTTTTCGCATTGATGAAGAGTACTATTTTGTTCCGGTGTACGGAAAGTTTCAGCCACAGATATTTGCGCCGGCGATTATTCTCGGTCAATTGAAGTCGGTGAATGCTGCCGATATCAAATCTGCCCTTTCGCATTTTCAGCCGCCGGCCGGACGTGGACGCATTATACCGGCAAAGCAGAACTCTGTCGTGTGGGATTTTTCATATAACAGCTCGCCGATCGCCGCCCAAGCCGCGTTGTTCGCCCTGCCGGAGATTCCCGGGTATTCGCGTAAAATCGCACTTTTAGGGCAGATGAACGAACTCGGTAATCGTGCGATCAAAGAACATCTGCTATTGGCGAAGATCGCCACTGAACAAGCTGATGTGATTATATTCGTTGGCGGATACGACCAAGAGTTCGAGGCGGGTGTTGATTCGAAAAAACCACTGTATTGCTTTTCAAATGCGCACGAAGCCGGCACTTTTTTACAGACTTTTCTTGAAGAGTACGATTTTGTTTTAGTGAAGGGTTCGCAAACGAATGTGTATCTCGAAGGGGCAATCGAGCAGATCCTCGCAAATCCAGCCGATAAAAAACTGCTCTGTCGCCGATCGGATCACTGGGAAAGCGTTCGCCAAAAACATTTTTCAGCGCAAAACAGCGTTCATGAATAATGGTGACATATTGCAATCATCACAAAAATACAGTTTTATATTTTTACGATTTTT
>CAZOZW010000011.1:0-14551 GCA_964584385.1 uncultured Candidatus Peribacteria bacterium
CGAAAAGACGATAGCATCGCGTCATCGAATTGCTCGGGGGGAGCCACAGCTTCATCTGGCGCTGTTGTAAAACAGCCTCCCAAAACAACCAATCCGAATACGGTAATACCTTCGAGCAGAATCGATTTTTTCATCGGCGATAAAAAGCCACCGGCAATGTAGGTGTTTTAAACAGAAGATGCAATAAGATTATCGAAGCCCTCGTCCGAACACTGATTTGAGATATTTTTTATAATTCACGTCAGGGTCACCAACCCCATTCCGACCAAGGTAAACAATCACTGCTCCGGCTATATCAGTAACGATGATCTTACCTGTTGCAGATTGCTTCATATTTACAGTTTCTATCGACCAATCGCTGTACAAACTATTTTCAATAGCAAAATCTCGATACAGCTCATTCACTCTCATTATTTGTTGCCTAGTAAATAACCTGCCTCCTTCAACACACTCAATCGACTTCGTAACAAGAAAACAAGAATTATCGTTCTCAACTTCCATGCTATCTGGCAATGCTACACATCCCACATCATCACAGTTTCTCACCAGCCATTTTGCAAATGCGTTCTGCATTTCTGCGTATGCGTTTATATCTGATCTCTCGAGGTGATCGTACCAAATTTTTGCAACCCATTTGCGCGCATCTGAATACTCATAAACAATACTGTCGGCACCATCTGCAAGGTACTCAACATCAGAAATCCCTATTGCTTTTTGCAAAACCTCTCTGCCTTTTGTAAACGAGTCTTTACTTCGCATGCAATGGATAATTAAGAAAGTATTTAATACTTGTAATCTTTATCTGTCAATAACAACACCGAAATTATCCGCGGTTTTCACATATGGCTCAGCACCCTTTTTCGATTAGTGGGTAAAGGAGAGTCTGTTCCCGTGTGATACATAAGAGGATAATCGACATAAATCCTGTGGCGACTCGCTACAATATTGCATCACCGCTTCGTAGTAGCAACCAGCCTTGTGAACCGCCCAGTTCACTGGCGGTTTCCAAGGCGCAATAAGCAAAGAATGATCGATGTAATTATTGAGACAACCCAACAAGACCCCCCCGATCCTTCGATCGAGAAAGTGCATCTTTATGATATTTACCACCGAGATGCTTTTGCTAAAAAAAAGGAGACTAAAGCGTATATTCACGCTATAACCTACTGGAAATAGCTTAGATTATTTGATTATGCTGTTCCTTGTTCCCTATTAGTGTTAGTTGTTGGCTGATAGTTGATGTCTGACTCCAGCCGTTCGGTCTCGAAAACCGCCAGTGAACTGGACGGTTAATGAGACCTGCACCCTATTCATTCCTTCCGATTACCATTTCACTTGAAGTTGATTCATATATGCTGTTCGCTCTTCACTGATAGCAGATAGTAGCTGATTGCTCTCTGTCCTTTGAGATTGCACTTTGTTCGTTGTCCGTTGTTTCATACTCTTTGATAATTAGTGGTTGATAGCTGATAGATGATTATTGATAGTTGACTCAAAAAAATCCGCCACGGTTTCCCATAGCGGATTTTTGCGTTTCGACACGAATCGGTTTTTACACGTGATCGAGGTAGGTATCAAGCTCCCATTGTGAAACCTGCAAGCGGTAGGCATCGGCCTCCATTCGCTTAGCTTCGATATATTTCTCAAAGGCATGCTCTCCGAGCACTTCTTTTACGAGAGAGCTTTTCGCGGTTTTGGCAACCGCATCTTGCAACGACCCCGGCAAGGTTTTAACACGCATGCGGCGGGCTTTTTTCTCGGTGAATTCAAAGATGTTCTCTTCGATCGGATCTGGTACTTTTACGTCATTTTCTAAACCATCGAGCCCGGCAGCAAGCATAACGGCAAATGCCAAGTATGGGTTGCTCGAGCTATCGGGGCAGCGGAGTTCGCAGCGAGTACCATTGATGTTCCCGGTGGTTAAGCGCGGAATGCGGATCAACGCCGAACGGTTGGTTTGACCCCAGGCAATGTACACCGGTGCTTCGTAGCCCGGTACCAATCGTTTGTATGAATTAACGGTTGGGTTGGTAATGGTTGCGAGTTCTGGCATGTGGCTCAATTGCCCTGCCATGAATTCAAGCGCTAAATCAGAAAGATTCCCATGTTTGCTTTTATCGCTGTAGAATGCGTTCTTTCCTTTTTTCCAGAGTGATTGATGAACATGCATTCCACTTCCGTTTACGCCAGAGATCGGTTTTGGCATAAATGTGGCATGCAGATCAAAATCTTGTGCAACCGCTTTTAGTGCGGTTTTTACGGTCATCACTTGGTCGGCTGAAGCAATTGCATCGTTATATTTAAAGTCGATCTCGTGCTGACCCGGTGCCACTTCATGATGGATTGTTTCAACATCGACACCCATTTGCGAAACTACATCGCTCATCACTTGACGAATCGCTCCGGCGCGATCAGCCGAATAATCGAAGTAACCGGCGGCATCGTGTGGCTCGGGAACCGGTGAACCATCTTCGCCGAGTGGGAACAAGAAGAATTCAAGCTCCGGACCGACAAAATAGGTGTAGCCCATTTTTTCGGCGCGTGCGACCTGTTTTTTTAAGATCTGACGTGGGCAGCCCATAAAAGGATCACCATTCGGCAAATACACGTCGCAGATGATACGGGCAACGCTCTCATCGGCGTCGGATTCCCACGGTACCATGGCGAAAGTCGAAAGATCGAGTTTTAAGTACATATCGCTTTCGAAAATGCGAGTAAAACCCTCGATTGAGCTGCCGTCGAACCAAACATTATGATCGATCGCGTCTTCGATTTTGCTGACCGGAATGGTAACGCTTTTAACGGAACCGAGCAGGTCGACAAACTGCAAATGCACGAAACGAACATTTTTTTGTTTACATTTCGACATTATTTCTTGCTTGTTCATGAAATAATTTAAAAAAAGAAAATTTTCGTACAAATTTTTGCACATTTTAAAAAGAATGCAAACCTTTTCTTTATTAATTTTCTGTTTTTTTCGGCAACTACTACTCGAATACGAGTATGCCACAAACAACCACCAAACAAGAACAGATAATTAAGCTGCATAGTAAAAATACGGGCTTAACACGCAAAAACCCGTATAAAGCCCGTATTTTTTGATAAGAGATTCGGTTTTGTGAACCAATAAATCAAATAAAGGATGCCCATCTCCAAATAATTCATGACTTCAATAATCGGACGCTACTGAGAAAGAAATGGAGCAAAGAGTTTGCATAGAATATCACAGAAATACACCATCACATCAGAAATTCCCGCAGAAGAGTGAATTGCAAACATCCATGCTCCGGAGCTGTAAGTGATCCAAAAACGCAACCTAAAACACCTCATTCGCTTGTGATTCATAAATCCTAAATCGTAAATCATACTTCGAGAAAAAAGCTTGCACCAAAAAAATTAGCACTCTACAATAGAGAGTGCCAATTTATGAAATACCATGAATCCACAAAACTTTACCCAAAAAACCGCCGAAGCTTTTCAAACAGCGCAAGCCTTAGCTGCCGAGTTGCAACACAGCCAGGTCAATGGCCTGCACTTTTTATATGCTTTACTCACCCAAGAAGACACGCTGATCAATCCCCTGCTCGAAAGTATTGGTATAAAAAGCAACCAACTGAAAAACGAAGTAATGAAAAAACTCAGCTCCCAGCCACAAGTACAAGGCAGCACGCTGAATATTGCCGGTGAGATGCAAGGCGTACTAACCGCCGCCGAAAAACTGCAACGCAGCTTAAAAGATGAGTATCTTTCGGTTGAACATGTGTTTATGGGCTTACTACAAAGCAAAAACAGTGCTGATGAGATCTTGAGACAAATCGATAAAAAGGCGGTGGAAGCCAAATTAAAAGACTTACGAGGTGATGAACCGATCACCAATCAAAACCCCGAAGGGATGCGTGGTGCGCTCGATAAATATACGCAAAATCTTACCGACGCGGTGCGCAAAGGCAAAATCGACCCGATCATCGGTCGCGAAGATGAGATCCGTCGATCGATCCAAATACTCTCGCGTCGTACGAAGAATAATCCGGTTTTAGTCGGTGACCCGGGTGTAGGCAAAACCGCCATCGCCGAAGGGCTTGCCCAACGCATTGTAGCGGGCGATGTGCCAGAATCGCTCAAGAATAAAGAGATTCTCTCGCTCGATTTAGGCGCGCTCGTGGCGGGCACCAAATACCGCGGTGAGTTCGAAGAGCGCCTCAAAAGCATTTTGCAAGAGATTGAAAAACAAGAAGGGAAAGTTGTTTTATTCATCGACGAATTGCACACCATTGTGGGAGCCGGCGCCGTAGAAGGCAGTATGGATGCGGGCAATATGCTCAAGCCCGCCTTGGCTCGCGGGCAAATCCGCGTGATCGGCGCGACGACGCTAGCAGAATACCGCAAATACATTGAAAAAGATGCCGCTCTCGAACGCCGCTTTCAGCCGGTAATGGTCGATGAACCAACAATCGAGGATACGATCGCGATATTACGCGGCATTAAGGAAAAGTACGAAGTGCACCACGGCGTACGCATCACCGATGATGCGCTGGTGGCAGCCGCCAAATTTTCGACGCGCTACCTGCCCGACCGCAAAAACCCCGATAAGGCGATCGATCTGATGGATGAAGCAACAGCAGGCCTAAAGATGGAGATAGACAGCCAACCGATTGAGCTGGATAAGCTGAATCGTCAAGTACAACGGCTAAAGATCGAGCGCGAAGCCCTTAAAAAAGAAAAATCGAAAGATTCGAAAGAGCGACTCAAAACGCTTGAAAAAGACCTGGCAGATTTGGAAGAAAAGCAAAAATCGCTCAAAGCAACCTGGAACGCCGAACGCGAGGGCATTTTAAAAGTGCGCGAAGTGCGCGAAAAACTCGATTCACTCAAAGGGGAAACCGAACGCGAAGAGCGGATGGGAAACCTGCAACGCGTTGCCGAGATTCGCTATGGCGAAATCCCCGAGCTTGAAAAGCAACTCAAAGCCGCCGAGCAAAAATCGGCAGAACAAGAGAGTAAGAACAAACTTGTGCGCGAAGAAGTAACCGAAAGCGAAATCGCCGAAGTCGTCGCCCGTTGGACGGGAATACCGGTGAGCAAACTGCTTTCGGAAGAAAGCAGTAAGCTGATGGAACTCGAAGGGCATTTACACAAACGAATCATCGGGCAAGATAAGGCGGTAAACGCCGTGAGTAATGCTGTACGTCGTGCCCGCGCTGGCCTTGGTGAGCCGGGTCGTCCGCTCGCCAGCTTTTTGTTCATGGGCCCCACCGGTGTCGGTAAAACCGAGCTCAGTAAGGCGCTCAGTAACTTTTTGTTCAGCGACGATGAAGCGTTGATCCGCATCGATATGAGCGAATACATGGAGCAACACGCCGTTGCCAAATTAATCGGCGCGCCTCCGGGTTACATCGGGCATGATGAAGGCGGACAGCTGACCGAAGCCGTGCGCCGCAAACCATATTCGGTAGTACTATTCGACGAGATCGAAAAAGCCCACCCCGATGTTTTCAATAGCTTATTACAACTTTTAGATGACGGCAGATTGACCGATTCGAAAGGTCGCACCGTTAGCTTTAAAAACACAGTTATTATTTTAACGAGCAATTTGGGGAGCGATATTCTGCAAACCTTTGCCGAAAAGTGGGATTCGAAAAAAGTACCCGAAACCGCCATAACAGAGCGCGATAAAAACGTGTTCGCCATATTGCAACAACGCTTTAAGCCAGAGTTTTTAAACCGTATCGATGAAATTGTTGTCTTCGACCCGTTAACGCGCGAACAAGTAAAAGAGATTTTAGAGATTCAGATAAAAAATATCGAAACTCGCCTTGCCGAGCAAAACATTACGCTTGAACTGAGTGAAGAATCGAAAGACTTTTTGGCGCGCCGCGGCTACGACCCGCTCTTTGGTGCTCGCCCGCTCAAACGCGTCTTGCAAAATGATTTACTCAATCCCCTTTCGTTGGCGATTATCGATGGCAAGATCGGCGAAGGGCAAACCGCCCGCATTCAACAAGAAGGCGAACGACTTGAAGTGAACAATAAGGGAGAATGATGAAAGTAGAATTATGAATTCCGATTAGCTTCTGGCGGATTTCTTGGGCGTGCATCATCACTTCATCCAACGTAATTCATCGGCGAGATTGATGTAACTACAGTGACTCAGTCATGAGTCTGGTGAAGTCTTGTTAACCGCCTGGTTCACTGGCGGTTTCTCAAGACGAAAGGGGGAAGAAAAAAGGTAAGTGTATGTTTTTTAACTTCCGACCCAGCCTCAGGGTTTGCGCAGAAGGTTATTCAAACACATCCGATCGACATACACAATAAGACCATAAGGACTCCGCGGCTCTCATCTAGAATAAGGCGAAGTCACTCAGTCTCACATCACATGAAAGAGGAATGCCCGCAAGAGCTTAAAACACATGCGCAAGAATTCCCTCGAGTGAGATGATCGTTTACATGTCACTCCGGGCTTGACCCAGAGCCTATTAAGCGCTTGTTAGAGGTACTGAACGGGCTGCTGTGAAATCCTTCTTTCAAGCACTTTTGCTAAAAAGTAGAAAAACTCGAGCTGGAACCTCTCTTGTAGCCGGTTTCTCCCGTTTTGCACAATGCGACGATTTCCTCATATTCGTAAAGATCGATAGCTCTGCAATACAAATTGATTCGTTATGACCGAGATCAACCATCCGTCCTGCAAAACGACTACAAGACATCACCGGCGAAATCAGCAAAAAACCAGAGAAGCAGTTTTTTTATTTTGCAAATGCAGAGTTACGCCGCACACGAAAGACATATAATAATTCCAGTAGATTAATGCGCAAATTCACGCTATAACCTACTGGAATCAGCTGAAATTATTTGATTCATGTAAACGAACCACCAATCACCCGAAAACGATGATCACCTACAAAACCTTTGCTCCCGGCGAAACAAAACCCACAAACTATATACTGCCCCAACAAAAGCACACCAACAGGATTGTCAAAATAAAAACCGGCAACGAAGAACTAACCGCTTGCGATGGCGTGTGGACATCTGACGAAAAATTTCTACTGGCAGTACGCACTGCCGATTGTGCACCGATCGTTTTTATTGGCAAGAACAGATTCGGTGTATTACACGCTGGCTGGCGCGGGCTTGAACTCGGCATTATCGAAAAGATGCTTGCGGTTTTTGCAGAAGAATCACCAAAGATTTATATCGGACCATTGTACCCAAAATTCGAGATTCAAAGAGATGATTGTTACCAAAGGCTCGTTGCAAAATGTAGCACAGATTGTTTCACCACAGAAAATGGTAAGCTCTTGTTTCACTTCTTAAAGGCGATACGAATAGTCATCCCCCAAGCCGATTTTTGCGGTGAATCGACTTTTGCCAACAAAAAATATGCGAGCTGGCGGCGCGACAAACATTTTAAAAACGGCGAGAACTACACGATTGTTGGCAATATCGACTTATGATCAATCGACGCCGTAGAGAAGTTGTACGACCGTTTGGACTAAAATCAACGCCATAAATACAATTGCCAAGCCGATTACCGAATGCTGCACGGTCAGCTTCGATTTTTCAACTATATCGTCATTACCGAGCGAAAACACCAAGCGGATTCCGGCGATCACGATCATGGTTACCGCACCCAACCCGGCAATATACAAGATTATTTGAATAATCTTTAGTGCTACAATACTCACTTTATCGATTGGGTCTTCGTACACCGCCGGATCGGGCAACGAGCTAACACCGCTAAACGTGCCGCCAACGGCATCTTCTAAAATCGATGTCAATCCGCCGCCGCTCCAGCCACCACCCGTTCCATTGTACCAAGAGTCGGCATACACCGGTGTAGAGAAAAACTGCAATGCCAACAAAAAAACAAAGATTATTCTCATCTGCTCCAATCTAAATTAGTAATACCGAAAATAAACGCATAGGCAAACGCCACCATCGCAATTCCTACTAATGAATAGATGAGAATTCGCTTGGCTTTTTCGATGTTCTCTTCGTTGCCAAAGCTGGCAAAATACAGCAAGCCCGACCACACCGCCGCAATCGTTAAAAATACCGAGAACAAGGCAAGGAGCACGTTTGTCGCTTCAATAAGCACACCTACTATCGTGCCCTCAGGTAGAAATTCGGATATATCTTCTGCAGCCTGATCGATTTGGCTGCGGTCGGGCTCATTAGAAAAAACACCATCAGTTATGGCATCCCACGCATCGCTGAACCAACCGGCATTAGCGACTTGCGGTGGTTGTGGCAGAAAAAACCAGGCAACCGCCGTAAAAATTGTACCGATGATAATCGTAAACACAACAACAACCCATGGTGGTAATGTTTCTCGCTTCATCCGCCGTTGCTGTAATCGAAAGCCCCCACCATGTACACAATAATATAGGCGAACATCGCCAGTAAAATGCCGGCACCCGCATAGATAAACATTTTTACCGCTCTTGTGCGTCGCTCTTCATTTCCGCCCGAAAGCACCATTAATACTCCTGCAGCAACCGCCATCAGCACACCTCCCGCTCCACCGATAATCAGCAAAAAGCCGATTGCCCGCTCTAAAATCGGCGAAAGTGGTTCATCACCGATATTGCCTGTATTATCGTTTCCACCAATGCAAATAATACTTGGGCAGCCAATTCTCGGTGCATCGGCCAAAACGATCGGAATAAGAATTATAGAAAGTACGCTTGCGAATAAAAAGCAAGCAATTAGCCTGTGTTTTTTTGCAATATAATTCATCAGCCGAGCGAAAAAACCGCCGGGTTGATCGTGTGCAAGATCAATGCCGACATAAAAACAAGCACTAAACCGAGCAATGCCCGGGTGATCTTATCTTTACCACTTGAGATATCGCCGGCGTTCCCAACACCGCTGACCATAATTTCGTAACCACCGATCACTACCCAGATCACTGCGATCACCGAAACAAAACCGGCTCCAAAGAGGTAGATCTTACCAACATACTGTTCTAAAATATAATACGCTTGCCCGCGCTCATTATTCTCATCATTCAGTCGTATTGGCTCGCCATCGGGGAATTCCACCAAAAGATCGATTTCAGCATCAGATTCATTTCCGCTTCCTGCTTCGATTTCTTGACCCTGAGCCACGTTTTGCTGCGAAAGAGCAAGGAGCATGGTTACAGCGAACATGGTAGCAAAGCCGATTCGGAATAGTCGCCGTTTAAGAAAAAGTAAATTATCCAACACTGTATAAAAACATCTGAAGTGTGGTTACAATCGCCCACGAGAGTAATACGAACGAAATGCCTATCAACGAACCAACAATCGCTTCTTTGCCTTTCGTTGCCAAGCCATCGTCACTACCGGAAAAAATATACATCAACCCGCCGATCATCACGCCGATCGTACCGATAAAGATTACCGCCCGTGCCAAAAACGCCATCAGCGCCACTAAATAATTTGTCATGTTGGCTTGACTCGGCCAAACCGAGATGTTCACACCACCCGGACCCATTTCGATTTCATAGCCGTTATCGCGCTGCTGCGCAGTGGCTTGTGCAGTTGTTAACGGTACATTCAAAATACCCGCAAGCAGTAATACAGCGCCGAAGGTGAATAATTTTTGTTTGATGCGTTAGTTTATTTAATTCATGTCATTATCTCATAATTTACGGCTTTATTCAATATCGAAGCCGATAAACCAACTGCAATTCTACACGCGAAAAAAGCGGCATTATTCATGCCGCAGAATGATCATTTACAACTATTTCAGAGAAAGGAGACGAAGATGCAAACTCAGATCCTCACCAACATAAAAGTCTACATCTACGTAGCGGTCTTCTAGACCTTTTTCGAAGTCTCGAATCTTTATATTACCAAGACTAACGCGAGATTGATTCTCGCAAGAAATCATCTTTTTTCGGAAAAAAGTTGGCAACTCGCCGGTTATATGTGTTTTTACATAACCGGCTGTAATCACCGTAACCATTCCAGATGTCGAAAATTCAACTTTTACTTCAACTCCGGGCGGAATTTGAAGCAACTTGTTTTTGTGGATTATCTGCTGATCGCGCTCTGCTACAGAAACAAATGCGGTAATTGACATATCACTGTTCTCCTCACGTATTAATGATCAATATTGAGATCAACTTTTCAGCAATATAATGCAAAAAGATGAATCGAGAACAACCTAATCGATTACACCAGAAAAAGCAAAGTCCATTATAGCTCCCCCATTCCCTGGCGCCGTTTCACGAACAAGTAGCGCATGGCGATAAAGCTGATCGCCACTGCGCCGATAAAGTTGAATTGCAAGTCGCGCATCGTGTTTTCGAGCGAGACTTGTGAGATCGTCCCTAAATAGCGGTCGGAATAAAATTCCATAATCTCCCAAATCGCACCGATTCCCATCGCACTTAAAAAGATGAAAATGCCCATCATCGGCACGCTCATGTGCACTTTGCCCAAAAAGTTCAGCGTGAACACCAAATGGAACGCTACCATTCCTACCACGAACGACCCCAAAGCATGAGTCAATTCATCCCACCACCACCAGCTTTCGGCATGGTAAAGATTAAACGCCAAACCAACACTGTGAAGCAAAAGTGCGATCGACAAAGAAAAATCGAGCGACCATGGTAAATGCGCTTTACTATTCCGCCCGATGATCGAAGGTGAAAAAGCGACGAAAAAAGAGAACATGCTCACCAATGCGGTAACATAATCGCCTTGTAAAAATTCGACCAAAGAAAGTAAGAATATCGCAATCCGCGCCATTGTCGATAAACCGAGGGTGTCTTGTTGGAGTGACATTATTGCAATGATGAAAGAGTAGATTTTGCTGCCTCAACCTCACTGGTGTTAACTTTTGGCGTTGCCGATGAAAAGTGTGAAAGTGCTTTTCGCTGCTCTGCAACCGATTGCGACAACCGCCGGATCTCGCTTTCTTTCAGGCGTGCCGGACGCAATTTTTGCGCCGTTACCCCAATATCGTTTTGCCACATCTCACCGAGCTGTTCTTTTTGCTGCATCAGCTCGATCGACTGCTCGGTCAGCCAGAGATCGGCAGCATTCCGAAACGCCAAATGTCGATCGTAGCCCGCAATGATCCGCACCAGATTTTCGCGGTCGGCCGGGTCGATCTCGGAAAGATTTTGCAAGTTCGAAAGACGCTTCAGTTGCAATAGAATCGGTTCGAGCGCTTCGGGCGAAATAACGAAGAACGTATATTCGTGCTCAAGAAACGACTTCGCTTTTAATTTCACCAGCTCGCTTTGCGGAACCACAAAAAACACCGTCGAAGCGATTTGCGGCATGTTCTTTAGCTTTGCCGCTGTTTTTTGCACCTGATCGGGCAAGTATCGCGCCATATCTTTCGATTTTTTCGCATCGAAGATTAGATATTGTCCTAAAAATTCGATCATCGCATCGGGCTTTATGCTCCCATCAAACTCCGCCGGCAGATCGTTATTCTCGTATAAACGAAAGGCGATTTCGGCCCTTTGGCACAACTCACGCAAAGTGCCGAGTACTTCGTTTTCGTGGTCGTTCCAAATCCGGTTCTGCTCATTAAGCAATTGCTGCTGCCGCTCTTCGTCTTCGCGTCGCACGCGCTGTTTTTCATCTTCGAGCGACGCGCGCGATTGCTCGAGCTTTGCGATCGATTGCCCCAATTGCAACTCATTGAATTCTTTGCGTTCTTCAAATACCGCCAGTTCTTGCTTAAGCTCGGCAATGGTTTGCCGTGCCGTGCGAATCTCGGTTTGTAATTGAAAATTCTCATCGCGCAGTTGACGATTCTTTCCTTCGAGGATTTGCGAATTATTCTCATCAGTAGGTGATGGCGAGCGACGAAACAATCGATCGTACACGAATAATATGACAATCACCATTACGCCAATGCCAATGAGCTGAAGCGGTTCCATGGATTAAAAATACGCAATTTTATTTTTGATGCAAATTACTTTTTTCGCAAGTACAAGATTTTATTTTCCCCCTGCCTGGCCCAAGAAGCCTTGGCGAAGAAAGGATAAGGGGGCTCGGATATCTACCTATTTTAAATTACGCGATTTGCGTCATCCGTATAAATACTACATTTAGGCGTGCCTCGCCGCCTAAATGTAGTATTTTAAATCATCAAAAAAAGGTACGGCTGTAGAGACGCATTGCAATGCGTCTCTACCCGCTCCAGCTTTTTTTGTCGGGTACAATAGATCACGATAAAACTGTGTAATAGCGATTCATTAGTTAGGCCAGATTAAACGACATTATTTGAACGTTTACGCACGCATAATTTTAGCATCGTACTGCCAAATCGTTTTATCGTGAGTGATAAATGTCAGTTTTTCAGCCTTGCTTTGAGCAATCAGCATCCTGTCGAAAGGATCGGAATGAATTGGCGGTATTTTTTGTAAAAAACCAATGTGCCGAGCTTGCAATTGCAACTCCACAAGCCCCTCTTCTTTTATCATCAGCGCTAAATCATCGTGTGGAAAGGTGATTTTTCCGAGTTGCTTTTTGATCATGATTTCCCACAGGCTCACCACGCTCACAAATATCTCGCTGCCACCGTCTAAGAAAACTTCGCGGACTTCTGAGGATAATTTTTTAGAATCTTCAAGCCACCACAGTAAAATGTGCGTATCGATCAATACTCTCATTCTTTCGGGAACAGTTCGGAATCATTCATCAGTTTTGCAACTTCGGCATCTGCCGCATCAAAATCGTTTGCGAGAGTCACTTTCTTTTTCCAGCGACCCGGCTTTCGTACCACCTCTTCATTTGTTATCGGTACAAGCTTGGCAACTGGCGTGTTGTAGCGAACAATGATGATTTCCTCACCATCTTGCGCCAATTGCACCAGTTGAGAAAAATGTGTTTTTGCCTGATGAATACTGGTAGTAGTCATTAATAAATGTTAGTCATAGTTAGTCTAAATTATTTAGATAGATTTGTCAAAGCTCAAGCTCAAATTACACTAAACCACTCCCATAAGACTAACGGTCAAAATTATAATTGACATAATATATTATTGTTGCTTATATATATAATAATTATACTATTATGAAAAATAACCTAAAATTGTCAATACCCTTGGCTTTAAGTCTCAATGCTTGTGCAGCAACGACTCATGTGTATCAACTCGAACCCCAACATCTTGAGGATTACCAAGATGGGAACCCAAAAGAATTAATAACAGAACAACAATCAACGGAATCGCTATTAGCTTATGAGCCACAGGTGCAAACAAAAAGTGATTGCCCCAGTGATCGTCGAGTTGCTCTGACCTTTGACGATGGGCCTAGTAGATACACCGAAGACATCATTGGCATCTTAAAATCGGTAAACTTTAAGGCCACATTTTATGTGCTTGGTAACAATGCTCAGAATCGACCAGATGTATTAAAAAAAATTATTAACGATGGTCACGATATTGGTAATCACACCATGACACATCCCGATTTAACAAAACAAAGTAATCAAAAAATAAAAGAAGAAATCACCGAAGCCCAAAGGATAATAACTGAAATATCAGGACACACTCCAACGACAATGCGACCGCCATACGGAGCATTATCAAGCCGCGTAAAAGAGATAATAAATATGCCAATTGTCCTATGGAGTCATGACACCTTGGACTGGAAATTTAAGAATACCACCAGTATAACAGGTAAGGCTACTAAGAATATTTCACCCGGCTCAATAATTCTATTACATGACATACATAGGACCACCAGAGACGCGCTCCCTGCCATAATAAAAGAATTAAAAGAAAGGAATCTTTGCAGCGACACCATCTCAAAACTATTTGATAGAAATGAACTAAAGAACTCAAAGACATACACAAGAAAATAGTTGTGATTACAAGATAACCAACGATTAAGCGCTTAACTCCCTTAGGGCTGATACAATCGGCATCACTCCCAAACGCCTATCAACTTTGTTTGGGTCGAACACACCGTCACGCACAAACAAACCGCCTTGGTAATGGTCGGTTCCCGCCCAAACATATGGGCTTGGTAAATTTCGATACCGATATCCCAATCCATTATATCTTTCGGCAGCTTCAGCAAGAGCGCCTAGATCAGAGTCGGGCTTTAGGTTGAGATTCTCAGATCGAAGCGCATCAATCGCCGCCTCTTCCCAATCGGTAAAAAATTTACCTTTCGGCACAATAGTAGTTACTCTCCCCAATCGCTGTCCGTTATGAAGATATGTGTTAAAATCCAAGCTCGATTCACGATAATGGATTGCCGCGATCATCTCCCACGGCACGCCCGTTTTTTCAGAAACCCTTAGGTATTTTGCTTTATTGGCAAGAATCTTTGGCAACACGTCTTTTAACTTTGCAACAGCATTCGGATTCAAACGATAATCAATATTATCAAACAGCTCCGAATACTGCTTAACAAGCTTTTCTTGACCTTCGAACTGTTCCATTCTTTGCTCAAACGTCGTATTTTCTGCATCTTCACTCGCCCAAACATTCTCGCTTTGAAACGACTCGGTCGCATTCAATTCCGGCGGCAAACCTTCAACCTCCGCAAACCCATATCCGCTATGAATCTCCAAATAGTCATCGCTGGTTACATCCC
>CAZOZW010000011.1:14602-24810 GCA_964584385.1 uncultured Candidatus Peribacteria bacterium
GTTGATTCGGCGTGCACCGTATTGTTCGGTGCCATTTGGCTTGGTTACTTTTACATAATGCGAATCGCGCGCCAATAAATCGCCAAGCCCAATGTGAGCATCGGCTTGCATGTTCGAACCAAAATCCACCGTGCCGTCTTTCACGAACAAATGTCGTAACATTTCACCATCTTTTTCGCGCAATTTATATAAAGTGCTAACCGGCAAGCGGTTTCGTGCATTAAACGCCTCATTTCTTATCTTTTCTAGTTGCTGCTCAGGTATCTCGCCTTGGCTATCGGCGATTGTTTTCAAATGCTCAAGCACCTCACTCACCGTATCTTCGACGTTATCGGTTAATTCCTGCAATGCTTCTTTCGTTTTATTGTCTAATTCGGGAGTTTGCTCATGCTCTCTACCAGGATTCAGTTCGGTCGACATCGACTGTGGCTTAGTAGATTTTCCCGGTGTCTCTCCGCGCGCTAAAAAAACTAGACGTGATTCAAGCTCAGTGTTCGATTGCCGATTAAAATGTGGATTGCTATTAATCATCAATTCTGTAGATCGGGATTTTGTTCTACTGGCAGATTATTGGGTTGCCGATTTACTTCTTCTTGATTCGGAGGTGGCGGTTGTTGCTGAGCCTTTTGTACATTTTGCACAGGATTTTCTGCCGGAGCCTGTTCAACTTTTAACAACGGTTTTTGCACTACCGGTGGCGCCTCGAATTTGCCGCGGACGATTGATTGTAACAAGGCTTTATCGCGTTCGGCGGGCAATACCGCTTTTAAATTCGCTTGCAGGCGATTGGTATCGGTTTTTACTTCGGTCAACACATCTTCAGCGGTAATGAGCACCGCCGGGCTTACCGGTTTTTCGGGGGCATTTTTTACCTCTGCTAAAGCATTTTTACGGGCATTTTTAGCAGCTTTTCGCTTGGCTTTTATCTCGCTCTGCAGCGCCTTTTTTTGCTGCGCCACTTCGGCCTTGCGCTCAACCAAAACTGCTCGCCGGCGCATGTATTCATCTTTTAATTTTTTTAGATCAACTTTTAGTTGCTGTTGTTCATTTTTTAACGGATCGACTTTTTCGATGATTTCTTGGTCGATTATTTTGCTGAACTCGGCATAGTCGTGGTCGATTTTTGTCTTTTGTTGCTTGCGCGCCTCTTGCTCGGCAACCGTAGTACCACCAAGGTCTATTTCAATCTGCCGCAGTTTTTGCAAATGCGCTTCCAAAATTTTGATCGATTCGCCAAGCGCCGCTTTTTCGGCAGCAGATGCCGAAATCACCGAAGAATCAAAAAATCCTCTGGCAGATGAATAAAGCTTACTGCATTTTTTGATCTCGCTTTGTACTTTGCGCAAATGTTGTTTTACCGGCGAAACGGCATTGGCTTTGTTTTCTGCACTTTGTTTTGCATCTTGTTCGATATGGCCGGCGAATACGTTTGGTTTTTTCATGTGTATTTTCGTTAATATTACTCAGAATCGCCAGTATTTTAACCTCGATCATCGCTATCGGAAGCTTGCTCATCCGATTCGGCGGCAGCTTCGCTAAACAGATTTTTTTCGAGATACTGGGCGACTTGTCTTCTTGGCATATCCGTTGTCACTGCACCATCTCCGGCACCGATGGTAATGGCAAACTTTTCACCATTGGCAACCACCTTTAATTTAGCATAAGCCCCTTCATGACTTTCCGATTTATAAATCCGCACCTCACCATTTTCAGTTGTAATATTATTCTCTTTCTCTTTAATCGATAAAAACTCAGCAATTTTGCCAGGATCATTCTCTAATAATTGTTCTTGAGTCACAGTGTTCAAATCTTTTATTTTATCTATGAGCTCCGATTCTTCTGAAAATGTACCAACAAGCTCGGTCGCATCTCGTTCAACTTTTTTCATCAACCGATAACCCTCAGCCGTATTGCGAAGAACAAAATCCCCTTCAATCCCCAAACTCTTTAGTTGATATTCATCATTTGCTTGGTCGAATTCAAATTGTTCAGGTTTTACACCGAGCTTGTGTGGCAATGATTTTTTTACAAGTATTGTGGCAAAAATTTCGCGAATCGATTGCAAGGCTTCGGCTTGTTTCTCGGGAGATAAATGTTTCAAGGCTTGTTCTGCTGAGATCGAACCTTGCTCTTGGTTTGGCTGCAATAATGAAATATGTTGCTCAAGGTCGCCCTCGGCTTTTAATTCTGCAAAATCCTCAGCATCGCTTCCGCCTGAGGCAATATTCATAAGTACAGTCAATTTGTTTTTGTCGGCAATTTCTGTTGCCCCATCTTCGTATGCTTGCTCTAAAGAGTTGACTTTTTTCTCAAGGTTTTCTTGAGCCTTTGCATAAACGTCTGTTCCCAATAGCATCTCAAGTGTTACTATAGTGCCTTCTGTCATGGCTTCGGGGTTACCTCGAACCTTAAGGATTTTAACTTTTTCGTCGACAAAATTTTGTACGGTTTTTTTCTCATCTCCCTTCGTCCACGTTTTATACGCCTGAAAAAACAGATCCGCCTTTTCATCCTTCAGCGGCTCAAGATTAATACCTGCCTCTTCCAAAGCCTCTCCCGCCTCGGCGATTACCTCGTCTTTTTGCAAAAAGTCGATCATATTCTCCGAGAACTTATAGAAAAAACCCTCCTTATCATCGCCTCTAATCATTTTAATAATCTCGATCAAAAACTCTTTAAATTCGGCTTCTGCCATATCGAATTTATCTGCCAACGGTTTTACCGCGTTGTACGCCGTTGCTGCCAAACCGGTACTACCGATGATATTCGTGAGTGTATTACCACCGCCTTCTAGTTGTGATTTATACTCAGCTTCAAGCTCTGTAATAAATTCATTCATTCTTTGCATTTCTTCTTTTAACTCCTGTGGGTTTTCGATTTCTGGATTGTCGCCCTGCACTTCGGTTCGCAAACTACTCAGTCGCTCCTTTATTTCTTCTAGATTAACCGCAATATCCAAATCTTTCGTTTCGGTTACTATCGATTCATCAAATTTATCAAATTCAGTTTCATCGATAACATCATCATCATTCGCATCAAGCTCTTCGAGTAATTCTCGCGATTGCTCAAAAGCGTTGTTTTCTTCCGGTGTATTGCTCGGTGTCTCAGGCATTTTGTTTAAAAAGAATTTTTAGTATTTACCACGATCATATCTTCGGGCTTGGGCTTAATACGCCCTTGCGCGATTTTTAAAAACCGCAGATCGAAGTTTTTTACCCTGTGAAAAATCTTTTCGCGGTCGGCGTCACTCGCCACTTGGGCTATTGGCACCAAGCGGGCTTTAAATTCATCCGGCAAGCGAGATTGTGTGATCAGCCGAGTCAGTTCTGCCGGGTTGATACTCATTTACGCTTGGGCAAAAAGAAGAAGATTTTCGCGAAGATCGACGGTTTTTTCTTGTTTTGAGGTGTGTCGATTGCAGATTCTTGTGGCTGCTCGGCTGGCATTTCTTTTAGATTCTGCGCCAACTCACGCTCAGCCTGCGGCACCTCGTGGAGCAAGTGATTGACCTCGCGGTCATCGCGGATTTTATCGGCGCGCTTGCCGCCTTCGGCGATTTTGATCAGCTGACTTTTACTGACTCGCTTTTTCTGGTTGCCAACGGGCATGTACTCGTGTTTCAATTTTTGGTTTTTATCTTTGCAGTATACCATTTTCATAGGCAAATCGAAAGTGTAAACACTAAAAAAGCGAAGTCTTTGTTCACGACAAAAACCTGTGAAAAGCATCGAACTCGCTTGCGTCATTGCGATTGAAGCGAAGCAATCCAGGTGAGAGTCGCCCCACAAACAAAAATGACTTGCCAGAAGTACGCTTAATTGTAATTACTTTTGTCCTATTCGCTGTTTAATTTTTGTCTGGATCGCTTCGTTCCTCGCGATGACGCAAACGGGTGAAAAACGAAAGAGCAATTGAAAAAAACAGAAAATAACCGTATTATCTCTTGAATTATTTTAGCTAATGAGCCTGCTCGAAGAATATGTGTTTGGTGTAAAAGATGCAAAAGCACTGTTTCGCTTTTGTAAAAAACGTCTGCAAAAAGCCAACAAGAACGATTTTACTAAAGCCGGCACTGTCTCTGTTGCCATTGGTTTGATGATCGGAGTACTTGGATTTGGTTTTACCGGCATTTTCTTCTGGACACTGTTTTTAACCCACGCCCTCTGGAAGCTCGATTCACGCACGCCGATTGTTTTTGCATTAATCGGACTGGTGATTATTCCTTGTTTGCTTGCCCTACACCAGCATAACTTTTTAATCACCGGCGATTTAATGGCAGAAGCGGTAGCGGTTTGGGTCTACTTTTTTCTCGTTACCGGCGTTTCGCTACAAATCATCGAGTTGATCCGCGAAAAACCCGAAGCCGAACAAGAACAGGATCATCACGCGAAATCATGAAGCCGATTCTGCCAGTTTTGCCGCTGATTATTCTGCCGCTTTTAATAATGGTGCCGTTTTTTGCACCTGGCTATTTGTTCTTGCTCGATATGGTCTGGCTGCCGCAATCGCCGAGTATTAGCGAGATTCTTGCTCAAAATAGCAATTTGATCCCATTAAAATTGCTGATCTGGCTTTTTAACCAAGTCTTACCGATGGATGTTATCCAAAAGCTGATCCTTACACTAATCTTGCTGCTCGGGAGTTTGGGCATGTATCGCCTGTGCCGATTAGAGCTCAGCCCTTGGCTTTCGACGCTCGGTGGATTGATCTTTTTGCTCAACCCTTTTGTGTACGAACGTTTTTTGGCTGGCCAATATTTGGTACTGGCAGGGTGCATGTTTTTACCGATTTTACTGAGCGAACTCACCATTCTGATAAAAAACTACTCACCAAAACGCGTGATCACCTTTTCGGTACTGCTGGCGATTTTTCCGCTGATCAACTCACATTTCGCCTACATCGGCGGCGGATTGTGTGCTGCGATTCTGTTTGGTGGATTCATCATGTCCCGTTCGAGCAAGACCGGGATCGACGACAAAAAACTAACGATAATACTGCTCACTTCACTTGTATCATTGCTGATTATAAATTCGTTTTGGCTGTTTCACGATTCAGCAACCATTGAAAAAGTGAGCGAATTCACAAATGATGACCTGCTCGCCTTTGCCACCGAAAGCGATGAAAGCATGGGAGTGATTATAAACGTACTGGCATTGTATGGTTTTTGGCAGAATGATTTTACAATGCCCAAAGATACGCTCATTATTTGGTGGATGCTGCCATTGTTTTTTTTACCGCTGCTCGCACTTGGCGGATACTCGCAGATCAAAGATAAAAAACCACTGGGTACGGCCTTGTTTGTCGCATTCATCCCCACCTTGCTTGTTGCCATCGGCTACCGAACCGAACTCACAAAACCATTGATCGACTTTTTGTTGCACATTCCGGGATTCATCGGTCTGCGCGAAACCCACAAAGTCGCTGGCGTTATTGCTTTGGCATACGCCTTTTTGGTGCCACTGGGGATTTATGCATGTGCTGAGCAAATCGCAAAAAAAGAAAAAAAACTCGCACCACTTGTCACAATCTTACTTGGCATTTTTATTGCGATTCTTACGATTGGCTCGGTAAAACCGATTTTCTGGCAATTCGATAATCAACTTAAAGTCAGCGATTATCCGCCGGGTTGGTACGAAGTAAACGAAATACTCCAACCAACGGAAACCGCTCTGTTTTTGCCATACGATGGCTACCTGCGCTTTGATTTTACCGGCTACAATCTTATTTCGAACCCGGCAAGTCGCTTTTTTAAAGCGGAAGTGATTCAAGGTGATAGCTTTGACAACTTTAGTATTGGCGAAAGCACCGATCAAGACCTGAACAGTGTTATTTACAACCTACTCAATTTTGATGAAATCGATCAAAGCGATATCAACTACCTACAAAAAACGGGTGTCGAGTATATTATCCTTGGCAAGAATCACGAAGCGAATCGGTATGATTTTTTGGAGAACAACCCACAAGTGTTTACAAAACAATTCGGAGATGATTCGATTGAGCTGTATCGCTTGATGTCGAATTGACAACATACATAAAAACATTTAAAAAAAATAAGGTATCATTGGCTTCTGCATAAAAGAAAGCCGTGAACTTTTACATCGCTAAAACGCAAAAAGGAGCGTCCTCATGAAATTTGCCAAGTACTCATTTTTAGTAAATGTGATTAATGAAGATTGCAAGATAATTGATCCGGTTAATAAAAGTGATCCCCTTCACCAAACGTATGAACTTACAGAAAGGAGTAAATACGGATTACAAGTTTTGAACTTATGGTATCCTGAAAGCAAAGCTGTGGTCATCATTATTCACCCTCAAAATACCGGTCCACGAGCACGTCGTTTAGAAAGCATAGAACGCTCAAAAAGCACCCCAATCGATCTCATAGTACAGAAAAAAGGGATTGCAACAGTGATCAAGCTTTACCAGATTTCCAGAAGTCAGAGCCAGCTTGATTTTTACGACCTTAAACTTCACGAAAAAAGGGCTGAAGTGGAACATACGATTATTTCTGTTTAGCGATAACCGGGCGGCATAAAACCCCGCCCATTTTTTAGCGAACAAACAAAAACACAGGCTTTAAAGCGAGCAACCCATATAAAGCCCGTAATTGTTAAAAGAACGATTTGACGAAAGTAATTTTAACCAGTAAAAGATGCTGGCTCAACCCCGCCTCATAAACGAGAGCGGACTGCACTTTAACAACGCGAAAGAGGTAGAAAAATGGAAACGAATCAGCTCGTAAAGACCCATCTTTTTTTGTACGGTTGGGAAGATCCGATATCTCCTGAAAAATTTGAGCCAACCACGTATCGATTACCGAAAAAGCGTTCTTACATGATCATGTTCGAGAACACTGGCAATTTCCCCGTTTTTGTCTACTTGGCAGAAGATGGCGATAATAGCCCACCGAATAAAGATGATATGATCCACCTGTCGCCAGGCATTTCAAAACATGTAGATCTAAGCACTGGGGCTAAAAACCAAACTCAAGTAAAGCTTCTTGCGGTAAGCGATGAAGCACTAAGCCCGTTGGCCTATGAATTAATTGAGATTATCACCGATTAGGAGAAAACCATGAAAGAAGCATTACAAGGTCAACTGTTCGAGCTCGCCGGGCAGCCTGTGCACGTTAGTGTTTATCACAATAAAAAAGAGCTTCCTTTCACTATAGATGAAAAAGGTACTCGGAATCTTAAGGTAAAGCCAGATTGGAATATTGAAATCAAGATTCAGAACAATTCGGAAAAGCTTCTTCACATTGATTGCTACGAGAACCAAGAAGATGGGAGATATACGCAACCCTTTCGAGAAGAAAAGCTACCAGATGGTGAAGAGCTTACGCTCGAAGGTTCGATACCTGAAGATTGTTCGTTTTTAGTCTGTGCTTTTCGTTCAAACCAAGATACACTAGAAGCCGAGATTAGTCTAAACTTCACTCTCACCTCTTAGGCGTTTTACACGAGCGATTCCAAAATACCGGAATCGCTCTTTTAAAAATGTACATTATAGCGCAGACCTGCACTATAATGTACAAGATTTTAAACTTTCGCTACGAAACATACGAAAGCCAATGTTCGTACTTTGGATTCTTGCCTTGTACCGCACTCATAAATTCACTTTTAAGCTTTGCGGTGATCTCGCCTTCTTCGCCATTGCCTATTTTTTTATCATCAATCTCGCCGATCGCGCTTACTTCGGCGGCAGTGCCGGTAAAAAATGCCTCATCGGCTTGCCACAGCTCTTCGGGAGTAATAGTTCGTTCTACCGTTTCAATCCCTAAATCACTTGCGATTTTAATCACACTTTTACGAGTTATGCCCGCCAAAATCGTTCCGAGTTTTGGCGTGTGGAGTTTGCCGTCTTTTACCAAAAAGATGTTCTCGCCCGGGCCTTCTGCCACATTGCCCTTGTAATCGAGCAATAGGGCTTCATCGTAGCCTTGCGGCACGACATCTTGCACGGCGAGGATCGAGTTGACGTAATGCCCGGTTACTTTTGCGTCTGAGACCAAGCTTTGCGGATGAATACGGATGTATTTTGAGATTTTGATCTTTACCGGTCGGTCTGCCAAATATTTGCCCCACGGCCAACAAGCGATAACCACATGCGGCGTTGCACCAACGGGGCGCAAACCCATCACTCCTTCGCCAAAAAACGCCAGTGGACGAATATAACCACTCGGCACTTCGTTGACGCGAATCGTTTCGAGTGTGGCTTGGTTGATCTCATCTTCAGAAAACTCAATAGGCAATTGTAAAGTTTTTGCCGAATAAAACAACCGCGCGGTATGATCTTGCAAACGGAAGATCGCCGGTCCTTTTGGTGTTTCGTAAAAGCGCGTGCCTTCGAATACACCCGATCCGTAGTGGAATCCGTGGCATAAAACGTGCACTTGGGCTTTCTCCCACTCAACCATTTTGCCATCCATCCAGATGTATTTCGTCGTTTCCATCGCGTTTATAAAAAATCAAAACGTATTTTTTCATTGTTGCCCCTAAAAAATCAAGTTTTCGGGCAATTACCCTTGGCAGATACGAAGGATTTACGGCAAAATGGAAACTCCTTTTGCAAAAAAATGTCACCAAAAACAGTTGGAGTCGTAGGTTGTACCGGCGCTGTTGGGCAAGAGATGATTAAAGTCCTCGCCGACCGCGAATTCCCAATAAACGGTAAACCCCGGATTTTCGCCAGTAGCCGCAGTGCCGGCAAAGTAATGCCGAGTGCTTTTGGCGATTTAACGGTTGAAGAATTCGCCCCCGAAAAAATGGACGGAATCGATATTGTGCTGATGGCGGTTTCGGGCAGTTTTGCCAAGCAGTATGCCCAGTCGATTGTAGATCAAGGCGCAGTGGTGATCGATAATTCATCGGCATTTCGTATGGATGACGGTGTGCCGCTCGTATGCCCCGAAGTCAACCCAGAAGCGATAAAAGACAAAAACCTGATCAGTAACCCCAATTGTACAACTTTGATTTTGGCAGTAGCGCTATGGCCGATTCACAAGCAATACACCTGCAAAAAGGTGATTACTTCAACTTATCAGGCAACCAGTGGTGCGGGGCAACCGGCAATGGATGAGCTAAAAGAGCAAACTGCCAATCACCTTGCTGGCAAAGAAGTTAAAAACGAACAATTCGCTCACCCCATCCCGTTTAACGTTATTCCGCATATCGACAGCTTTACCGAAAATCTCTACACCAAAGAAGAGATGAAAGTGACCAACGAAACCCGCAAGATCTTTGCCGAGCCGAGCTTGGCGCTCTCTTGCACCGCTGTGCGCATCCCCACTTTTCGTGCCCACGCCGAAAGCGTGACACTCGAAACCGAAAAACCGATCAACCCCAAAGATGTCCAAGAGCTTCTTAAAAATACTCCGGGGGTTGAGCTGGTTGATAATCCTACCGAAAACAGTTACCCAATGCCTCTTACCGCGAGCAATAAGTACGACGTCGAAGTCGGACGCATCCGACAAAGTTTGATTTTTGGCGAACACGGAATCGATTTTTTCGTCTGTGGAGACCAACTGCTCAAAGGTGCTGCGCTCAACGCAGTACAAATCGCTGAGCTTATCTAAAGCACTGCCAATACAACCGGAGGCGTTGCACGCAACATCTCTCATAACAGTGATAATTCCCAGGTCGCCGCATCAACCGCTTGCGATGCATAATTCTACATTCTTAAATCGTAATTCTTGCAAAAGGAATCTTTTCTAACCAACCAGCAATAGACCACAGCGCCTTACCACCAAAAAAGTTCCTTGCTTTTTTTCTCACTTTTATTCAAAATCTACTGGAATTTATATAAATGAAAACGTGACTACCGTAAAAAAATATATGACCGAAGCTATGCACGAGCTTCGTAATGTACAGTGGCCTACAAAGAATCATGCCATGCGCATCAGCACTATCACCGCTATTTTTGTAACGGCAAGTGCAATATTGCTCGGCGTGGTCGACTACTTGTTGGGCCAACTCCTTCTCTTAACATACTAATCGTATGACATTCCCTCGAAAAGATGCCGTAGAGCGCACCAGTCGACAAGACACCAAAGCCGGGCGAAACTGGTATGTGATTCATACCTATTCAGGCTATGAAGATGCCGTTAAAAACGCGCTAGAACAGCGTATTGAAAGTATGAACATGCAAGAGAGGATCTTTGAAGTAGTCGTTCCGAAGGAAACCGAGGTGATTTTACGCAAAGGCAAACC
>CAZOZW010000011.1:24820-42401 GCA_964584385.1 uncultured Candidatus Peribacteria bacterium
ATTCAACGCAAGAAATGTATCTTTCCCGGGTATGTTATTGTGAACATGATCGTTACCGACGAAAGCTGGTATGTTGTACGAAATACACCGAATGTTACCGGGTTTGTTGGATCTGGCAATGTGCCAGTACCGGTTACCCCCGAAGAATACGGCATTGTGAAAAAACGAATGGGCGTAAGCGAACCAAAGTATAAGGCCGACTTCAGCAAAAACGATATTGTAAAAATCACCGATGGACCGTTTGCAACCCACGAAGGCGTGGTTGATGAGGTCTATCCCGATAAAGGCAAACTACGGGTAATGGTAACCCTCTTCGAACGCGAAACTCCCATGGAACTGGCTTTTAATCAGGTGCAGAAAAAATAAACCTGCTAATACCATCCTCTTTTTAGGCATATGCGTCGGTTAGCGATTGCAATCTTTCTTCTCGGCATTGCAGCAGGCATCGTCTCGCTTGAAACAATTCAGCGACCGTATATTTTTGAATCCGCAGCCATTGTTTCGGCGCAGCCGGTTGATAAAACCGGAGCCACCCCGATAGAGCCTGTGGTTGAGAATCCGACCCCTGCCCCACCGAAAGACGCAGTTACTACGCAATCGCAAGTGATTACCGCCTCGCAGATGGTTGATGCCACCACCTATTTCAACGCCGACCTTCTTAACGAGCAAACAGTGACAATTGGCGAAGGTCGATATGCCTCTTCACTCTTTCGCCATACCTCGGTCAACCCAAACCGCGATTCATTCTCACTGATCATCTTCCCCTTTTCAATCGATGGTAGGCAGATTGGCACCGTAAGCCGCATCCTCCCAACCGAAGAAATGAGTTCGGGCAGACTACTAGCACTCGTTCGCAGCAAGCTCGAAACAATTACCACTACAAATCAAGAAGGCGGAGCCGGAGTATGGCTCACCAGCCCACTCAGAACAATCGGCGAGGCGAACTTCTACCTTAACGATAAGATACGCTTCCCCGATACCGTGTTTCTAGTAAGCCGCGAAAACGGAAAAGTACTTGCGTTTCAGTACTCAAGTCAATATCATGAGCAGGTAAAAAAATATGTCTCTTTATTCTTTCAATAAAATATGCCTCCCGCAAAAAAAGTAACGAAGGTTATAAAACTGCAAATACCAGCTGGCAAAGCCAATCCTGCGCCACCGGTCGGTCCTGCGCTCGGTTCTGCCGGAATCCCCATCCAAGATTTTTGCACCCAGTTCAACGATAAAACCCGCGATAAAGGCGATACGCTTCTACCAGTTGTTATTACTGTCTACGAAGATCGCAGCTTTACGTTTATTACTAAGTCCCCTCCTGCTGCTGTTCTCATTAAAAAAGCGATCAATTTAAAATCGGGCAGCGCAAAGCCACATCTCGATAAAGTTGGCAGCATTTCACGCAAACAGCTCGAAGAGATTGCCGAAGTAAAGATGGAAGACCTCAATGCCAACGATGTTGACGCCGCCGTAAAAGTAATCGCCGGTACCGCACGATCGATGGGTGTGAAGATTAAATAATCCACAAGAATTTATGCTAAAAACCGCTTAGTAAAGCGGTTTTTTTGTACTGTAAAAACTTTTGACTTGAGCAATCAAAAATGATTAAGTGCAATTGGATTTATCAACCATAATGGAAAACTTGAATAACATGACTGCCGCGAACGAAGAGATATACGAATCAGCAAAAGCTGTTGAGCAAGAGATCAATGCACTTGATCGAGCCGAAGAGATTCAGCAAACCAGTGAGCTGGGGCAACTTCAAATCGTTGACGATAAAATAAAAGCAGATGCGCAAACCAGAGTGATTTCGTCCGATCAGTACAATAACTTGAGCAGCATGATCGAGGTGCAAAAAGAGAAGATTGATACACGAGGTAACCTAGAAAATGTTCTCGCTCAAATCAAAGAAAGACCAGCTGCTAACGATGATACTTACGCGTTGGCATCATAACGAAAGCTTAAAATACGTTTTTTTCCGGTGCCGGGGCTAGTATATACGTGCTCTTGGTGTTCTAAAAAATTGAGTTTCAATAATCTAAAGCTGTTGTGAAATCGATAAAAAACAAGCGACAGCCATATTCGCTGAAAGTTTATCTATGAATATGGCAACATACGAATATGCGAATGTGTAACTTAATATGCACATCATTATGGTTTTTTAATCATATATATTAAATATAAAAAATTATTTTCGCAAATAATAAATAGAATATTGAACATTATATACATTTTTTTGTACTTTTGTGTATTTTTCTCTTTCCTATCAAGAAAGCTTTAGCTATGGTGTTAATGATTTATTTATTTCATTTGTCATTAGATACCTTTTCCGAAGCCTCGGTCGTCTCACTTAACCCACCTCAACAGCCCGAAAAACTGCCACAAATAAACAAAGAGGAGATTCAAATAGTGAGCGCAGAAATACGCGATGCTTTCCTAAAAAAATTAACCGAAGCCAACACTTCTAAAGATGCTTATGAAATATTGCGTCAAGCAGGAACCAGCGTCGATGCCGGCATTCTTACTATACGTGATTATGAAAATATTGAAGACAAAACTCTTATTACGAGCTTAAGTGCACGTTTCGCTTCTGCACAAAAACAAGGAGCAATAGACGGAGAGTCCGCCTTTTGGTCGTAGTCGGAAAAGATTACAAATCTGAAAAAGAAGACAGAACTGCTCTTAGAAATTCTTTAACGTACTTCTTTTTACAAGCAATCGGTGCTTCTTGTGAAGGAAAACAAGACCTTGCTCAAAACATCACAAATTGATGTACTAGTGGTGGTTTTATGAAGAGAGATGAAAAACAGCGAGCAATCACAGCAGATGCGCTTTGAAACTGAATCTAATAACCAGATAGCAGCTGAAAGATCCGCATTCCCAGAAAAAGCAAGCGAGGAAGTGATTCGCAAGCAGATTGAGATCGAATTTCGCGAAAACCCCGAAGATGCCGATCGAATCCTCGAAAAATGGCTTGCCACAGGTCTTACTGAACCCAATAAAAACCATGCGCTCATCCAGCATCAACTGATGAGATGGATGCCAGCAAACGACCCGAATTATAACGAGCATGCCGCCTAATCATGCTAGATCAAAAACACCAAATAGCAGGTGATGTTCGACTTGCCAAGCAAGCGCAAGCAAACTTTGACACTGCCACAACGCAGAGCCAAGCTGAAGCGATGAAGAATGAGTACATCGATCACTTTAAAAATGGAGCCATCAGCCAAGTCCAATTCGAAACCGTCATAGAGTTATACCACGCGGCATTGATCCAATTGAACCTCGAAAGAAGAAGGCAGGCCCAAGAGCAAAGGCGTGCCAAAAAGATCGAAGATTTAGCACAAATGCGTTTTGGCATGAATACGTACGAATCATATGAGCATTGCACAACACCAGACGAAATGAACACTCTGTACGATAATCACATCAAGCTGAATCAAGAAGGCAACATCAGCGATACTCAGCTCCATGCCTCAAGGCTTTTGCATCGCTATCATGCAGGCAAACTTCTTGCAAAGTGCGATAACATCACCAAAGCGACTGATGACATCTGTAATCAGCAAACCTAAGAACTAGCTTTGACTGAAACACTACGGGCTAAAAGCCCGAAGGTTCGGTTCCGAATAAAATTCGGCAGTGAGATGCTCCGTTACCGTTCGTCAGTTCTCGAGGATGAAGTTATCATCGGAGTTCAGGGTATTCCGGTAGTGGTCGAGGCATTTGTCGATCATCTCGCTGTTGATTTTGCCCGTACTCCATGCACCGTACGATGCCTCAGAGATGACCGCCATAATAGCAACAAGATACTCAAAGATTGATTATAATGACATAATTGTTTTTCAAACAAGCGAACTGAATGAACCTTATGTAAAACGTATAATCGGTATACCGAAAGACACCATTTCAGTTAAAGCGGGTATTGTAAACATCAATGGCAAAGATGCACTTAATCTTTGTAGCTCTGATGCTTGTCGTCAACAGCCAGATCAGGTGTTTGATGTGCCAATTTGTTCTTGGCAATATTTTTGATGCGAGTTCAGATAGCCGCGAATGGAGAGATCCTTTTGTCATGAAAGGCGAAATACTTGGAGAAGTCATATACGTAATAGATCGATAATAAAAAAACCGAGTCGTAAGACTCGGTTTGTTCTACACGATTGTGTTGTTGCTTAGTAGCCGCGTCCACCCAAGAATTGAACCTTATTCGCTTTAAACACTCCGTTCTTGTTCTGCACACCGTTTACTCTAACTCTTTTACCTTCTGCATTCTTAGCAAATTTTTCGCAATTGATCTCATTGCCATTTTTTCGGAAGAAATTAGTTCTGTTATTATTACGAATGTCATAATTAGCACTGTAAAACTCACTGAACTGGACGATTAATTCTCCACTGTTGCAGTTGATACTGGCAATACTACCAATGTTAACACGTGCCTTTATACGCTCTCCATATCCGTTCGTTAAAACCTCGATTCGTTTTGCACTGTAATCGTAATATTCACGACCAGAAAGCTCTCTTGCCCTGACTTTAACGACATCACCTTTATTCGGTTGTCCGTTTTTATAGATCACGTTATTTCCAACATCGATAGAGATATCGACTTGCTGCCAACCACTTGGGTTATCTTCGCCATAGCCTGGTTGAGATGGAGGAAACACCGGCTGAATTGTAGAGCCAACATCGTCGATTTTAATCTCAAGATGGCCCGGAGATACCTCGGTCACCACTCCTTGTAAAACAGCATTATTCTTTCGAACGATAAAATCCGCTCCGGCAAAGCCTGCGCTTACTAAAAACAGCGATGCGATAAACATTGCTAGAACAAATGTGCCGATGGTTTTTTTGAGATAAATATTTGTATTTATCATGGTGTTTTTATAAATCATATATATTTTACCATCTCGAACGACATTATACAACAAAAAAGACTTGCGTAAGTGTAGAAAAACATAAGTTATAATCAACTACTTTTTATTAACTTTTCAATCTCAATCACTTACGAGCCAATAGCACCTTCTAGTCGGTATAGCATGCCCTGCTCAGTTAACTCAGAAGTAATATACATCAGCGCAAAATCAGCAACTATGCCTCGCAGTGTATTCGGAATAAAGCCTGTTACATTTTGCGGATCAATGATCAAAACTTCGTCGATCCGCCCCTTTGGCATCTGTGCTGTTAACTCGGTAACAGAAACATCGATATTTGCTGCGAGTGCTGCCAAAACGGCATCAAACACCTCTTGACTATTCGAAGCCACAAGATTGTTCTCGTACTTTGCCACTTGAATCTCATACATTTCCCCATCAAAATCACCAACTTTTATAGTGGTTCGCTCAACCCCACCTGTTGCCGATTGTGTCACTTGAACGCAGTCATCACACGCCACAATTTCTTTTATCTCGGTGCCATCATCGAGGCGATGTGTTAATATTTGCGGAACGAATTCGGCACTTTTTTGGGTAAGCGATTCTACTAAAGATTCATACTTCGCACGCACGAACTCACCATCGGCATGCTTAGCAAAGGCAGCGAACGAAGTACGGGACGAATCGGGGTAATTATACATCGCAACTACGGCTTCTTCCGAGAGCAATGGGAGGATATCCATATCGAGCGATATACTGTCGCCAGCAAATTCCGCAAGCAGTGCACGAGCACGCCCGCGCAAAAAAATGGCAAATGCCGGATCGGTTTTTTCAATCTCTTGTAACACTTTTTCTATTTGCTCTGTCATAGAATCGGCAGCGGCTAATACAGCAAGATTCTCCGATGGAAACAAGGCAATATCATCTGCGATCGTAGAGTCGGTGTTCGTCTGCTCAGGAGAGAGCTGTGAAAGATCGGTTCTTGCGAGCACCTCAACGATTGCCCTGTTGTTTTGCTCGGAATATCCTACTGTAAAGCTTTTGTACAGTTCGAGTGCCGGTTTTAAAACACCGCGCTGGTTTGGCGAGAAAAGCTGTAAAATCGCATCTTGTGGTAAATACACAATTGCCTGAGCATCATTAAACTCATCGGTACTTTTAAGGTACTCTGTATCTTGTGCCAACGACGGTGCGAGATCATCTTTGACCGATTGCATAGAATTGACTACTTCACCCGAATCAGCGAATACCAGCCATCCGCTCCAAAAAAACACAACATGGGTCTTTGGCTGATCGAACACCAGTGCTTTGGTTGACCCAAAGTATTGCTCCTCACCGCCGAACTGCTGCAGGCGATAATCTAAAAATCGCTCGGCTTCACCCTTATTATGCACCCGAAACATCACAACGGTTTCTGGAGCTGGCGACGAACCCGAAGGCGAATTATAAAAAGCCATCGCCACTTTATTGGCAAAGGTTTCAATCCGCTGCGGATTTGCGGTAGTAAGTGACGTAATCAGTTCTGCACGTTTTATGCAGAGTGAACGCAACGATTCGGCCATAAACGTTGAGCAATCTGGTTTTTCGAGCTTACTAAAGGCGAGCAACCTACTACTTGGTAGCAACGTTTCGGCAGAAGGTGTGAGCACATTCGTACTGAACACTAAAACCCCACTCGACAAAATTACCACCAATCCAATCGGTATTAATACCAGCGGCTTTCGATTTGGCTTGGGCTTTTTCTTCAGTTTATTGATCAGGCTTTTTACAGGATTCATAACATTTATTACATCGGTTTTGACTCATCGAAGAATCGAAAGCGATTCTGCATGATTTTTTGCGGTTTTTCCAGTTAATTCAGAAATGCAAGTAAAGTCTCGAGCTTATTAAAAAGCATACAAACGAAGCCCTAAAAGAACTTGATTGACGAAGTATTTACGGCTTACGCAGGATTTTGCTGAGATGTATCGCGTCCGATAGAAATATAATCAAAACCAATACTCTTCATTTCAACCGGATCGAAGATATTGCGTCCATCGATCAGCAGATTCCCAACCATTGTCGATTTTATCCGCTGGCGATCGATATTCCGGAACGCATCCCATTCGGTTAAGAGCAAGAGAGCATCGGCATTTTCTGTGGCCTCGTAAGCGTTTTTGGCATATGTCAGATTCGTATTCGCCAGATAATGCACGGCGTTTTTCATCGCCACCGGATCAAAAACCCTCACTTTGGCGCCTTCGGCTTGCAATTTTTTAATGATTTTAATCGACGGGGCATCGCGCATGTCGTCGGTTTTTGGCTTAAATGCCAAACCCAGCACAGCGATGGTTTTGTCTTCAAGCTTGGGGATACGTTCGAGCAGCTTCTCGAACACTTCTTTCTTTTGACGGTCGTTCACCTGCTCTACCGCTTCGAGGATTCGAAACGAATAGCCTTTTTCTTTGCCGGAATTTATCAGCGCCCCGATATCTTTCGGAAAACAGCTGCCGCCATAACCAATGCCGGCATGCAAAAACCGCCTTCCAATACGGCTATCGGCACCCATTCCGCGGGCGACATCAACTATGTTCGCCCCGGTTAATTCGCAAAACCCCGCTATTTCGTTGATAAACGAGATTTTTGTGGCTAAAAACGAATTACTGGCATATTTGATCAGTTCGGCACTTTCGATATTGGTATGCAATACCGGCATATTATAGCGTAAAAACGGCTTATAAAGCTGTGTCATCAATTCTTGTGCTCTTTCGCTCTCACTGCCGATCACAATCCGTTCGGGCTTCATCGTATCGTTTACGGCCGCGCCCTCGCGTAAAAATTCAGGGTTACTCACAATATCGAACTCATCGCCTGCTGGGTTGCCCCGCTTGGCAAGTTGCTGTTCGATGATCGATTTTGAAAGCGCCCCGGTACCAACCGGCACAGTAGATTTATTGACGAGGATTTTATAGCCCTTAAGATATTTTCCAAATGCCTCTGAAACTGCCCTTACCGCCGAAACATCGGCCTTAAAGCTTTTATCGGGCGGAGTTCCCACGGCGCAAAAAATAATCTCTCCATGCTCGACTCCCGCCGTTACATCGGTAGTAAAGCGAAGTCGCTCCTGGGCGGCATTGCGCTCAACCAACTCAGATAATCCCGGCTCATAGATCGGTATTTTGCCGCCTTGCAACATCTCGACCTTTTTTGGATCGATATCAACACAGAGTACGTCGTTTCCGGTTTCGGCGAAACAAGTGCCCGAAACCAAACCGACATAGCCGGTTCCCATCACAGTTATTTTCATAGCTTAAAAAAAAGGAATGAAAGGATTATTTTTTCATCCCTTCTTCAAATATCATCTTATGCAGTGCCAAAAGTGCCGCATCGGCATCTGCTTCGTTGACGATCACGCTCACATTGATTTCTTGCGCACTTTGCGAAATCGCACGAATCGACACGCCCGCCCCGGCAATCGCTTCGAGCACCATGGCTGCTGCCCCCTTGCGATGGGTAAGTTCGGAGCCGACCGCACATATGATCGCCTGATTTTCAAGAATATCGATTTTCGAAAACTCCCGCAATTCATCGAACACCGCCTGCGGAATTTGCTCCAGTGGCAGATTGATCGTTACTGTAACCGAGATCTCTCCGGTAGAAACGAGATCGACCGAAATATGATGCTTTTTAAAGATGGAAAAAACATCTGCCAAATACCCCACCGCCATCAGCATTTTAGAGGAAGTGAGCGTAATACAGGTAATGTTCTTCTTACTGGCGACCGATTTGCACAAATGTTTACTGCGCGCGCCATCGCGGGTGATAACCGTGCCAACCGCGCTTGAGTTCATCGTATTTTTAATGCGCACCGGAATATTCTTTTTTACCGCAGGCCATACCGTTTGCGGGTGCAGTACTTTTGCTCCAAATTGCGCTAACTCCCCTGCTTCGTCGTACGACACCTCGGGCAAGACGCAGGTATATTTCACCATTCGCGGATCGGCAGATAAAAGACCATCGACATCGGTCCAAATCTGAATCTCGCGCACGTTAAACGCCGCACCGAGCAAGGCTGCAGTAAAATCGCTGTAACCTCTTCCTACGCCGGTGATGATCCCGCCTGGAATCTTGCCGAAAAAACCGGTTACTACCGGCACCTTATCGTTATCGACTGAAGGACGAACAACTCGTTTGATCTCTTCTTCAACATAATCGAAGAATTCGGTGTTGATCTGCGCAAAGTCTTTACCAATCACCCCTGCTAAATCAACAAAATCGGCAGCAACACCCTGGTCGTTCAAATGCGCCGCCAAAAGCGCCGCCGAAAGTTTTTCACCAAGGGAGATGATCTCATCATGCGAAAGCGGTGAAAGTTCTTGAATAATCGAGATCGCATTTAAAAACTCCCGAAAATGATCGATCTGCTCGGTAATATATCCTTCGATTTTTTTATAATGATACGCATCGGTCACGAGTTCTTTTGCAACCGCCAAATGCTTAAACCTGAGTTGGTTGATGATTTTTTGGCGCTCGGCATCATCATCGGCTTCAATTGCCAAGCGTGAAGCTTCGAGCAACATATTCGTTACACCACTCATCGCCGAAACCACTACTATTGGCTGTCTGCCATCGGCAATCGTTTGTTTGATTATCTCGGCTACGTTATGGATCATTTTGTCCGACCCCATCGAGGTGCCGCCGAATTTCATCGTGATCATTTTGAGTGAAAGAGATTAAAAGCGGAACGGAAAGCCATTTTTTTCGAGAGTTTGGAGGATTTTATCCCGCGCCTCGGTTGCCTCTTCGGCGGTTAATGTGCGGTCATCTGCGCGGAACTCGAGTCGTATTGTCACCGATTTTTTTCCATCCTCAACCCCTTCGCCAGTATAGATTTCGAGTACGGTAATGCTTTCGAGCAGCGGGTCGCTATTTTTGATTGGTTTGATGATTTTGTCAATAAAAGTTTCCTCCGGTGCCAACACCGAAATATCGAACTCGACTGATGGAAACCGTGCCAACGGCTTTATTACCGCATGTTTACGCTGTAGTGTGAGCAGAGCGTCGAGGTCGATCTCAACTCCGGTGCATTCTTTTGCCTCGATCTCAAACGCCTTTTTTACAGCAGTATTCACCACGAACACGGTTGCGACCTCAGTTTTTCCAACAAGGATCTTTGCCCCGGCTCGGGCAAAGGGCGGCTTTTCAGTAAGCTCAAGTACGCGACCGGTGAATCCGAGCTGTGCGAGCATTCCTTCAGCAACTCCTTTCATCCGTGCGAAATTCTGATCAAGACCCAGTATCGCTACGCGATTGTGTTCAGTTTTTTCAGTATCATTTACCCGTTGAAACACTTTGCCGATCTCAAACGCCGCGAAACCAGTATTATGTTTTTGGTTCTCGGCAATCTTCTCAAACAGCCGCGGTAGCAAACTTTGACGCATTACACGTAGGTCGGCAGAAATCGGGTTTGCAATCACTATCGTTGCATCATCAACCTTAAACCCCGACTTTTCGATGAGTTCTTCGCCCAAAAAGGCAAAGTTTAAAAACTCGAACATGCCTTGCGCCACCAAATAGTGCGTAATCTCGCGGCGCAATTTACGTAGCGGTGGCAATGGCGCCGGACACATCTCGATTTGCGGCGCCTGCGCTTTGAGCGTATTCAAGCCATGAATCCGCACCACTTCTTCAATAATATCTTCGGGAATCAAAACATCTTCAAGACGATGTGCCGGTACTTCTATAGCAAGAACTTCGGCAGTGCTTTGGGGTAAAACGGCAAAGTCAAGATCGGTCAAAATCTGTTTGATCTCATTTTGTTCGAGAGTTGCCCCCAGCACCCGTGATATTTCATTTGTTGCGAGCTCGATGGTGCATGGTTTGGTGGGTTTTGCTTCGACGAAATCGATCTTCGAAACGATTTTTGCTTTCGGGCATAACTCGGTCAATAGTTCTAGCGTACGCAATATACCTGGCATCACACTGGCATTCGGTACGCGCTTTTCGTAAATGGTTGCTGCATCGGTGCGGTGCCCCAGCGCCATTGCCGCTTTACGGATCAAGATGGGGTCGTACACCGGTACGTGAACCAGCACACGAGTTGTTGAATCAAGGATTTCAGAATTTGCCCCTCCCATAATCCCCGCCAGATCGAAAATGCCGTCGGCATCTTCTTGCACAATAACATCAGCCGGCAATTGATGCGCCTTTTCATCAAGCGTTACCACTGATTCGCCCTTTTGCGATCTGCGCATGGTTATTTTATTACCGCTAATCCGGTCGAGATCAAAAATGTGCAACGGCATACCAAGTTCGAGCATTACATAGTTGCTGATATCGACCACATTGTTGATCGTGCGGATTCCGCACGCCTCAAGTCTTTGCTTGAGCCAATCGGGGCTTTCGGTGATTTCGATATTCTCGAGTACTACTTCGGCACGCGCGGGGCAGATCGCGGCATCTTCCACGGTGAACGTCACCGGTAATTCATCTTGCCCGATAGCGCTTTTAACCACTGAAAAATCGTATTGTTTTTGCTTCCACTGAGCTAAACCCAACGCCACAAATTCGCGAGCAAACCCGTACTGACTAAAAAGATCCGGTCGATTTGTAATCGCCTGATTATCGATATCGATCACAATATCACCGACACCCAACGCTTTGGCCAGCGGCGTACCGATTTCAAGGTTTTCATCTAAAATCATTATACCTGCGGCATCTCCACCAATTCCTAGCTCTTTCGTACTGCAAAGCATCCCCTCGCTCATCACACCACGCATCTTTCGTTTTTCGATTGTAAAGTCACCCGGCAACACCGCGCCAACCAAGGCCACCGGTACCTTTTGCCCAATTTCGATGTTCTTCGCTCCGCATATGATCTGACGATTCGCCCCATCACCGACATCAACGGTCGTCACTCGTATTTTATCGGCCTCGGGGTGCGGATCGATTGCAAAGATCTGACCAACTACAACATTATTGAATTGCTCGGCGGTATTGATCACTTCCTCGACTTCGGCCGATTTTTCGGTGAGTACGGCTGCTATTTGCTGCGGGTCGGTTTCGGTCAGAGTAATAAAATCTTGTAACCAGTTGAGCGAGATTTTCATGTAATGGAGATTTGAGAATTCGCGGGTTATTATGCCGCAAGCAGTATCGAATGAAAAGCGGATATTTATTGGACAAGAAACCACGAACAAAGGGCTAAAAACAGTTATCGATTATCAAAACGTGTTCTACATTGGCTTTTGAATAACGAATTGCGCTTCTGAAAGCATAAGTCAATATTCCAACAGACCATCCACCCTCTTATTTCTGAGTGTCTTCGCCAGTTTGCTTGCTACTGCCATCTTCATCTTCTTCACGAGAATTAAATGCCGCCCCAATCGCAACACCCATCGCAATACCAACACCAATAAAAGCAGGATTATCTGTCGCCGCAAAAATCCCCACCCCCAGTGCCACACCAATGCCAATACCAGCTCCCATTTTATTCGATGAGCTATTATCTTGTGATTTCATTTAAATTGATACAGCAGATGTATTTTTTCAAATGAGAAAAAAATATCAACACTAAATGAGCAGGGAACAAGCAACAACTATCGATTATCAAAACGAAAATCTCACACCCTTCTCACATATTGACTTAACACGAGTCGGACAGCTGCCTTGCGATTGGTAAATCCTAAATCTAGATGCAACAAAAAATCTGATCCCCCTATCTCTGATCCCGATTAAAAAACAGCTACTCATCGCCGCCTTCATCATCCTCTTCACTCTCGCTGTCGAGGTCATTCACCGCTCTTGTAATCGCATTGTACCGCTCGGCAGCCAGTGCCCCCACTTCTGTATGCGGATTCAGCTCATAGGCGGTCTTCAGCTCCTCCATCGCTTGTTCGTATTGCTCTCGCGCTTCGAGTACGCGACCCAAGTTTAATCGCGCCGGAGCATAAGATTCATTATCTTCAAGTAGCTGGCGCAAAATCTCTTCCGATCGATCGAGTTCGTTGTTTTCGAGCAGCGACCAGGCAAGCAGATTTTTTGCGGTTGGTGAATCTTCATACCGCTCAACGGCTTTTTCAGAGATGGCGACGGCCGCAGCCGGGTCATCTAAGAATTCGATCGAGATACGGACCGGTTGCACGAATTTATCGACCGCGACATTCCGGATTTCGAGCAGTTTTTCGTACTCTTCGCGGGCGGCATCGTAGTACTCACCCTCCAAAAACGCTTCCGCCAGAGCCTGTGTGGCTTCTTGTTGCGGCGAATAGCCGTTCTCGCGTGCCATTGATAAATGAGTGATGGCGTTATCAAAATCGCCCATTGCGCTTTCGGCAAGCCCCAAGAAAAAGCTGGTTTCGGGCTTGGTTGGGTCGAGCTCTAAAGCTTTTGTTAACACATTCTTGGCAAGATCATTGCGGTTTAATGCCAAGTAGCTATGCCCAAGAATGATCCAGGCATCGCGGTAATCGTCGCGGTCTTTTAAAATGGCTTTGGTCGATTGCACCGAAAGCTCGTAAAAATGCAGGTTGTTAAACGCTTTCGAGAGTAAAAGCCGCAAATGAAGATTATTCCCCTCCGGAAATAGCGAATGCTCTTCGTAAGCGCCGAGGAGCACATTCGACTTCTCGGTGAATTGCGGATTTGTGCGGGCGGCGGCAAGGAGTTCTTGCGCTCTGGCATTCTCTTCGAAATAGGCATGCATCAAGCCAAGGTAAAAGTCGCGCGCGCCACCACTCGGGAGTTGCTCGAAGATTTTTTTCGCCTGCGAGAACTCGCTTTTTTGCAGATGAGTTTCGCCAAGCAATACGAAAAACTGTGTATCCTGCGGAAATTTGATGATTGCTCGATTCGCGGTTTTTTCGGCGGCATTGTAATCTTGTAAAGCGAGTTGGGCTTCAATCTGCCTCAGCCAAGCTGCTTTTAATGCCGGATCTAGCTCAACGGCTTTCGCGAAGTCGTTAACCGCCATCGACAAAAACCCCGAACCCATAAACATGTTGCCACGGCGCAGATGTTCTTCGGGCGACTCGAGTTCTTCTGCCGCCGGGTCGACCTCAGAAACGACTTGTTCTACCACTTCGCCTTCGGTCTCGATGATGTTTTCGGTGACTTCGGTTCTAATATCGACTCTCGGTGTAACCGGTTCGGGCGTTTCTATGCCGAGCACGTCGTTAACACTTGCCGGCAAAAACGGCGCCACCTGCTTTGGATACAAGTGCGCACCAACCACCAAACACAAGGTAACAACCGAAAAGCCGAACAGAATACCGAGCAATTTCCCCACTTGTTTGTTGATATATCAAACACATTCTCGCATTTTTTACAGATTATTTCATCCCAAAAGGTATTGACAAATACATTTTATTATTACAAATTATCATCTTTTCTGATCAAACCAATGCGTTACTCACTCTTTGTTCTTACCGCAATCGTCGCCACCGGCGCCTTTGTTTGGCCCGATAAACCGCGCAGCGAGCACGAAGCGGCGCAGATAATTGTTTACTACGATAACATGGCGGTAGACATCGCCGAAAAAACAAAAACCGTAAAACGCAATTCGGCACAATCTCTGCATGGCCCGTACGGTTTTGCCTGTGGTCTGGAGGCGATTCATAAACTCAAGAACGAACAACGAATGATGATCGATGCCGCCCTGCGTGATATTCCTTGTGATTTGGTGCAGGGGCTCAGGCACACAAAGATTTATGATAACTCCGATAAATCTCGCGCATACGCCGGTGCAACCCAAATGCACTTTCGCGAAGATTTGTTCGACTTGCCCGAAGCTCGCCAGGTGATAATTCATGAATTTGCACATGTGGTCGATTTAAGCGGCTTACTACCAACGAATTACGACCAGGTTTCGGTATATAAAGATGGCTCTGTCCCTATTTTTACAAGTGACCCGAGTTACGATTTTTACCGCATTTCGTGGGCAACGAACAAGCGACACTTAAAAGGAACAACAGAAATGGATTTTGTAACCGGCTATGCCGAAACCGACCCGTTCGAAGACTTTGCCGAAAGCTTTGTGTTTTACATCGAACATGGCAACGCCTTTCGCGAGATGAAGAAGACAAGTACACAATTGCAAAGAAAGTACGACTTTTTGAAAACCGAAGTCTTTGGCGGTACCGAGTTTTTAACCGGCGAAAAACCAGAGAATTTGTTTGCAAGAGAATGGGATAGTACTCTGATTGGAATCTGAGTCGTAGAGACTCATTGCAATGCGTCTCTACCGCAAGCGTAAAAGACGTATGCTCGTTAAAGTCTTTTCGCATAAGTCACGATTACGCGTTTGATACAAATTGTGCTGAGTGATTATTCTGGTGACTTCGACGCTTTTCTTCTGTGGGCGTCCAAGTCAACTGCACCACCATCTTATAAAGCACACAGTAGTATTTGTTAAGAGATACGATTCGGAAAGACTTGGACGAGCGTGGAGGCAGTCTTGTTAACCGACCAGTTCACTGGCGGTTTTCAAGACGAAATCTCCAATAAATACGGGCTTTAAACTTTAAAACCCGCTCAAAGCCCGTATTTTATTAGACAGATTGGTAAAAATAACCTGAGGTTTTTTATCATCGATCAACAGACCTCGCACCGCTAAAGCTACGCGGGGTAGGCAAGCACAGAGCGATATTCCATTTCGTTAAGAACACAGTTAACCTGTCAGCCAGCCATTGCGTGGTTGAATACGACTCGTAATTCATAATTCATCATTCGTAATTCGAACTCACTGATCCAACACCAAGCGCCCACAGTACTCCCTAAAAGTCTCACCAACCCCATCCTTCTCAGACACAATCGGATTCTCAACGCCCCAATCAATCGCCAAATCGGCATCGCTCCATAAAATGCAGCGTTCACTTGCCAGGTGATAATAATTCGAGCATTTGTATGAGAACACAGCTTCATCCGATAACACCACAAAACCGTGCGCAAACCCGGGCGGAATGTAAAACTGCTTTTTATTATCTGCCGAAAGTTCGATTGAAAAATGCCTGCCGTAGGTTTTCGATTCTTTGCGCAAATCGACCGCTACATCGAGCACGCTGCCCTGTAAAACGCGTACGAGCTTGCCTTGGGCATACGGTGGCAATTGTAAGTGCAAACCGCGCAATACACCTTTGGTCGAGTACGATTCGTTATCTTGCACAAAATTCGGTAAACCGAGTTCGGCATATTTTTCTTGTTGGTAGCTTTCGTAAAACCAACCGCGCTCATCGCCAAACACTTTTGGCGTGATGATGAGTAAGCCATCGATCGGTGTTGTTTCAACCTGCATTGTTTGCCAAGCGAGAATTTTTGACGAGAGTTGCCGCGCGATATAAACTTTCGATCGTACCGGCATCGGTCCAAAAGCCTTCTACAAAGCGCGCTTCCATTTGTTTGTCGGCGATGTACATATTATTCACATCGGTGATTTCGTACTCGCCGCGACTACTTGGCGTAAGCTGCGTGATTTTTGAAAACACCGAGTTATCGTAAATATAAAAGCCGCTCACCGCATAATTACTTTTTGGGTTTTGCGGCTTTTCTTCAATCGATTGTACTTTGCTGTCGGCTACCTCCGCCACGCCGAATCGCTCGGGATCATCGACCTTTTTTACAAAAATACGGGCGCCTTCGGTAAAATCGCCAACGTCTTGATCGTGCTCGTAAATATTATCACCGAGGGCTACCGCAATGCTTTCGTCGTCGGCAAAATCTTCAGCCAAGGCAAGGGCTTCGGCGATTCCGCCCGCTTTTTCTTGCACGGCATAGCTCAGGCGAATACCAAGGTCGTTCCCCGACCCCAACAGTTCTAAAAAATGCCCGGCATGGCCTTTGCCCGAAACAATCATAATATCTTTTAACCCGCTGCGAATAAGCATATCCAGCGGGTACATGATCATCGGCTGGTGGTAAACCGGCAGCAGATGTTTGTTCGTTACGCGTGTCATCGGGTTTAAACGTGAGCCGGTACCGCCGGCTAAAATCACACCTTTCATAGGTTCTTAAAAATCAAAATCATGCGGTGATGTTTTTTATCAACCGCTCCTGCAACGGCCGCCACCAATCCTCGTTTTTTTTAAACCAAGTAATGGTTTGCTCTAAACCACTTTTTAAATCGGTTTTAGGCTGCCAACCAAGTTCGGCTAACGCTTTTGAGCTATCCATCGCGTAGCGAAAATCGTGCCCCTTGCGGTCTTTTACAAATTCGATCATCGTTTCATCGAAACCGAATTCCGCCAAAATCATCTTCACCAAATCGATATTTGTTGCTTCGGCATTACCACCAAAACAATATGTTTCGCCAATCTTACCGTTCCTTAGCGCCAAATCGAGCCCGGCGACATGGTCTTCGACAAAAATCCAATCGCGGATATTTTCGCCCTTGCCGTACACCGGCACCTTTTTGTGATCGATAAGATGCGTGATGCAAAGTGGAATCAGCTTTTCGGGAAAATGCCACGGCCCATAATTATTCGTGCAATTACTGATCGTTACCGGCAGATTGTAGGTGTGGTAATACGCACGCACTAGGTGATCGCTACCAGCTTTACTTGCCGAATACGGTGACCTCGGATCGTACGGGGTGGATTCTGAGAATAAGCCACTTTCGCCCAAGCTGCCAAAAACCTCATCGGTAGAAATATGATGAAACCGTCGATCGTGTTTTCGTGCGGCTTCGAGCAGTGTAGCCGTACCAACAAGATTGGTTTGGATAAACTCACGCGGACCCAAAATGCTGC
>CAZOZW010000012.1:0-25181 GCA_964584385.1 uncultured Candidatus Peribacteria bacterium
AATCTGCTTGCTTGGGGTTTGCTTACCGGAAAAAAGTGCACCGGGTATAATCCCAACGATGAATTTAAAATACTTTGCGATACGCATGGAGCAGGGTATGTACATAGACCGGTTGTTGTTGATGGTAACATTTGCACCGGAACCGGACCACATACTGCCGGGCAGACGGCAATCGAATTCTGGAGGCTAATCAGTTGATACCAGATAATCTTCACCTATCTTATGAACCGGACCTGCGCCCATCGTTACAATAATATCGCCTTTGCTCGCTATTTGCTGTAGATGAGTAAGTGTTGATGAAAAATCTTTTGTGTGTTTTGCATTATTCGATACGGCGTTGATCGCATCTACTAATTTTTCTGGAGTAACAGCGGCTACGTCGGCGTCGGTATCGCGGACGCGGTAAATATTCGGGATAAGTACCAAATCGGCATTGTGGAAGCTATTGGCGAATTCATCGAATAATTGATGTGTACGAGAGTATTGATGTGGCTGAAAGACGGCGATGATCTTTTTGGTAGGATGCTTTTCACGAAAGCTTTTGAGTGTTGCAATAATCTCGGTGGGATGATGGGCATAGTCGTCGAAGACTTGTATCCCATTTATCTCACCTTTGAATTCGAATCTTCGCCACGTGCCGTTAAATTCACGAAGTGATTCTTTGATAATATATGTATCGCAATCAATGTTATTTGCTAGTGCCAAAACGTTGGCGGAGTTTTGTCGGTAGTGGGTTCCTGGTATTTTTAGTTGTGGTACTTCACTTATATATTGATTAGAGTCGATTACTGTGGCATCGATCTCTGAAGTGATTTCGGCGATCTTCGGCTGTGACAAATCACCGATCACGATGCCATCATGGGGCAGAGATTTTACAAAGTTGAGAAATGCATCGTAGTAGGCTTCGGCTGAGCCAAAAAAATCGAGATGATCGGGTTCGATATTAGTAATAACAATAATCGCCGGCTTGAGATTTAAAAACGAATTATGATATTCGCATGATTCAACAACGAATAATTGTTCATTTGGTGGAAGGCAAAGCGTATTACTCTGAGGAAGGCGAATATTCTTTTTGTGCCATTCAAACACCTTGGTACCCAAAATAACAAGCGGGTCTTTGCTGGCAGCTTCGAGAGCAAGTCCGGTCATTGCGGTAGTGGTCGATTTGCCATGTGTGCCACAAATAGCAATCGTCTTTTTAACGCGCGAAATGTCGCCAAGAGCGGCAAAGTACGATTTTTCGGGAATTCCAAAGCTTCTGGCGGCGATACGCTCCGGGTTTTCTTTTTCAATCGCCTCCGAATACACCACTTGGTAAAGGTCGTTTGTGATCAACTCGGCGTCATGCTTTTTATGGATGATTATACCTTCGGCTGCCAATTCATCGAGTGTTGTTGAGTCGCCTTCATCTGACCCGCTTACAACGGCGCCAGAGTGCTTGAAATAACGAGCAAGTGCGCTCATGCCAATGCCGCCGATACCGATAAAATGGACATGCATGAGTGAATCGTTTGTAAAAGAGGGGTTTGTTCCGATTATAAAGAAATGCCGTATGATGTACAGTATTTTCAAGATTTGCTGTAGGGATCTGATGTTTTTTAGAATACTACATTTAGGCGGGGGTCTGCGTTTAAATGTAGTATTTCGACTTTTGAGGAATTCAGATTGTCAGAAAAAATAATTCCAGAAAATACCAGCTTCGGCAGCTGTTTTACTTGCTGAGAGATTCGAATATCTAATAAAAGGCTTCCAAAATAAATCGCCCATAATTATTCGATTGCGATTACTTATTTCGTTTCGAGCAGGTCTTTCAGTTTTTTAAGCCCGCGAGATTGCAAGATGCGAACCGCCGTTTCACTTTTTTCAAGCACGGCAGCGATTTCGGCATTGCTGCGGTCGGAGAAATATTTTAAGACTATGGCTTGTGCCTGCATTTCTGGGAGTTCTTTAAGCGCATGAACAATCCGGTTTTTGTCTAAACTGCCGGTGGCTTGTTTCGTGCTATCGGCATGAACGGCTTCGTCGGTTTGTTCTTCACTTAATTCTTCGACGTGTATTTGCTTGCGGTAATGGTCGACGAGCATGTTTTTGGCAATGCGAAACAACCACGCCGCAAAGGGCATGTTCTGTCGCTTTTTATATTTTTTAAGATTGTTGAGCGCTTTAAAAAAAATCTCCCCGGTAATATCTTCGGCGACAGACTGGCTAGAAACACGAAAGAAGATATACCGATAGACAGGCTCTAAGTAGATATCATACAGTTCACCAAACGATTGACTAATCCCGTTTTGTGCCTGCTCAACCAAAATGTCGATTTCTTCTTCGCTTCGTTCCATATTTGAAAATCGTGCAGGGTCCTTTTTCTCAAAAAAGTGAAACAACCTCAAGTATTTTCGGTTCGCAAAGTTCGATTTCTATTGTGAAATAGCCATTTTTCATTTTTTTGGAGTGTTTCGATACCGCCTCCTACTCCCATTCGATCGTACCCGGTGGCTTACTCGTAATATCGAGAAATACGAGTGAGATTTCAGTGATTTTCAATATTTTATCGCTGATCTCCTGCAGTATCTCATCAGAAAAGACAACCGCAGTGGCGGTCATGGCGTTTTCGCTGATGATTGGGCGTAAGATAATACTTTCGGTATTCGGCTTGCTGCCGATTGGAGCGAGTACTACCGGAAATTGCCAAACGGCTTCGGTGAGTTTGTATTTTTCGGTAATCTGTCGAACGATGGCATCTGCCTCTTGCAATACTTTTGTTCGCTCTGGCGTTATAGTGGTGTTTATGGCCGGCAAGAGTTTTGTTGGGGCGGCTTTATGGCTAAGGCAAACAACAACCCGATTTAAGTCGTGAAACGAATTGGGGAGCGTACTTTGTTGTTTGGCTACAGCTTGGTAATTATCTGCTGCAAACAGTGCTACCGGGTGACGATAACTTCGGGCATCGCCCTGAACCCCAACCGAGCGGATGGGGAGAATGCGATTCTCGAATCCGGTTTGTTGCTCAATCTCTGTCTCGATCTGCAAAGCGTTTTGCAATGGGTCGGCTTGTTGTTGGCAAAGAATACGAACCCCAAGCCCCGGGCCGGGGAAGGGGTGTCGGGCGACGAGTTTTTCGGGGAGTTCGATTTTTCTGCCTAAGTCGCGTACTTCGTCTTTATAAAAATCGGCGAGCGGTTCTATTATCGTGCCGGTCTGAATCATCGCTTCGATTTCGGGAACACGATTGTGATGGGTTTTAATGGTGCTGGCATGGGCGCTGCCACCGGTTTCGATATGATCGGGGTAGATCGTACCTTGACCTAAAAGCCAATGATCGGGGTTAAGATCAAGCTCGGTAGTGATTTTTTTTTGTACATCGAGAAAGGCATTCCCAATCGCTTTTCGTTTTGCTTCTGGTTCGGTGAGCCCCGTGAGTTTCTCAAAAAAATAATCTGCTTCGCGTGCGACATGCAAATTCTCAAACCCTGCCGAGGCGAGCATTGCCTCTACCTCATCTGCTTCATTTTTGCGCAGCAAGCCATGATCGACGAATAAGCCATAGACTCGGTCTTTGCCGAGTGCTTTGGTGAGCAGGGCAAATGCAACGCTTGAATCGACTCCACCTGAAACGAGCATAAACACATTTTTATCACCTGCCTTCTCTTTTATCTTCTCGATTACGTCATCAAAGATGTTATCTATGCTCCACGAACCTGTAGCACCGCATATATCTACAAAATTATTCAACAGTTGCATGCCATACTCACTATGGGTTACTTCGGGATGAAACTGCACCGAATAGATTTTTTTATCGGCGTTCTCAAATCCTGCAATCGGGCAATCTTTTGTTTTTGCCGTTATCTCAAACCCTTCGGGCAAGTCGACTACCGAATCGCCATGATTCATCCAAACCGCACTTTTTTGCGGAATATCGGTAAACAGTTCGCCGCCACTATGAATACATTCTGCCTTACCGAATTCTTTTTGCACGCTTTTGATCGTGCCTTTGTAATGATGCGCCAATAATTGGTGGCCGTAACAAATCCCTAGAATCGGCACGCCGAGTTCGTATATTTTGGGGTCGGGATGTGGTGAATTATCCTCGAACACCGATTGCGGACCTCCGGAAAGGATAATGCCTGCGATGTCGCTTGTATCTGTTTCGCTTAAAGAGGTTTGCACCGGCATTACCTCTGAAAAAGCGCCAAGACGGCGAACACGATTGCCGATGAGGTGGGCGAACTGACTGCCGAAATCGAGAACAATAATCCGTTTCATGTGGTTTTACAACAATGCGAAAGTGTGCTGATAGTATACGCATAGCAAGCTGTAAACGCCAAGCCCGCTTTAATCACTTCTTGAAAACCTGTCTTCAAGTGAATACCAAATCTTTACCAGCTTGCGTTTAATTGCTTTCGCCAGACCCATTCCTTCGTTCGGGGCAAGGGCAATAGCGCACAGCAAGGCAAAGCTGTAGGCAACCACAGCCGATTCCCAGGTGTGTAAAAACAAAGCGGCGGTAGAAATTCCGATCAATGATAAAAACAGTGAATGACCGAGCTCGTGTTTTGTTTTTAGGAGCATGATGCCCAAAATAATCATTGCCGTTAAGAACAGCGCAAGCCCCAAAAAGCCCGATTCAAGCCCGACTTGTATATACCAACTCTCTGGTAAGGAGCCGGTTTCGCCGGGGTTGGCGAAACGTGCGCTGGTTGGTCCGGAGTCGCCGAGACCTAATCCAAACGGGTAAGCAAACATTTCAGCAATGCCGGTTTGCCACTGCTCCCAGTGGCCTTGGGTGCTACTGGGGCGCAGAATAATAGTCCAAAAATACTCGCCGCCATACATTCGAGCATAGATCAGTGCTGTAAGAATTGCCGGAAAAAACGTCGCCCCGATCAGTGAAAAGTACTCTTTACGAATGTTAATAAAAAAGATCATGAGCATGAGGGCGAGTACCAGCGAGGTGAGCAGTAATGAAATCGGTTTCAGTTGATCCCACATCTCGATCAGCGCCGGAAAGAACATCGCCACAAGGCCCAAGCCGAATAGCGTGAGGTAGCCAATAGCAAACCATGGTCTTTTGGCAGAGGTGATAAAAAACGCCGTTGCCATTGCAATCGCACCAAGCCATGCCGAGCGCGATTTCGTAAAAAATAATACGGTTGCGCCGCCAGCAAGCCCAATCGCTCCGGCAGAAAGCGACCCGAGCCGTTTGCCCAGTTGAAAATAAAACAGTGGTAGAATCAATAGTAAATACGCTCCTAACTGATTCGGACCAGAAAGAGTCGATTGTACGCGGCATTCTTCTTGATGAGTGATGGTATTCTCGATTTTATGGCAATACGAAAGGCTGCCAGCCTTATGCGGCTCGGTTATGCCGTATTCGGCATTGTAGCCGAATTTTACCAAGAAATCTTCGGGCAATACAAACGCCTGCAACAATCCAAAAGTAATCACGAGTGTACCGCTGATCAATGCCGTGTTAATCGCAACATCTTTCAGCTTTGGCGTGAGCGGAACATGGCGACAGAGCATGATGATCAGCAAGAACAGTATGCCATATTTAAAGCCGAAAACGACCTGATCGATATTTTCGGGAAAGCCTGCGCCGGTAAGCAAAATACCGGTGATACTACTTAATACTGTAAATGAGAGGATTGCCAGATCGAGTGAATCGAAGCGGTTTTTACTGTTGTTTTTCAGCCAGAATACGGTGGCGATAGCGAGCACGAACACAATCAATAATTCTTTCCACGCTTTTACTACCAAGCTGAGCGATTCGGCGTGGATTTGCGGATTTACAGAGAGCATTTGCCCAATAGCAGTGCTTAAAAACGGATGAAAGGGGAGGAGACCGAGTAGGATGATCACCGGGATGAAATACGCCTTTTTCATGGAAACGTGCTTAATATGCTTGATTGCATTGTTGCGGGTTCTTGCTGAAATTGCAATTTGTAACCACTTGCGTAAAAGACTCCATAGCTATAACTTTTGCGAATTATTATTTAAAAGCTTTGGTTAGACCTCGGCGTTTATAAACAGCTCTACCAAAACATAGCTCGTTAAAATCAACACGATGCCGATGATCGATCCGGTGAGGATCTTTTTGCCTTTCTCGATCTGATCGTCGCTGCCAAAGGCAGTTATCATCAAGCCACCGCCGTATACGAATGAAAGAAATGCAACAACCCCAACAAATTGTAAGAAATAGTTTATAGCTTGGATGAGCTGGAAGACTCCGGTTTCGGCGTCTGGTTCGTAAGCCACAACAAGATCATCGCCAATAATGTAGGTGTACAGGATTTGAACGATAATCTCGTAAAAGAGAATTATTACAATACCAAGGCCGACATACAGAATCGAACCACGCGCCTTGCTTATTTGATCGCTGTCGCCTAAGGCAGTGATCATGCGTAAGCCGGCAAAAATAATAAAACCAACCGCCACGATTACCACAATCGCCTCGACCCAATTCAAGGCACCGAGCAAGAGATCTGTTCCTTGGCGGGCGGTTTCGGCAATTGCTGCCGGGTCTTCGAAAGACCTGCCATCTCCACCGCGATAGAAAACATTGCGTACTAACGGGGTGATCATCAACAGTAGAACCAGCCCGCCTAAGCCATATACGACACCATTTTTGCCTTGCTCCATCGTTTCTTCGTTATCGCCGGCGTAGGTGAGCTTTAGTGCACTGTAGAGCAAAAATACCAGTGCGATGACGGCGGCAAGCGAAAGGATCAATTCGGTAAGTCGTTGCAGTGCCCAAGCCCACGCCATGGTGCCGGTATTTCTTCCTTCGCTCGGAACATCCTCCGGAGGCGTTCCCGGGTTTACTCCTCCTATGTATTCACCTGCCCCCGGCACAATGGCATTGGCACTGACTTCATTTATTACCAACGGTGCACCGCTTATAATCACAATCCAACTAAGTGAGACAATCGTCGCTATACGAATATTTTGCCAAAGCTGAAGTGCATACCTCATTGCGGCACGAATACAGTAATAATCGCAAATGCCGACAAAATAACAACAATGCCAAGCAGTGTGCCGAATATAATATTCTTTGCTTGTTCTTGGCGTTCGTCTTCGCCGAACGAAGTAATGTAATAAAGCCCCGCAATAATCAAGGTTAAAAAAGCGCCAACAGCTAAAAAGTTGAGTAAGAATTGAATAAAACCAGTGAATTGAGTTGCGAAATCGGAGATTTGTTCGTTTTCCAGGCGTCTCTCTTCCGGAAAGAAAACATCGATCATCGGTCCGGCAAGAATTGCTACCACCATGCCCAATACCGCCCCAACAAGATATTGTTTCGATCTGGTGATTTGATCCTCTTCACCTTGAGCGCGGATGAGATTTAATCCTGCGAAAAAGATCACCCCAAGCGCTACGAGGCCAATACCGACTTGAATCAGCACGGCAATTCTTCTGAGGAGATTTGTTGCCGCAGGTACTTCTACAATCGTTTGCGGATTTGCAACAGGATTCAATGCCTCGCCAATCTCGACTGCGAGTGATATCAGCACGAACCCGACAACTCCATACACGAGATTCTTTTTGGCGGTTGAGAGTGAATCGGCATTACCCGCCGCACCGATCATGCCGATGACATAGACCGTCCACAATAAAATGGCGACAAACCCAAAGACGTATTTAAACATCACCAGTAGATTGCTGAAAAAGAGGCGATTGATCAGCTCGACAATGCTTTCATCGCCGGTGTAGTTTATCACCCCGCGATCATCGATCACATTCTGGACTTCACTCATCACAAGATTGTCGGCCGCCGCTGTTTCTGCTGAAACCACCATTGCGCTGAGCAGCAGCCCGAAAACCAGAGCGCAGATGCCGATTTTTTGTGTAAAGGTTGAGTTGATCAGGTGCATTCCAGTTTTGTGTATTCATTCTATTTTACAATAAAGAAATATTTTAAGCAAACTTGCTCTCCGTCAGCTCTTTCGGCATAATTGTATTGTTGAAGAACATTGCTCTGCATGCACGGCCGAATCTTAAGAATCCGCAGGCGGTCGATTTGGTGATGTCTGTTTTAAACCAGTTCGATTGTAATATTTCTTTAACAGAGCCAGCTCAAGAATATGTCTCTGACAAGTATTCAGCTGTTGATTTTAGTAAAAAATACGACTTGTTGATCATTATCGGAGGGGACGGAACCGTGTTGCATACGGTTTCGAAAATGCGAAATCGTACGACACCGATTCTGCCGATTTCGGCGGGAACACTTGGGTTTTTGTCTCACGTTACGCCCGACACATTTGAGGATGCATTCGAACTGATCAAGAAAAAGCGTTTCACGAAAGATATTCGCCGATTGCTTAGTATTGAAGTACGCCCGACCAAGGGGATAGCGAAACATTTTTTTGCGTTAAACGATGCGGTTTTTTCGCAGGCGGCGGTGGCGCGGATGGTATCGATCGACACAGCGGTTGATGGTCAATACTTAACGACCTATCGTGCCGATGGTTTGATCATCTCTACACCAACCGGTTCAACCGCATATTCGCTCTCGGCGGGCGGACCGATCCTTTACCCGCAGCTTGAGGCCATTACTCTTACGCCGGTTTCGCCGCATGCATTATCGCACCGGTCGCTCGTATTGCCGGCCGAAAAAACGGTTGAAATTTCTGCGTCGCAAAAAAACACCCAATCGCTCACTCTTACTATCGATGGGCAAACCGCTGTAGAGCTTGGTGATAGCGATAACGTGCGGGCATGGTTGAGTAATGAAACAATCCGATTCATCCGCTTACCCGAGGAGCATTTTTTTGAGACGATACGAAAAAAAATGCAATGGGGCGAAAACTCAGTCGTGTAACGGGTGCGCCCAAATAACCTCGGGGCGATTGCGCCACCAGGTTCGTTGGCGCTTGGCGTAGCGGCGGGTGTTTTGTTTCATCTTCATCACTGCTTCTGGTTCTGTCATGCTCCCTTGTAAATAGAGCATTGCTTCGCGGTAGCCGTGGGCGACCATACTTTTTAAATCGGCAGTATATCCGCTTTTTATAAGTTGTTTCACTTCGTTTAAAAAGCCGCTCTGCCAAATGATTTCGGCGCGTTGATCGATTCTCTGTGTCAACTCATCTGGGTCGGTCCAAATGCAGATGATTTGACTTTGATACTTTGGTTCTTGTTTTCGTAGCTTTGAAAGAGGGGAGTTTGCTTTTTGCATAATCTCGAGGGCGCGAATCATACGGCGTTTATTCGAATCGATGAATTCATCGGCGATTTGCGGGTCGAGCTGCTTAATCTGCTCAAGTAATCGCTCTTTGCTCTGCTGTTCTAATCGTTGGCGAAGTTCGTCATCAGGAGGAATACGCGGAATCTGTAAGCCTTTGACGATGCTATCGATAAACAACCCCGAACCGCCAACGAGTAAGGGTATTTTGTTTTTTTGTTGAATCTCAGCAATCCATTTTTCGACCTGCTCCTGGTAGAGCGCTACCGAATATTCATCATCAGGGTTTAAAAAATCGAGCCCAAAATGCTCAACTCCTTGCATCTCTTCGCGCGTTATTTTTGCTGTGCCGATATTCATGCCTTTGTAAAACTGGCGTGAATCGGCATTGATCACCACGCCATTTAGTGCTTTTGCCAGCGCGATTGAAAAATCGGTTTTGCCACTGGCGGTGGGGCCGGCAATCGCGATTACCGGATTGTTAGCGGTTTCTAGAAAAGCAAGTGTTGATTCTTTGACCTGTTTAAATTCTTGGATGTCTTTTGGTGCTGGTGCGCGACGGTTTTTCATCAATGAAAAAATGGGCTTCTTGCTGAGCTTATTCGATTGCCAGAGAGAATGAAAGCTTTATTTGAACATTTCGCGTACACTTTTGCCCTGCATAACATCGAGATATAGATTTTTGATGTATTCGGCAGATTTATAGGCAAGTTCTGCTAAAGCTTCGCGTAAGCGACGATACATATCTACCGTGTTGCTAAGCTCATAAGCATTTTTGGCAGGGTTTTTTTCAAGACGTTTGATCTGTAATTGGGTTTCTTTTATCTCATCCTGAATCGCCAGACGGATTTGCCTTATCATTATCTTTTCGACGGGAATACGCAGTTCTTCAATTTCGGGAAGATTAGTGTCTGCCGAGTTGTCGTCTGTTGTCGCCTGATTTGATTTTGATGAGCCTATGCCTGGTTCGCCTTTTTTCTTGCCATCCTCTTTAGCTACTTCAGAGACCTCGCCGGTCGGTACGACATCAACTGCCGGTGAATCGCGCATTTCGGCTTCGAACGATATCCGCTCAACATCTTCGCGATACTCATCGAAACGCACCTCTTTTTTTGCATCCGCTTGTTCGGTTGCTTTTTCATTGCCGTGGTTATGATTGGCTGATTGGTTCATATTCGTGCGACCGCGGGTGAAAGAATCGATTACTGGATGTTTGATTTCGGTCATATTAATAATGCCACAATTACCGTTGTTTTAAAAGGCTTGTCACCTAAGCTTTTTGCATCGAAACACAGTAAGATATGTGTAACAATAGAGCCGATTTTAGATGTCGATGAAAGCCAATACACTTGATCCGTTTTTGCAAGTCGAACCGTTTTTACGGCAACAGGGTGTTGATGATGCTCTCAGAAACCTGATTTTTACGATAGCTCACGCCGGCAAGTATGTGGCGCATTCGATTCGGAATGAACACCTGGGATACGTTCGCAGTGCGAATATATCAGGTGAAAAACAACGAACGCTAGATGTATTAAGTGATCAGATTTTTTGCGAACACCTTAAGTCGAGTGAACTGGTTTCGGTATTCGCCAGCGAAGAGCAAGACAGTGTCGTGCAAATACACGGCGACGATGAGCGTTTCGCAGTGGCATTCGATCCGCTCGATGGCAGTTCACTGATTGATGCCGATCTTTCGATCGGATCGATTTTTTGCGTTTACCCGGGCAACTCATTCTTGGGTAAAAAAGGCAAAGACATGGTGGCAGCCGGTTACATCATCTACGGGCCACGTACGCTATTCGTCGTTGCCACGCGGCAGGGCGTGTGGGAATTCTCTGAGAATGCGATCGGCGAGTTTGTTCTTTCAAAGCCCCATATTCGAGTGCGTACCGAGGCTGAATATTTTGCTCCCGGAAATCTGCGTTCAATGGTCGAACGCCCCGAATATGCCGACCTGATCGCCGATTATGCAAAGCGGAATCTTACCCTTCGTTACTCGGGTGGCATGGTTCCCGATATCCATTTAATGCTGACAAAAGGCAGCGGAATCTTTTTGTATCCGCGAAGTAGCCGGTATCCGAATGGAAAACTCCGTGTTTTGTTCGAATGCGCGCCGTTTGCATTTATTGTGCAAATGGCGGGTGGTATTGCCAAAAACGAAGCCGGTGAAGATATTTTAGAACAAACGATTACCGAACTGCACCAGCGTGAGACGATTATCGTCGGTTCGCGCAATGAGGTGAACAGGTCGTTGGGGTTTTTAAGGCGGTGAATGGTTTGAGTATTGATGCGGTTAGATTTGTATCTCTGAAACTGGGAAGGAGATAGGAGATAAGAGATAGAGATATGATTATAGATGTGTTATTGTTTCGAGTTGAAAATGAAATAGTATCGCATGCAGTTTTGTTTGGTCTGATTTCCTAAAAATACTACATTTAAGCGGGGAATGGCGTTTTAATGTAGTATTCTTGTGTCTGAAGGCGATTTTAATTGTAGGGTTTTTAACGGATTGTAAAGACGAATTACAATGCATCTCTTACGTACACTACTGTTTATTGAAGTGGTGTCGCATGTGTCGACATCAAAATCGATTGAATAAAATATATTTAATAACATATTTTGTATTTGACAATGGTTCACAAACGTGTTTAAAATGACATCAATATTTTATTCTTACTTATGGAAACAGCTGTAAATGCTAAACCAATTGCCTTCTCAATTGAAGAAGAGCGTGTCGATTTTTTAAACAAAACTTATTTTCATCTCGCTGCGGCACTTGTCGGCTTTATGATTATTGAGACAATTCTGCTCAACAGCCCGTTAGCGCCGTTGGCTGCTCAGTATATGACTTCGGGATATATGTGGCTCGTCGTTTTAGGAGCGTTTATGGGGGTTTCGTACATTGCTGATAATTGGGCGAATTCAGCGACATCGATCAAAACACAATATGCCGGTTTGGCACTGTATGTGGTTGCTGAGGCAATCATCTTTTTGCCAATACTCTATATTGCAAAAGTATATGCCCCCGATGTTATTGTAAACGCTGCGATAATGACCGGAGTTTTATTTGCCGCGATCAGCATTTACGGGCTGACATCAAAACGAGATTTCACATTTTTACGCGCTGCATTGCCGATTGGCGGAATGATCGCCATGGGGCTGATCGTCGTGAGTATTATATTTGGTTTTACATTGGGCGTTTTGTTCTCGGGCGCGATGATCATCTTCGCCGCTGCCTCGATTTTGTACACCACGCATCGCGTGATGCACGAATACACCACCGGGCAACATGTGGCTGCTTCGTTGGCATTATTCGCCGGAGTTGCATTGCTGTTCTGGTACATCGTACAAATCCTTCTCTCATTTGCAGGAGACGAATAATCACAAAAGTTCTGATTTTAATGGAGCGACAACGGTGTCGCTCCTTTTTTTAATCCTTGCCATACCAATGAATCCAGTGATCAAAAAAAAAGCATAAGCTATTACTGAAGAATGGGCTTATGTATCTTTCTGGAGCACTCTTTTTTGGTACAATGGCACTTCTGCAGTTGGTCGATATTGTTTCTCTTGCTGACGAAGATAACGATGTTGGGCGTCGTCGTCTTATGGGTGATATACTTCGACTTGCTCGTTGGCTAAATGGTGATAGTGGGGTTGTTTTTCTGCTTACAGGTGTGTCGCTTGTTTTTTTATTCCTCGGAATCCCTGAGATTGAAGACTGTTTTGAGCGAAACGCCAAAAAATAACCCAAAAATTACTTCTTGAATAATCTCTTTCTTGCCCTTTTAAACAGGGGCGCCAATAATTTTTAATTGAGGAATCGTTACAAGCGAGCGTCTTCTCAATTTCATTTACAAATGACCGCTATTTTGCGATAATCCTTTTATTGCGAGTTGCAAAAACGTACCCAAAGCAGGTTGGTAGCGGGCTTATGTTCTCGGTTGTTTTCTTGTTCTATTCGGCGTTGTTCCTCACTGTTTCACATGAAATATTGCTTACATTTAATCTATTACAGCTCGATGGAATAATGGGTGTGCGCGCATTGGCACTAACCATTTAGTGGGCGAGTTTAGCATGTTTTATGATCTATCTCGGGCTCAGTACCAAACAGCCACTGTATGTAAAGCATTTAGGTTTTGCCCTGTTGGTTTTTACAATTCTTAAGATCCTCGTCTACGACATGGCGAATGTCGATCGAAATTTAAAAGTGGTACTTTTCTTGGTGGTTGGGATATTGATCCTAGCGATTTCGTATTTTTACAATCGCAATAAAGAAATGAATGAAGGGGAGGCAAAAGAATAGTGCCTGTCTTGAAGGTCGAATAGAACGTTTCGATTCTTGGTAAGACCCTAGAAAAACCGTTAAGCTGAGTGGCGCACGAAGAAATCTCCAAGAGGAAATCATCACCTACCTTTGCTGTTGTTTTTGCTCACAAGAAGAATAATCGATGTCACTTCGTGATCTAAAATTCCTTTTTTTGTGAAACCCCTTTCTCACCCCCGGCAGGAGGGGAGATGAAAGTTTTTTGTAAAACTCTTTGATATGAGTTTCTATGCTTTTTGATTCTGCGTCCTGGCATAAACGAATCATTTACTCTTCTGTAATGGTTGCTTCGCTGGCTTGTTGCGATGCATCGGCGGAATCGTAATCGATTTCTATCGCAATTTCGTGGGCATAATCATTCTGCGGTAAGCCAGACGGATTTGCTTTTTGAAAGATCAGCGTGCCACTATTGCTAAACGGATTTGCTTCACCGCCATTCGTAAACGATAATTCTGCGGTAAAAGGAACTGCATCACCAGTCATCGAATCGCCGGTTGCAGTTGCGCTGGCTTCTCCTATGCTCAAGCCATCCCAATTGGTAAGCACAACGTTGAATACGCCCTTCGAAAACCAGTCGCTGGTTGCCGTACCGGTAATGATCTGCGGATTAGAGATTGTATCCATCGCTTCGATATTTGTGATCTCGATTCCAGCGATTGGCCTAGCATTTGGCAGCGAAATGCTTTTACTGATAGTAAGCGCCGAAAGCCAGCCGTTTTGATCGACTTCGCCCGTGTAGATCAAACGGTTCGCCACATCTTCACCCATAAATTCGCAGTCGTTTGCTTCTCTTCTTTCGCTTTCGGAAGTTAAGCAATATTGATCAAAATCGTTGATTTGTGCACGGGCGAAGATGTAGCCGCTTTGTGTCCAGCCTTGTGGCAGTTGTTGTGGCTTAAGATAGAGTGCAAACGGCTGCCCGCTTTCTGTTACAAACATTTTAGATTCAGCTGACAGGGCGAAGCCAAAATCTTCTTCTATCGGCTCAGCCGAAACCATTAGCCCCTCGATCGGAAACCCTTTGGGGTATACTGAAACATGGTTAGCGTTGATAAAATGATCATAGGGCGGATCGAACTCGTTTTCAGAAACATCTTCGGGGTGAATCGTGGCGATGGGCACTGCTACTGTTTCGTCGGAGTTAGTTGCTGTAATCGTCCAGCCTTCGTCTGAAGAGAGCTGAACGCCGAATTCGGCTAATTCTTCATTTTTCAGGTTCACCCGAATATCTGGGTCATTTGCTTCATCAACCGGTTCGATTACTGTTTTTTCTCGCACATCTTCACAGGTATATGCACATGAATCATCACAGCTATCTGCACTTGGTTCACACTTGTTTCCGCATTCGTCGAACCGACCGTTGCGCTCAATGCAATCGCGCTGAATTGCGGCAAAATCTGCATTTTCAGATTCATACACAATCTTGGTGCCAAAATCTGCTTGTATTGCCCCCTTGCTTCTTCGATCATTGGTGTCATCATCTTCTGCGCTCATCTCGGATGGATTTTCTACGACATCTTGTTTTATAGGATTTTCAACGAATAGGAGCCAGGCACCCAAAGCAATCGCTGCTAGAAGAACCGATCCGATCAAAACCCGAAAAAACGTCTTCATCTGTAATACAAAATATCACTTCATTTTATAACGAAAACCGGTGGATTTTTCAAATAAAGCTTACTTTAGCGAGCCGAACACGCCACGCATTATCGAATTAACGATTTTAGTACCTGCCTTATTGGCGAGTGAGCGAGCCATTTGCTTGGAGAATGCCTCGGCATAACTCTGGCGTTTACCGGTATCGAATATTTTTGTCCACGATTTGTTCTCGCCTTCTTCCTCTTTCTCTTTTTTGTAATCGTCGTAGTATTTATCGCCTTCTTTTTCGCCACGCTTTTGGCTTTCGGCGGCTTGTTGCTGCAGTTGTTCATAGGCCGATTCGCGATCGACCGTGGTATCGTAAATACTGCCGAGCGGTGAAGCGGCGACTTTTTCATTCCGTTCGGCATAGGTGATGCTGCCCATACGGCTTTTTGGCGGACGGATGACGGTTTTTTCAACAATACCGGGGCGCCCTTTTTCATCCAGCGTAGAAACAAGTGCTACGCCGGTGCCCACATTGGCAATGGCTTCTTTGGTATCGAAGTTCGGATTCGCTCGAAAGGTGTCGGCGGCGGCGCTAATCGCCTTTTGATCTTTTGGGGTGTAGGCGCGTAAAGCATGCTGAATACGATTCCCGAGTTGCCCGCGGATCGTATCGGGAACATCGAGCGGGTTTTGGGTTACAAAATACACGCCCACGCCTTTACTGCGGATCAATCGTGCAACTTGTTCGATTTTTTTCAGCAGCACCTTCGGGGCATCGGCAAAGAGCAGATGGGTTTCGTCGAAAAAGAAAACCATTTTTGGCTTTTCTCCATCTCCCACTTCGGGGAGTTTTTCGAATAATTCGGATAAAAGCCACAGCATCATCGTTGAATATACTCGCGAATCGTGCATCAGTTTTCGTGCGTCGAGTACGTTTATAACGCCGCGACCCGAGAAATCTTTCTTCATCAGGTCTTCGATTTTCAACGCCGGTTCGCCAAAAAACACATCTCCACCAGCTTCGCTCAAAATCAATAATTGGCGCTGAATCGCCGCCACCGTGGTGCCGGTAATATTCCCGTATTCTTTTTTTAATTCTTTACTGTTCTCACTCATCCAAATCAGCAACTCTTTTAAATCTTTGGTATCGAGCAAGAGCAAGCCCTCGTCATCGGCGATTTTGAATGCCATATGCAAAACCGCATCTTGTGTATCGCTTAAATCCATTAAGCGGCTTAAGAGCAGTGGGCCCATCTCGCTCACCGTGGTGCGAATCGGATGTCCTTTTTCGCCGAAGACATCCCAAAATACAACCGGTTGTGCCTCGTTGCCATAATCCGAAATACCGATCAGATCTACTCGCTCGTCGATTTTTTCGTGCGGTGTACCGGGCATTGAAAGCCCTGCCAGATCGCCTTTTACATCGGCGGTGAATACCGGAACACCTTGTTTACTAAATTCTTCGGCGAGTATTTGCAACGACACGGTTTTTCCCGTTCCGGTTGCCCCGGCGATCAATCCGTGGCGATTCGCCATTTTTAGATTCAGTTCGACTTGGGTTTTGTTCTCGGTTGCCCCGATCAAAATAGTATTTGCTGTTGTCATCGACGATTATAAAATAACGTTTGACATTGTAGTGGAGTTTTTGCATTTCGGCAAAGGCGTACTGGTGATTATTTACCGAATGATTATCTGTTTAAAAAGACGGGTTTAAAAAATCTGTTTTTAAGCCGGTGTTCCAGTATTTTCTTTGAACTTTCATCATTCTGTTCGACATTATGTTTTAGCTTTTCTCAATGCCAAGCAATAGTGCCCCAAGTGAAGCAAGCAAGGTAAAACTCAAAACTCCTTTTTATATGAGCATAAGTAAACTCTGCCGAAACCTAAATTCTACCTCAGCTTCACCGAAATCCACGTGAGTGTACCATTAGTACATCTCGCTAGCATCTCGGCTTGTTTCGAAGGTCTATGAGATTCATCGGAGTTCCCCGTATCTTTGCTTGGTGCTGATGAAAAACGGATTTTTGAGTTTTGCAGACTTTTCATGGGTCTTGAAAACAGCCTTGAAATACTGCATTAAAACGGACAGCTCCGTCTTAATGCAGTATTTTTACAAGAACACGATGTAGTACCCAATTGCAAAAATGCCAGAATCGACCATTAAATGGCTGAGCCAACTGCCAACTATCGACCCGGTTTTGGCGTAGAGAATACACCAAATATAGCCGCCTACGCCGGTAGCAGTACCGAGTAAAAGCGTAAGCCACCACGGAAAGTATTCTGCCAACACAACAAAATGATGCGATGCGAAGAAAAAGCTTGAGAGAACTGCCGCAACTGGCAGCGAGAATTTAAGCAATAAGCCGCGAAAGACAAAAATGCGCCAGTAGAATTGTTCGAAAAGCGAATGCAAGATAGAAATACCAAACGCAAATGCAATGTAGTTTTGCTCAATTCCCATTGCCGTTATTTTCTCACGGATTTCGCTCTCAAAACCCGCGAAAAAATCGAAAAACTGCCAAAACAGCAATAGCCCCGTACCCACAATTGCAACACCGCTGAGTAAACCAAGCAGAATCGAAAAGAAGCGATTCGGTATTACCCCGAATTCGGGCAACTTGCGGATATAAATCAACCATGCCACCGGCCAGATCAGCATAATGCCTTTGGTGCCGGCATACATCGCCTGCACTATCGCCGAATCGGCATAGAGCACAAAATAAAAAAACGAGCCAATCAAATTCAGCACCAATCCCGGTATAATACCGCCGTAAAAGAATATCTTCTGTTTTGCGCTTAGCTGCATATCGTCTATATTTCAATACGGCAAAACTATCACGTAGCCAAAAAGGAATCAAAAGAATTCAATCAATGCCCCTTTTTTAATCTACCGAAAAGGGAAAAAAAGGATTTTTTTAATAGTATTCTTCGTTTACGAATTGAAAAGAAAAGGTTTGATGTTACAACCGGTTTGAAATTTGCCGCCTAAAATGCCACACTCGAAAAAGCTTTTTTTACGATATTGTCTGCAGCCGAAGTTCTGCCGTTTTTAATCCCCTTGTTTTTTTACGGACTGGCGACATTTTTAGTATTTTTGTTCTTTCAGCCAATATACTACGATTTGGCAACTCGGCTGCACATTCAGCAAGAAATCCGCGAGCACACCAGCGATGGTCGCAAAGCGGATGTCTACCGCAAATTCCATTTAAAAAAAGCCGGCACACCCACTGGCGGCGGTATTTTGATCTGGGGATCGGTATTGATCGTTATCCTGTATTCGCGCTTGCTCTCATACACGGGATTGATCGATCAGTCATTACTACAAAGAGGCGAGGTATATTTGCCGCTGTTTTCGTTAGTGGTTATGGGGCTTTTTGGTGCGATAGACGATTTTTGGAACGCCCGCAAAATCGGCAAAAAACGCGGTATTGAAGCTACTCCGAAAATGTTGTTTTTAACGCTTTTTGCCCTCCTCGGCGCGCTTTGGTTTTATTATCAGCTCGAATATACACAAATCACCGTTCCTGGGATGGGGCTTATAGAAATCGGCTTATGGGCGATTCCGCTCTACATTTTTATCATCGTTGGTACTGCCAATGCAGTCAACGTTACCGACGGGCTCGACGGGCTCGCCGGTGGGCTCTCGATCATCGCCTTTACTGCATATGGTGTTTTAGCGTATTTTCGCGAGCATGAATTTTTGGCTTTATTCTGCGGATTGGTTGCCATAGCTCTATTTGCTTTTTTATGGTTTAACGTGCCGCCCGCCAAATTCTTTATGGGCGACAGTGGCTCATTGGCGCTTGGGGCTTCGCTCGGTGTTATCGCGATGATGATCGATGCGGTATTGATCCTGCCGATCATCGGCTTTATCTTTGTTATTGAAACCCTGTCGGTGATTATCCAGCTGACTTCGAAAAAATTCCGTAATGGCAAAAAAGTGTTTCGCTCGGCGCCGATCCATCATCATTTTGAGGCGATTGGTTGGGGTGAATCGCAAATAGTAATGCGCTTTTGGATCATTGGTGCCGCAATGGCGGTGCTGGGGCTTATTATCGGCCTGCTTGAACTAACCAACTGAAGAATGCAACAAACCAAAACTCTCGGCTTTTTAACGGCATTTATGCTGCTCCTCGTTGTGTTTTGCTTTTTGGCATCGCAGCTTATTGCCGTAATCGCGGGTAATCAATTTTCGCTCCCGTTGGCAATCGGCTCATTCGTCATTTTACTGCTGATGACAATGTGCGTTGTATTTGCTGCTCTCCCTCCGGCTTCGCGCTTTTACGCACTGGTGCCGATCGTCGCGACTTTTTTGGCGAGCGAGTTCATATTTCATTCCGGGTTTATCCTCTTGCTAACAATCGGTTTGCCTTCGGCGATTATGTTTTACAGCATTCAGCGCAATATCGCGACGCGCATCAAAATCAATTTTAATCAAGATGTCAGACGACCGCTCACCTTTTTCTTCTTTTTGTTGTTGGCGGCAGGATCATTCCTGCTCGCCTCGCCTTTGCTCGGGCTTTTTCAACAGAATGCCGCAACCATTGCTCAACAAGTAATTCCCGAAACAGTGCAGATCGATGCGACAAAAGTTATTTCAACGAAAATCTCACCGAGTGAATTTGTGCGCTCACAAGCAGGCGAAATACTGCAAAATTGTAACGGCGACCAGTTTTGTGAAGCAGCAATCCTCAACGAAGCTCATGTTCAAGCCGAGAAGATGCTTAGCAATGTGCCGCTTTTGCAAAGTATTGATACCCGTAGCGAAAAGCCTTTTGCCGAGCTGATTGCCGAAGGGCTTGGCGAAGAGCTACAAAACGGTCAAACAATCCAACGGATTCGCGAACAAACCGGTATCCCTCCCGAATTGATCGTTGGTTTTTTGGTGTTTACCATTGCCACCCCCTTTTCTTTTGTTCTTTCTTTGGTTGCGGGATTACTCATCTCAATCGTTTATTTCGCGCTCCGCATCATCGGTTTTTTCCAAGTTGATCATGAAACCGTACAAAAAGAGGTTATCCGCTGAGATCGCCTCTCATCTTCCAAAACTCAAAACCGCAGTGGTCGCTCTTTCGGGCGGGCCCGATTCGGTGTTTTTAGCTCGCTTGATGATCGAATTACTCGGCGCAGAAAACATTATTCTGGCACATTTTGATCACCGCTTACGAGCTGATTCGGCAGACGATGCCCACTTTTGTGAACGATTCGCCAAGCAACACGATTGTCGATTCTTCACAGAACAATGGAGTGAGCCGGCAGCGAGCGAAGAAAAAGCGCGCAACGTCCGCCTCGCTTTTTTAGAAACCGTACTCAAGCAAACAAACGCCGATGCCATCTTATACGGCACACATTTCGATGATAATACCGAAACGATCATCTTCCGCTTTCTGCGCGGCAGTGGCATCCACGGTCTGCGCGGGATTCAACCGTTCGATAACAAACGTCGCTTTCTGCGCCCCATGTTACACATCCGCAAAAGCGAGATTTTAGCGTATTTGGCAGAAAACAAAATCGAGTATTGCATCGATCCAACGAATTTTGAATCGAACTTTACGCGCAATTTTATTCGCAATGATCTGATTCCGAAGATCACTGAGCGCTTTCCCGACTTTGCGAATAATCTTCATCGGCAAGCACAATTATTCACGATTCAGAATGAGTTTCTGCAAAGCCGGGCAGATCGATTCCTCACTTCGCAAAAACCCGGTCACATCTCTCGCTTAGAATTTACATCGCTGCACAAAGCCGAACAGCTCGAAGTCATCCGGAAGATTTTTGCAGGTAAAGGGCTTTCTTTCGAGCAGGCCGAAGCTATATGTGGGTTTCTTCACGATTCCGCATCCGGCAAGCAAAAAAGCCTACTCGGCGTTACGCTTAGGGCTTACAGTGAGTTTGTGTTTTACGAAGGATGAAGTCTCACAATTTCTTCTTTCGCGAAGTGATGGAAAGACTATGCCATTTCTATGGAATTTTGGAATTACGGCAGATGCTGGAATTAAAATCTCGCTTGCGGTAGAGACGTTTTGGCAAAAAATCCACAAAACGCATTCCATCGTCATAATCAATAAAACACCAAGAGTTCCATAGCTTAAACTTCGAAGTTGGCAGATCTTCTCGATCTTGCTTTACTCGAAAGAAGAGGCTTCAACAAGAGTGAAGACCGAAAATGACAAGTTGTCTTGCACTTGATCAAGCAAGAATCTCTTGTAAATAATCAATACCATATACCACACCAATGCCGATCAGGATCATTTGGATGATATTGCCGATTAGTAACGGAATAAATACCTTTCGATAGCGAAAACGGGCAACTGCCAAAGAAACTGACAGGATATCGTTTGGTAGTGGGGTGAAGCCGGTATATATCAATATCAGCGTTTGCACTTGCCAGCCTTTTTGCCGATTGATCATTTCCACCAACCAATCGCTCCATTGTTTTGCTTTGCCGGTAAAGAGTTTTCGCCCCGTAACCCCTAAGTAATAGAATAAGCTATCGCCAATCGTTATACCGCATCCCACGATTAATCCAAGCAAGACAGGATCCATCATGCCGGCGTCTAAAAACTTGTACATCGTGGTGTAGAGCGATGTCATGGTTAGCGATGAAACGCCGCCAAACGCCGCGATTAAAAACGCGAACAGGTATCCGTTTTTTACCCCGATTACTTCTATTAGATGATCGGCGCCGAAATAAATCAAAAACAATGTCCATAAAACGATGAACGAGATTACCAGCAGAAACGGTACTGACTTGATCAGTTTTTTCGATCCCATTACTTTATTTAAAGATATGCATCAAAAGCCAACGGCATTTAAAAAAATTCTCCTAAATAATAGCGCCGAACGCAAGCTGATGTTTTGACAATATTGCAAAAAAAGCGCACATTTAGGCTTGCGAAAGTGTATTTTTTGCATATGAAAAAAGCGGATAAACCAGCCAGTCCTCAAGCGAAATCGCGAAATATCCTCAAAATCGTTTATGGCGTTTTGGGTGTGACATTCGCCTTTTTTATCGTGTTGATGATGGCGTGGTATTTTGCGCCGCCTCCAACAGTGCTCGGTATTAGCGAAACGGGATTAATGCGTGAGGTGGCACTAAACGGCAGCTTTGAAGTGCAGTTCACGTCACGGATGGATCAACCATCGACCGAGCGAGCGATTCGCCTAAACCCCGAAGTAAACGGCGAATTCAATTGGAAAAACGCATCTACCTTGCAGTTCAAACCGGAAGAATTTTTAACCGAAAACGATGTAATTGAAATGATAATCTCGCCGACTGCCGAAGATGTCTTCGGCAAACAACTTTCCGAAGCGATTACGCTAACCTACACCGTGGTGGGGCCGCCGGTGGTTTCGATGATCACGCCGATCAGTGAAAACGACTGGGAAAACATCCGCCGCAAGCAAACCGGGAATCGGGCAAAAGTACTCCCTCAAACGGCGAATATCGAGTTCGGCCAACCGATCACGATTATGTTCGACCGACCGATGAAAGTGCTGGGAGAAGAGCAAGACCCGGTTGACCCGGCAGAGTATTTTTCGGTGGAGCCACAAGTCGAAGGTGAGTTTAACTGGCTTGGCAGCAGTGCGTTCGAGTTTACGTTGAGCGAAGATGCCTGGCCCGATGCGCAAGAATTAACATTCTCGTTAAAAAGCGGGTTTCCGTCGATCGACGGTGGTGAAACGGTGAACGATTTGGAATGGACACTACAAACACCGCGCCCAAAACTGCTTCATGTATTCGCCAATGAAACAGAACTCGTAGCAGATGAAAACGGTTTTTTTAGCGGCGAGAACATTTTGCCGGAATCGGTCATCACTCTCGAATGGAACATGCTGGTGGAGCTTGAAAGCTTTTTTAAGGCGTTGACGATTACTCCAGAGCGCAAGGTAAAAGACGATTACATCATACAAGATCAAAATAATAAAAGGCTGATCACGCTCGACTTCGACCCGCCCTTAGCGCGCGATGAAGAAGTCACTCTTGCGATTGAATCGGGTACGATGCCGCTATTCGGCGACTTACCATCCGAAGTGTTTCAGGCAGTTAGTTTTACCACTCTTAAAAAGCCATGTGTTCAACTCCTCAACCAATCGAACGATCCGGTAACCGAATTGTCGGTGTTTCCCGATGAGCCGATTCAAATCGACTTTTGTACGCTGATGACACACACCGAAGGTGAGAACGGTGAAGAAAAATCCCAAGCTGAAGCACTGCAACAGGCCATTTCGATCACCGCTGCCAACGCCCCCGAGCCGGCTGAGGGCGAGGATGAGCCCGAGCAGATCGAGTCGACCGTCAATTGCCATCAATCGGTTTGTACCGTGCAGTTCGAGAGTGAGCCTGGCGAGGCGTTTTCTATTACGATCGGTTCTGGATTAAACGATGTTTTCGGGCAGGACATTCCTACCGATGAGTTCAATCCGCAAATTTCGATCAATGATTATCCGCCGATGCTCGTGCCGATGAATCGCGGCAGCATGCGCGGCGTGTACGATATCGATGATCCGCTCAGCGCCTATTTTTCGGCACGTAATGTCGATTCGTTACAAATGACTACCTGCGAAGTACCGATTCCGACCGTGCGCGCAATAGAAGGTGAAGGAGGATGGCGCTGGCATGAATTCAGCTGTCAAACCAGTGGGGTTAATACTCGCTCGTGGCAGCAGCCCGTGCCCGGTGAAACCAACGAAACCGTGGTTTTCGAAGTGCCGCTTAATACTGCCGCCAGCCGCCCGGCAGCTTTATTCTACGAGGCGACATCACCGCTGATCAAAAACCCATGGAACGATGATCAGCGTGTATACAAGGGTGTTGCTTTTTCGGTCAATAGCTCGCTCACCGTTAAAAGCGGGCTCGACACGATTACCGTCTGGGCGACCGATTTTTTAAACGGTCGACCGATTGAAAATATGTTGGTACGGTTTTACAACGAAGAAGGCGAGGAGTTTGCCTCTGCAACTACCGATAATAACGGCTTGCTCTCGATTACGCGGCCGAACGAGATGTGGAACTTCTTTGCCGAAGGAATTGCTGATAACACGGTAGCCTTTGCCGGTTCAAGCTGGGATAGCGGCTTAGAACCATGGGAATTCGGAGTTAATAGTGGATCGTATTTTTCTGCGCCGCAAACAATGGGCGTCATCCTCACCGATCGCCCGATCTACAAAGCTGGCGACACCGCTTATTTTAAAGGGATTTTACGGGTTGATCGTAAATCGGAATATACGATTCCCACCGAAGAGAATGCAACGATCATCATTCAAAACCCGCGCGGCGAAGAAGTCTACCGCGAAAATCACCCGCTCGATGAATACGGCAGTTTTAACGGCGAATTCAACATCATCGATTCGGCGGCGAGTGGTCAATTCTATATTCGCGCCGAAGCGGTGAACGTACCCGAAGAGAGTAATCACATTTACAGCCAGTCGGTGTTTTGGGTCGAAGACTACGTCAAGCCACCGTTTAAGGTTATAGCTGTTGCCGAGCAACAAGAATTCGTCTCGGGCGAGAACTTTACAATCGATGGCAAAGCTGAATACTATTTTGGGGCTGCAGTGGCTAATGCTGCGGTCGATTGGCATATCGTTAAAAGCCCACTCTACTTCGACCGCTGGAAAGGCGGCGGCTGGTTCTCGTTTGGTATCGATTCATATTCGTGCATGTTCGGTTGTGACGAAGACGAAGAAGTGGTTGCCAAAGGCACGCTGCAAACCGGTGATGATGGCGGTTTTCGCATCGACCTGCCGATCAACGAAGAAGAGCATCAGCTGTATTCGTTGCGCCTAAACGTGGTAAACGACGCCGGGCAAAACGTGTTTCATGGCGAAACCTGGCCGGTATTCGCCGGTGAATTCGTGCTTGGGGTGCGAACCCAAGAATTTTGGCTCGATAGATCAGCCGATTCGGTCAGCGCCGAAGTATTAGCAACCGATCTCGAGGGCAATGCTATTGCCGGAAGACGCTTTAGCGCCAAGCTACAAAAAGTGATTTGGAACAGTGTCAAAAAACAAGATTTCGATGGCAATTTTTACTGGGAGAACAGCAAGGAGCTAATCGACATTTCTGAAACCGCCGGGTCGACCAAAGTCGGGGGT